>NZ_JBIVUV010000004.1:0-457028 GCF_044768525.1 Streptomyces sp. NPDC091287
GAAGAGATCAACACCCGCAAGGGCTGACCCCTCCGGCAAACACCCCGCCCCGGGCCGCACGGTGAACCCCACCGCGCGGCCCGCGGCCGTTCCGGCACCGTCGTCACCGGTGTTCCTCGGCCGGACGTGACGCGGGATCCCGGTCGTCACGGTCCTGCGCGCCGAGGCCGAACGTGGTGAAGGCGGTGCGTTCGGGCAGCGGGTAGAACTCCTTGCCCGTCAGCGCGTTGACGATGACGGCCGAACGCCAGGCGGCCAGGCCCAGGTCCGGGGCGCCGACGCCATGCGTGTGCCGTTCGGCGTTCTGCACGAAGACGGAACCGGTTGTCTCCGGTGCCAGAACGAGCCGTTGGGCCGCGTCGACCTGTGGACGCCCTGCCTCGTCGCGGACGATGTACGGGTCGAGAGCGGCGAGCAGCGTGTCGACGGGGCGCTCCCGGTATCCGGTGGCGAGGACCACGGCGTCCGTGACGAGCCGGCCGCGCGCCTCCTGCTGCCGGTGCTCGACGCCCAGCTCGATGCGCCCCGCCCCGGTGGCGGCAGCGCCGGTGACCTCGATGCCGGGGGTGAGGGTGACGTCGGGCCAGCTTCCGCCGAGGCTGCGCCGGTACAGCTCGTCGTGGATGTCCCCGAGCGTGTCCCCGCTGACACCCTTGTACAGCTGCCACTGACGGGGCAGGAGCCGGTCCCGGGTCGCCTGCGGAAGCCCGTGGAAGTAGCGGGTGTAGTCGGGGGTGAACTGCTCCAGGCCGATCTTGCTGTACTCCATGGGCGCGAACGCCGGCGTACGGGCCAGCCAGGTCAGCCCCTCCGCCCCCTCGGGCCGGGACCGCAGCAGGTCCAGCAGGACCTCGGCGCCCGACTGGCCCGAGCCGACGACGGTGATGTGGTGGGCGGCCAGCAGCCGGTTCCGCTGGGAGAGATAGTCGGCGGAGTGCAGCACCACCGCGGCCGGGTCCCGGACCAGCTCCCGCAGCGGTTCGGGGACGTGGGGGGCCGTGCCGACGCCGAGGGCGAGGTTGCGGGCATGGGCGAGCCCGGTGGTGAGCGTCTCCCCGTCGGGTCCCAGCCGGGTGAACTCCACGGCGAACGCGTCCTGTCCGGGGTCCCAGGCCACCGTGTCGACCCGGTGGCCGAAGCGGGTGGCGGGAAGCTCGGTACTCACCCAGCGCAGATAGTTGTCGAACTCGGAGCGGTGGATGTGAAAGTGCTCGGCGAAGTAGAAGGGGAAGAGCCTGCGGCGGATCTTGAGGTAATTGAGGTAGGACCAGGGGCTGGTGGGCTCGACGAGGCTCACCAGGTCGGCCAGGAAGGGCACTTGGAGCGTTGCGCCCTCGATCAGCAGCCCGGGGTGCCAGTGGAAGGCGGCGCGCTGCTCGTGGAAGACGGTGCGCAGCCCGGGGACGCCGTCGGCGAGCGCGGCGAGAGAGAGGTTGAAGGGCCCTGCCCCCACTCCCAGCAGGTCGAGGGGAGGCGTGCGCGGTCCGGGCGTCATCGGGTTCCTCCGGCGGGGGTCGCTGGGGCGGCGGGGGGCCGCCCCGGGCGCGTCGTGCGCGTCGTCAGCGTCATGGCGACAGCCTTTCCGCCCCGGGGGCATCGGTATCTTCGGCCGGCCGGGCTTCGGTCACCGCACGGTCCGCCGCCGCCGTGACGAGGTCGAGCAGGGGCAGCAGGTCGGCGGTCGCCGCGTCCGGGTGCAGCAGGGTGGCCTTCAGCCACAGGCGGCGTCGGCCGTCGCGGTCTTCAGCCACCGCACGGCCGAGGACGGCGCGTCCCTCGGCGAGCAGGGTACGGCGGACAGCGGCGACCACGGCGTCGCCCGCCTCGTCCGGCAGCGCGTCGGCCACCGCGGGGCGGAACAGTACGGTGCTGATCCCGATGTCGCCGGGGCGGCGGCGCAACGCGGGGCGGGCGTCGACGGCCCGGCCGAACTCCTGTGCCGTACGCACGCAGTGCTCCACCAGTTCGCCGAGCCCCCGGCGGCCGAGCGCCCGGAAGGTGACCGCCATCTTCAGGGCGTCGGGGCGCCGGGTGGTGCGGATCGAGCGGCCCAGCAAATCCGGGAGTCCAGCCTCGGTGTCGTCGTCGGCGTTGAGGTAGTCGGCACGTAGGGACAGCGGCGCGAGCATCGTGGTGTCCGCGACGGCCAGCACTCCGGCGGCGACCGGCTGCCAGCCGAGTTTGTGCAGGTCGAAGGTTACGGAGGCGGCGTGCTCCAGGCCCGCGAGCAGAGGGGCCAGCCGCTCGCTGAACAGCAGCGGACCGCCGTAGGCGGCATCGACGTGGAGCTGGGCCGCGTGCCGCTCGGCGACGCGGGCGATCTCCGGCAGCGGGTCGATGCGCCCCTCGTCGGTGGTCCCCGCGGTGGCGACGACCAGCAGCGGCGCTCCGGCGAGGGCGGCCAGGGCGTCGTCGAGGGCGGCCGGGTCGATCCGGCCGTCGCGGCAGGCCACGACCACGGGGGCGGGCAGACCGAGCATCCATGCGGCGCGGTGGACGCTGTGGTGGGCGTTGGCACCGGTCACCACCCGGAGGGTGCCGGGGGCTGCCCGCTCCCGGGCGAGGAGCAGGGCGACCAGGTTGGACTCGGTGCCGCCGCTGGTGATGAGGGCGTCGGGGGCGGGGGCCGAGGGGTGGACCAGTCGGGCCAGTGCGGACGTGGTCAGCTCTTCGATCACCCCGGCGGCGGGCGCCTGGTCCCAGGAGTCCATGGAGGGGTTGAGGGCCGCCCCTGCCAGGTCCGCCGCGACGGCGACGGCGAGCGGCGGGCAGTGCAGATGGGCGACGCAGACGGGGTCGGCCGGATCGGCGGCCCCTTCCGCGACCGCGCGGACCAGGTCCCCGAGCGCGGCCTCGGGTCCGATGCCCTCCTCCGGCAGGACCGGGGTGCAGAGGGCGAGGGTGTTCAGGGCCACGGCCTCGGGTCCTCCGGCGGGCAGCGGGCCGCCCCGGGCCGGGGCCGCCTTCTCCAGCGCGTCCAGGACGATCGCGGTGAGGGCCCGTAGCCGGCCTGGCCCGTGCGCACCGCCCGCGACAAGACCTTCCCGCGGACCTACCGGGCCGGGAGCCGGCTGCGTACCGTCGCTCACACCCCACGCTCCACGGGGAGTTCGCAGGACGGCAGGCCCTGAGCACGCAACATGGCGAAGTCCTTCGGTCGGAGTGCGCGGCGGTCGTGCGGGTGTGCCGCCCCGCGCGCGGGGCGGCACCGGTCACGGAAAGATCCACAACCGGGTATTCGCCGGTTAGGCTAACCTAACTCCAGCCGTGCCAAAGAATGCGTTCCCGCCGTACGGGGCGATCCACCGGCGTCCGAACTACCGTTCCCCCGAGCGTAGTCGGGACGGAGCCGACGGCCCATGCCGGTGCGAGTGCGGCGGCGCCCTGCCTGCCTGCGCAGCCACGTCGAGCCAGGTCCCGGCCGAGGGTGCCCTCTCCGGAGCCGTACGGGCAGGGCCCGCTGCGGGAGCGGTGGTGACCGCTCCCGCACCGGGCCTTGATCACGCCGCTCCGGTGGGCAGCTCCGCGCGGATCTCCCGCGCGGCGGCGACCAGGTTCTCCAGGGAGGCCCGGGTCTCGGGCCACCCGCGGGTCTTCAGGCCGCAGTCGGGGTTCACCCACAGGCGCTCGGCGGGGATGGCCTCAAGTCCCTTGCGCAACAGGGCCGCCGCCTCCTCCGCGCTGGGGACGCGCGGGGAGTGGATGTCGTAGACGCCGGGTCCCGCCTCGCGGGGGTAGCCGTGGGCAGCCAGTTCGCGGGCGACCTGCATATGGGAGCGGGCCGCCTCCAGGCTGATGACGTCGGCGTCGAGGTCGTCGATGGCCTGGACGATGTCGCCGAACTCCGCGTAGCACATGTGGGTGTGGATCTGGGTGTCCGGCCGCACCCCGGAGGTGGCGAGCCGGAAGGACTCCGTCGCCCACTCCAGGTACGCGGCGTGCCCGGCCGCCCGCAGCGGCAGTGTCTCGCGCAGCGCGGGCTCGTCGACCTGGATCACCGAAGTGCCGGTCGCCTCCAGGTCGTTCACCTCGTCACGCAGGGCGAGGGCCACCTGGCGGGCGGTGTCGCCGAGCGGCTGGTCGTCGCGGACGAAGGACCAGGCGAGCATGGTGACCGGGCCGGTGAGCATGCCCTTGACGGGGCGTGCGGTCAGCGACTGCGCGTACGTCGTCCAGCGCACCGTCATCGGCTCGGGGCGCGAGATGTCGCCCGCGAGGACCGGCGGCCGGACGTATCGGGTGCCGTAGGACTGCACCCAGCCGTGCTGGGTGGCGAGGTAACCGGTGAGCTGCTCGGCGAAGTACTGGACCATGTCGTTGCGTTCGGGCTCGCCGTGCACCAGGACGTCCAATCCGGCCTTCTCCTGGAAGGAGAGGACCTCGCGGATCTCCTCCTTGATGCGCTCCTCGTAGCCGGCCTCGTCGATCCGCCCCGCCCGCAGGTCGGCGCGCGCGGTGCGCACTTCGGTGGTCTGCGGGAACGAGCCGATGGTGGTCGTCGGCAGCAGCGGCAGCCCGAGGTGGGCGCGTTGGGCGGCGGCACGTTCCGGGTACGGCTGGGAACGGCGGCCGTCCGCGTCGGTGACGGCCGCCGTGCGGGCGCGGACGGCCGGGTCGCGGGTGAGCGCGGCGTCGGTGCGGGAGGCCAGATCGGCTCGGTTGACGGCGAGTTCGGCCGCGATGGTGTCCGTGCCGCCGCCCAGTCCGCGGGCCAGGACGACGATCTCCTCGGTCTTCTGCCGGGCGAAGGCGAGCCAGCGGGCGATCCCCGGGTCGATTCCGTGCTCGGCGTCCGCGTCCAGCGGGACGTGCAGCAGCGAGCAGGAGGCGGAGACGTCGACCCGGTCGGCGAGGCCGAGGAGGGTGCCGAGGGTGGCGAGTGACTTCTCGTAGTCGTTGATCCAGACGTTGCGGCCGTTCACGACACCGGCGACCAGGCGCTTGCCGGGCAGTCCGCCGGCCGCCGCGAGGTCGTCGAGGTTCCCCGCGCCGGACTCGGTGAAGTCCAGGGCCAGCCCGTCGACGGGGGCCTTGGCCAGGACCGCGAGCGCTTCGCCGAGCCGCCCGAAGTAGGAGGCGACCAGCAGTTGGGGCCGGTCGGCGAGTCCGCCGAGCTCGCGGTAGGCGCGGGCGGCGGCGTTCAGCTCGCCCGGGGTGCGGTCCTGGACGAGTGCGGGTTCGTCGAGCTGCACCCATGTGGCGCCCGCCGCGCGCAGGTCGGCGAGGACCTCGGCGTACACGGGCAGCAGCCGGTCCAGCAGGGTCAGCGGCTCGAAGTCCGCCGCCACCCCGGGGGCCGCCTTGGCGAGCAGGAGGTAGGTGATGGGTCCGACCAGCACCGGCCGGGGCGTCAGACCGAGGGCGAGTGCCTCCTGGAACTCCGCGACCTGCTTGGCGGAGTCGGCGGTGAACACCGTGTCGGGCCCCAACTCAGCCACCAGATAGTGGTAGTTGGTGTCGAACCACTTCGTCATCTCCAGCGGGGCGACGTCCTGCGTACCGCGGGCCATGGCGAAGTAGCCGTCGAGGGCGTCGGCGTCGACGGCTTCACGGTGCCGCTCGGGGACGGCACCGACCATGACGCTGGTGTCCAGGACGTGGTCGTAGTACGAGAAATCACCGGTCGGCACCTCGTGGACTCCGGCCTCGGCGAGCTGCTGCCAGGTTCCCCTGCGGAGCTCGGCGGCGGTCTCCCGGAGGGCGTCAGCGTCGACGCGGCCCTTCCAGTAGCCCTCGATGGCCTTCTTCAGTTCACGGTTGCGACCCTGGCGGGGGTAGCCGTACACGGTGGCCCGTGCTGCCGCGGCTGCGGGCTTCGCTGTCACGTGACTCTCCTTCGCGAGCGTGTCTGCGGGACAGATCCCGGGACGGGACGCGGACGCGAAGGGGTGACGCATCGGGCGGAGACCGGGACACGGGGAACCGTGTCCGTCCGCCGGATGGTTACGCCGACCCGCCCACGAGGTCACCGAGATCTCCGCACGCGAACAGTCGCGTGCGGGCAACGGGCAGGTCTTCGGACTCGCGGGCACGTCTGCCGGGGCAGACACCTAATGGCCGTCGCTTCCCAGACCCGGCCGGGCCCAGTGCGTATGACGGCGGTCGTTCCCACTCACCGCTGCGGGGCAGTCCCGGATTCCCACCGGGTTCCCTCTTACGACACCCTGCCTGGCGGACAGGGCGAACCAGCTGCGCCGATCAGCCTAAGCGGACGCCCGGCCCGCGCACACCGTTGTGCACACTTCGGACGGTGACGTGAGACACGGGTCGGCGTACTCCCCCCGACTCCGGGTCGACTCCGTCGCGGCAGGACACCGCGCCGAGCCACGCACGTTCTCCGCTCGTTCGGCCGTTCGTCAGCCGCGTGCTGACCGCCAGTCAGGTCGGACGCGTCCACTGGACGTGACAGTGACACAGATGTAACCGAATGGCGTAGGGACTGCGGAACCACCGAGCGTCACAAGCCGTTCTTCTTCCCACTACACGGCCGCCGACCCGCGGCGAGGCCGACCGAGGAAACGGAAAACGCCAGATGAAGAAGACAGTCGGGTGGGCCCAGGACGGCGACGACTGGACGATCACCGTGAACGGCACGCTGTATCGCGCGATCGAACGACCGGCCGACGGCCGGGTGCACAACTATCTGGTGCGGGGCGACGACCTCACCGCCGAATGCCCGAGCCTGGGGCACGGGCTCGGCATGATCAGAGCGCACGAGACCCGGCGCTGACACCCCTGACACCCCTGTCGGTCCGACGACGAGGTGCGGAGGCCCTCGCCGCCCGCGCCTCGACGTGGACCCGTCGGTCATCGACCGTCAGTCGCCGCCCGCGCCGGGCGTTCGGCTCAGCAGATAGGTGTCCATGATCCAGCCGTGCCGTTCGCGGGCCTCCGCGCGCAGCCCGCTGATCCGGCCGGCCACCTCGTCGAGCGGGCCGGAGACCAGGATCTCGTCCGGGGTCCCGATGTAGGCGCCCCAGTGGATCCACCACCCCCTGCCCGTCAGATGCGTGAAGCTCTCATGGCCGTCGAGCATCACGACGAGGTCGCAGTCCTCGGGGAATCCCTGGGCGAGACGTCGTCCGGGGGTGATGTGGATGGGGCGGCCGACCCGGTTCAGAGTGACGCGGTGCCGGGCGGCGAGGGCGGAGACGCTGCTGATGCCGGGGATCACCTCGTGGCCGAATTCCACCGTGCCGCGGCCTCGGATGTCGTCGAGGATCGCGAGGGTGCTGTCGTACAGGGACGGGTCGCCCCACACCAGGAAGGCTCCACACTGTCCCGGTGCGAGCTCCTCGACGATCAGGCGTTCGCAGATGTCGGCGCGGCGGTGGCGCCAGTCGTGCACCGCCGAGGTGTAGCGCCCGGCGTCCTGCTGGGTGCGGTCCCGCCACGGGTCCTCGGCCTCGACGACGCGGTAGGGGCCGGTGAGGTGTTCGTCGAGGATGTCCCGCCGCAGCCGGGTCAGCGCGTCCTTCTCCTTGCCCTTTCCCAGCACGAAGAAGACGTCGGCCCGGCGCATGGCCTTCACCGCGGCGAGCGTCAGGTGGTCGGGGTCGCCGGCGCCCATGCCGATGACGAGGATGTGGCGGGGTGCGTCGCTCATGTCGGCCGATCATGCCAGGGGTGGGCGGGATGAACCGGTCCCGAGCATGCGTTATGGACGTTTGTGTCCGGCTCACAACGGGCCGGGACCCGAGGGCGGAGGCATGGCTGTGCACGGTGAGTACAAGGTTCCCGGCGGGAAGCTGGTCGTGGTGGACCTGGAGGTGGCGGGCGGGGCGTTGCGGAACGTCCGCGTCGCCGGAGACTTCTTCCTCGAACCCGACGAGGCGATCCTGGCGATCGACGCGGCACTGGAGGGCGCCCCGGCCCACACCGACACGGCCGGGCTCGCCGCCCGGATCGAGGCGGCGCTGCCCGACTCCACGGTGATGCTCGGGCTGAGCGCGGAGGGCGTCGCCGTCGCCGTACGCCGGGCGCTCGCGCAGGCCACGGAGTGGAGCGACTACGACTGGCAGCTGATTCACGAGGCCCCGCAGTCGCCCGCGCTGCACATGGCGCTGGACGAGGTCATCACCGCCGAGGTCGCGGCGGGCCTGCGGCCGCCGACGCTGCGGGTCTGGGAGTGGGACTCCCCCGCCGTGATCATCGGCAGCTTCCAGTCGCTGCGCAACGAGGTGGACCCGGCGGGCGTCGAACGGCACGGCGTGAACGTCGTACGCCGGATCTCCGGCGGCGGCGCGATGTTCGCCGAGCCCAGCTCCACCATCACCTACTCGCTGGCCGTCCCCCAGTCACTGGTCTCCGGGCTGTCGTTCGCCGACAGCTACGCCTATCTGGACGACTGGGTCCTCGAAGCCCTCGCGGACATGGGCATCAAGGCCTGGTACCAGCCGCTCAACGACATCGCCACCGAGGTCGGCAAGATCGCCGGGGCCGCACAGAAGCGGATGGTCGGGCCGGACGGCGGGCCGGGAGCCGTGCTGCACCACGTGACCATGGCGTACGACATCGACGCCGACAAGATGCTGGAGGTGCTGCGGATCGGCAAGGAGAAGATGTCCGACAAGGGCACCCGGTCCGCGAAGAAGCGCGTCGACCCGCTGCGACGGCAGACCGGGCTCCCCCGCCAGACCGTCATCGAGCACATGATCGAATCGTTCCGCAGGCGTCACGGGCTCACCGCGGGCAGCGTGACGGACGACGAGCTGGCGCGCGCGGAGGAGCTCGTACGGACGAAGTTCGCTACGCCGGAGTGGACTGCCAGGGTGCCGTAGCGAAGCCCGGACCCGCGAGACGTCCGCGCGGCATACTGGGACCCATGGACAGGGCGGCGCCAGGATCCGGGGTACGGGAACGGCTCGGCAGGAGCCTGTTCGCCCGGGTCGCGGGCCCCTCCGGACCGGAGAACCGGGCCCGGATCCATGGCACCCCGGGCCCCCGCTGGTTCGGCCCGGACCGGCCGGTGCGCCGGGTGCACGGGGACGCGTCCATGTTCATCGGCGGGCTGCGGGCCCTGCTCCTCCAGTCGCTGCACCCCCTCGCCATGGCCGCCGTCGCGGGCCACTCGGGGTTCCGGGGCGACCCGTGGGGGCGGCTCCAGCGGACCAGCACGTTCCTGGCGGTGACCACGTTCGGTACGGCGGAGCACGCCCAGGAGGCGGTCGACCGCGTACGGTCCGTGCACGAGGGGGTGCGCGGAGTCGCGTCCTCCGGTGAGCCGTACCACGCGGCCGACCCGCACCTGTTGTGCTGGGTGCACATCGCCGAGGTGGACAGCTTCCTGCGCGCCCACCAGCGGTACGGGGCAAGGCCGTTGGACGGCGCCGGGTGCGACGGGTACATCGACGACATGGCGACGGTGGCCCAGGCCCTCGGCGTCCCCGACCCGCCCCGCGACCGGGCGGAGCTGGCGACACGCATCGCCGCCTACCGCCCCGAGCTGCGCGCCACCCAGGAGGCCCTGGACGCGGCCCGCTTCATTCTTCTACACCCACCGCTGCCCTGGCCGGCCCGTCCCCCGTACGCCGTGCTCGCCGCCAACGCCGTGGCCGCCCTGCCGCCGTGGGCCGGGGAACAGCTCCGGCTGCCCCGGATGCCGAGGGTCGAGAGGGTCTGTGTACGGCCCGCCGGGAGGGCCCTGACCAAAACGATCCGGTGGGCGATGGCCCCGCCGCCCGCGCCCGCGGAGGCGTGAGGGCCCCGGGTGCCGGAGATGGCCGATGGCAGGACGATGGAGGGAAGCGCAATCAGGGGGGCCCACGGCGGGAGGCCCCGGTGGCACGCAGCGAATCGACCGACGTACTCGTGGCGGGCGCCGGCCCGGTCGGGCTGACGCTCGCCGCCGAGCTGCGGCGATCGGGAGTCTCCTGCCGCATCGTGGACCGCCTCCCGGCCCGGTTGCCGTACGCCAAGGCGGTGGGCGTCCAGCCGCGGACCCTGGAGCTCTTCGACCGGATGGGCCTGGTGCGGGACGTGCTGGACGCGGCGGTCCCGATGCGCGGACAGCTGACGTACCTGAACCGCGTGGCGGAGGGGCGGATCGAGCTGGTCCTCCCACCCGAGGTGCCGTACGGTTTCGCCGCGCTGCCGCAGTACGAGACCGAACGCGTCCTGGAGGAGTTCCTGGGGCGTTTCGGCACCGTGATCGAGCGTGCCACCGAGCTGATGGCGTTCGCCCAGGACGTCGGCGGGGTGACGAGCCGGCTGACCACGTCGTCCGGGGGTGAGGAGGAGGTCCGGTCCCGGTTCCTGGTGGGGTGCGACGGGGCGCACAGCCTGGTCCGCAAGGGGCTCGGGCTCTCCTTCGAGGGCGGCGCGTTCCCGGAGGAGTACATGCTCGCCGATGTGGAGGTGGGCTGGGGCCTGCCGCCCGGGTACGGGGTGCGCTCCATGCACCGGGGCGCCGACGGTGCGATCGACGATCTCCTGGTCTGCATCCCGTTGCCGGGGACGGGCCGCTACCGGATGTCGATGCTGGTACCGCCGGAGCTGTCCGCCGCACGGCAGGCGGAGGCGTCCGGGGCGGCGGGCGGCGACGGGGTGGCCCACGGGCTGGAGGGCGGCACCGCGCCGACCCTCGCCGACATCCAGAAGGTCCTGGACCGGCTGGCCCCGGAACCGGTCACGGCGTCCGCGCTCCGCTGGTCGTCGGTGTTCCGGATCAGCCACCGACTGGTGGACCGCTACGGCCTGGGCCGGGTGTTCGTCGCCGGGGACGCGGCGCACATCCACCCGCCGACCGGCGCCCAGGGCATGAACACCGGGATCCAGGACGCCTGCGACCTGGCGTGGAAGCTGGCACTGGCGGTCGGGAACACCGCGGGGCCGAACGTGCTCACCGGTTACGACGCCGAGCGCCGTCCGGTCGGCGAGGAGGTCGTCGGGCGGACCGTCCGGCACGCCGCCGAGGGCGTACAGGCCGATCCGGGGGACCCCGCGACTCTGCTGCTGCGCGAGGCCCAGTTGCTCATCGACTACCGGGACAGCCCGCTGGTGACGCCGCAACCCCCGGACGACCGGAGCGTGCCGTACCCCGGGGACCGGGCCCCGGACTGCGGCGGCCTCACGGGCGACATCGCCGCGTATCCGATGCGCCTGTTCGACGTCCTGCGCGGGAGCGGGCACGTCCTGTTGGTGTACGGGACCCACCCGGCCGGCGACACGGTATCCGATCTCGCCGCCGCGGCAAGGGAGTTGTCGCACGGGCTGATGGAGACACGCTGGATTCTGCCCGCCGACGTGACCGCCCCCGGGGCGCCGGTCCCCTTCCACCGGGACGGTCTCGGTGAGTTCGCGCGTCAGTACGGGGCCGGGGAGGGGACGGCGTTCGTGGTGCGGCCGGACGGGTATCTGGGCGCCCGGCTGTCTCCGCCGACGGTTGGGGGGTTGTCGTCGGCGCTCGGGAGGGTCTTCGGCCGGTGAGGCAGAGCGAAGGCCCGACCACGGAAGGGCCCTGACGGCCGGTCACTCGACGGTCACCACGACGGAGTGCCAGCCGCTCGCACCGTCGGGGACGGTCTTGGTGCGCTCCTCGGTCTGGAGCTCGCCGGTGCCGTCGGTGGCACGGACGGTCAGGGTGTGACCACCGGGGGTCGCTTTCCACGGGTAGGACCACTGGCGCCAGGTGTCGACGGTGCCCTGTTCGGCGAGTTGCGCCGGCCGCCAGGGACCGTCGTCCACCCGGATCTCGACCTTCTCGATGCCGCGGTGCTGGGCCCAGGCCACTCCGGCCACCATCACCGTGCCGGCCTCCGGGCGTCCGAAGGGCTTGGGAGTGTCGATCCGGGACTGGGTCTTGATCGGGGCCTCGCGCGCCCACGTGCGCTTCACCCAGTAGGCGTCGTAGTCGTCGAACGTGGTGAGCTCGATGTCCTCGATCCACTTGCAGGCGGAGACGTACCCGTACAGGCCGGGGACGAGCATCCGGACGGGGAACCCGTTGACGAAGGGCAGCGGTTCGCCGTTCATGCCGACGGCGAGCATCGCGTCCCGGCCGTCCATGACGTCCTCGACGGGGGTGCCGAGCGTCATGCCGTCCACCGAGCGGGCGATGATCTGGTCGGCCTCGCCGCCTCGGGACGGCGGCTTGACGCCCGCCTCCTTGAGCAGGTCGGCCAGGCGCACGCCGATCCACTTCGCGTGACCGATGTAGGGTCCGCCGACCTCGTTGGAGACGCAGCAGAGCGTGATCTCGCGTTCGATCAAGGGGCGCGCCAGCAGGTCCTGGTAGGTGAACTCCAGGTCCCGGCGTACGCCCTTGCCGTGGATGCGCAGCCGCCAGGAGTTCGCGTCGACCTTGGGAACCACGAGGGCGGTGTCCACCCGGTAGAAGGACTCGTTGGGGGTGGTGAAGGGGCTGATGCCGCGGACCCTGAGCTGTGCGCCCGCCGGGATCGGTTGCGCGGGCGAGGCCGGCTTCGGCAGCGTCACGGCCTCGCGGGAGGCGACGGCGTTCTGGCTGCTGCGGCTGTTCAGCGCGCGGCCGACGACGCCGGCCGCCGTGGACGCGGCGGCCGCGGCGGTGGCGGCGATCACGAAGCCCCGCCGGTCCCAACCGGCCTCGTGCTCAGGCTCGTTGGTCCGTTCGCTGTCCTGCTCGTCGTCCGGCGCGCGCTCCTGCTCATGGCCGGTGTTCCGGTGCGGGCGGGTGAGCCGGCCGATGAGGACGTACAGCAGCGCGGCTCCGATGATCGCCCCCAGCAGGGACGGCAGACCGTCCACGAGGCCGGTGGAGTCCGGCCTGCTGACGGCGGCCGCCGCGCCGACCACACCGAAGAGCAGGACGGCTGCGGAGCCGGCCCGCCGGTGCCGCAGGGCCAACAGGCCGACGGCCAGGGCGAAGAGGGCGAGCGTGACGACGATGCCGAGTTGCAGGACGAGCTTGTCGTCCTCGCCGAAGTTCCGGATCGCCCAGTCCTTCACGCCGGCGGGCGTCCGGTCGATGGCCGCTCCGCCGACCGCCGTCACCGGACTCGCCTCGGGCCTGACGGCCGCCGAGACGAGCTCGGCGACGGCCAGCGAGGCGAATCCCGCGAGCAGTCCACTCAGGGCGGCGAGCGCGCCGCGGGTCAGGGCTTTCCGGGTGATACTCACGGTCGTCATTCGGAGCCCCGGCCCCGGCGGATTGGTCCTTCACCCGTACGGGCTCCGAACGCGCCCCGCCCCGGCAGGCACGGGGCCTGCCGGGGCGGGACGGTGAGGCGGACGGATCCGCCTCGCTTCAGGTCAGGCGAGGGACGCGATGGCCTGGTTGAACGTGGCGGACGGGCGCATGATCGCCTCGGCCTTGGCCGGGTCGGGCTGGAAGTAGCCGCCGATCTCGGCCGGGGAGCCCTGCACCGCGATCAGCTCGGCGACGATGGTCTCCTCCTGCTCGGCCAGCGTCTTGGCGAGCGGCGCGAACGCCTCGGCGAGCTTCGCGTCGTCGGTCTGCCGCGCCAGCTCCTGGGCCCAGTACAGAGCCAGGTAGAAGTGGCTGCCGCGGTTGTCGATACCGCCGAGGCGACGGCTCGGGGACTTGTCCTCGTTGAGGAAGGTGCCCGTCGCCCGGTCCAGGGTGTCGGCCAGGACCTGCGCCCGCGCGTTGTCCGTGGTGGTCGCCAGGTGCTCGAAGCTGACCGCGAGGGCCAGGAACTCACCCAGGCTGTCCCAGCGGAGGTAGTTCTCCTTGACGAGCTGCTGGACGTGCTTGGGGGCCGAGCCGCCCGCGCCGGTCTCGAAGAGGCCGCCGCCGTTCATCAGCGGGACGACGGAGAGCATCTTCGCGCTGGTGCCGAGCTCCAGGATCGGGAAGAGGTCGGTGAGGTAGTCGCGGAGCACGTTGCCGGTAACGGAGATGGTGTCCTCGCCGCGGCGGATGCGCTCCAGGGAGAAGGCGGTGGCCTCGACCGGGGACTTGATGGAGATGTCCAGGCCGTCGGTGTCGTGGTCGGCGAGGTACGTGGTGACCTTGGCGATCAGGTTGGCGTCGTGCGCGCGGGTCTCGTCCAGCCAGAACACGGCCGGGTTGCCGGTGGCGCGGGCGCGGGTGACGGCGAGCTTGACCCAGTCCTGGATCGGCAGGTCCTTGGTCTGGCACATCCGGAAGATGTCGCCGGCGCCGACAGCCTGCTCCAGCACGACCGCGCCGCTCGCGTCGACGACGCGCACGGTGCCGGTGGCGGGGATCTCGAAGGTCTTGTCGTGGCTGCCGTACTCCTCGGCCTTCTGCGCCATCAGCCCGACGTTGGGCACGGAGCCCATGGTGGCCGGGTCGAAGGCGCCGTTGGCGCGGCAGTCGTCGATGACGACCTGGTAGACACCGGCGTAGCTGCTGTCCGGGAGGACGGCGATGGTGTCGGCCTCGTCGCCGTCCGGGCCCCACATGTGACCCGAGGTGCGGATCATGGCGGGCATGGAGGCGTCGACGATGACGTCGCTGGGGACGTGCAGGTTGGTGATGCCCTTGTCGGAGTCGACCATCGCGAGGGCGGGGCCCTCGGCGAGCTCGGCCTCGAAGGACGCCTGGATCTCGGCGCCGACGCCCGGCAGCGAGTCCAGGCCCTTGAGGATGCCGCCCAGGCCGTCGTTCGGGGTGAGGCCCGCCGCGGCGAGCTGGTCGCCGTACTTGGCGAAGGTGTTCGGGAAGAAGGCGCGGACCGCGTGGCCGAAGATGATCGGGTCGGAGACCTTCATCATGGTGGCCTTGAGGTGCACGGAGAACAGCACGCCCTCGGCCTTGGCGCGGGCGACCTGCGCGGTGAAGAACTCGCGCAGTGCGGCGACGCGCATGACGGCCGCGTCGACGACCTCGCCCTTGAGGACGGGTACGGACTCGCGGAGCACGGTGGTGGTGCCGTCGTCGCCGTGGAGCTCGATGCGGAGCGAGCCGTCCTCGGTGATAACCGCGGACTTCTCGGTGGAGCGGAAGTCGTCGACGCCCATCGTGGCGACGTTCGTCTTCGAGTCGGCGCTCCAGGCGCCCATGCGGTGCGGGTGGGCCTTGGCGTAGTTCTTGACGGACGCGGGGGCGCGGCGGTCGGAGTTGCCCTCGCGCAGCACCGGGTTCACGGCGCTGCCCTTGACCTTGTCGTACCGGGCGCGAACGTCCTTGGCCTCGTCGGTCCCCGGGTCGTCCGGGTAGTCCGGAAGCGCGTAGCCCTGCTCCTGGAGCTCGGCGATGGCGGCCTTGAGCTGCGGGATCGACGCCGAGATGTTCGGCAGCTTGATGATGTTCGCGCCGGGCGTCCTGGCCAGCTCGCCGAGCTCGGCGAGAGCGTCATCGATACGCTGCTCGGCCTTGAGGTGCTCCGGGAAACTGGCGATGATCCGGCCCGCGAGGGAGATGTCACGGCGCTCGACCGTGACGCCTGCGGTCGAGGCGTAGGCCTCGACGACGGGCAGGAACGAGTAGGTCGCCAGGGCAGGGGCCTCGTCGGTGTGCGTATAGATGATGGTCGAGTCAGTCACCGGGTGCTCCGCTCCACGTCTGCAACATTGCTTGACATCAAGATATCTCTTCACCGTGCCAGGCTCCACAAGGCCCCCGCACGGCTTCACACACCGTGGGCACGTCGGTGTGCCGGGGCCGGGCCCCCGCCGGTCCGCGACCGGGGCTCGACCAGCCCGGACTCATAGGCGAAGACGACGAGCTGGGCCCGGTCGCGGGCGCCGAGCTTGATCATCGCGCGGCTCACATGGGTTTTGGCGGTGAAGGGACTGACCACCATGTGGACGGCTATCTCGTCGTTGCTGAGACCGCGGGCGGCCAACGCGGTGACCTCCCGCTCACGTCGGGTGAGGGACTCCAGTCCGGGTGCGGTGGAGCGGTCGGGAGGCCGGGCGACGAACTCGCCGATCAGCCGACGGGTGATCGCGGGCGAGAGGAGGGCGTCGCCGGCGGCGGCGACCCTGATCGCCCGGAGCAGCTCGGCCGGCTCGGTGTCCTTCAGGAGGAAACCCGCGGCCCCGGCGCGCAGCGCCTCGAAGACGTAGGCGTCGAGTCCGTAGTTGGTGAGGATGACGACGCGCACGGGGGCCAGGAGGGGGTCGGCGGTGATCGCGCGGGTGGCCTCGATCCCGGTCATCACGGGCATGGTGATGTCCAGGAGCACCACGTCGGGCGTCTGCTCACGGACGAGGTCGAGTCCGGCTCGGCCGTCCGCGGCCTCTCCGACGACCTCGATGTCTTCCTCGGCGTCCAGCAGGGCCCGGAATCCGGCGCGCATCAGTGCCTGGTCGTCGATGATCGCGACGCGCAGGGGGCCGAGCGCGCTCACCGGGCGCCCACGGCGCGGGGCAGCGGAAGGGTGAGCGGCAGTTCCGCGTGGACGGCGAATCCGCCGTCCGGTCGAGGGGCCGCGACCAGGGTGCCGCCGAGGGCCGCGACGCGTTCGCGCATGCCGGTGAGTCCGGTGCCCGGGGTGATGGTGGAGCCGGGCGCGCACGGGCCCTCGTCGAGGACCGCGACGGTGAGGATCCGGTCCGTGTAGCCGATCCGCACGGTGGTGCTCGCCCGGCCCGCGTGCCGGGCGACGTTGGTCAGGGCCTCCTGGACGATGCGGTACGCGGTGCGGTCGACGTCCTCGGGCAGGGTGCGCGCGTCGCCGTCGGTACGGACGGACAGCGTGATCCCCGCGGCCCGGGCGCGTTCGGTCAGCTCGCCGATGCGCGCCAGGCCCGCGCCCGGGGACGAGGGCTCCTCCGGCCCGTCCGTGCGCAGGACCTCCAGTGTGGCGCGCAGTTCGCGCATGGCCTCTCCGCCCGCCTCCTGGATGGCGAGCAGGGCGGGGTCGACCGCGGCGCCGCGCTTGTGGGCGAGGTGGACGGCGACACCCGCCTGGAGCTTCACGATCGAGATGGAATGGGTGAGCGAGTCGTGCAACTCGCGTGCGATGCGCAGGCGTTCCTCGCCGGCCCGACGCAACGCCGTCTCCTCCCTGGTGCGTTCGGCGTCCAGCGCCCGCTGCTCCGTCTGGTGCAGATAGGCCTGCCAGTTCTTGTCGATCAGTCCGGTGACTGAGGCGCAGAGGAACCAGCCGAGCAGCAGCAGCGACCGCTCGACGGTCTCCCCCGCGCCGGGCCCGGCGACGAGCAGGACACCGAGGTACCCGCCCAGAAAGAGCGCCCCGGCCGCGATGGCGTACGCCCGGTGCCCGCTGCGGGCCGCCGCGTGGACGGCGACGACGACCGGCAAGGCCGCCCAACTGCCGGGCTGGGCAGGGACGACGTACCCGAGGAGGCACAGGGTCGTCACCGCGAGGACCGCCCGCGGGGCACGGCGGTGTCCGGCCAGGGCGAGCGAACCGGCCCCGATGAGCAGCAGGTCGAGGGGGCTCGGTGAGGAGGCCGCCCAGGCCGCCGTGGTGACTGCCGCGGCGATGGTGGCGGCGAGCGCCCCGTCCAGCAGATACGCCCGTCGTGCCCTGTCCCCCTGCATGTGCGGCAGCCTAACGCCGGTACGGCGGCTGCCGCGTCCTCCTCGGAGAGGGGCCGGGGACTACGCCCGGGGAAGTAGCCGCGCGTCCGGCCGGTCGGTGCGGAACAGTCCCGACTGCCTCCCCCCGTACGATGCCCCGGAGCGCTCGCGACCGCCAGTATCCGGGGCATGACCTCACCTTTCCGCTTCACCTCACCCGAACCCGCCGGCGGGACGACGGGAACGGCCGCCGCCGTCCACGCCCAGGTGACCCGCGATTTCGGCATCGAAGGCGCTCTGCCCTTCGTCGCTCTGTCCGCCGCGCCCGATCTGATGGCGGGAGCCTGGGCCCTGATGCGGGAGTCCCTGCTGTCGGGCCACGCCTCCCGTACGGAGAAGGAGTTGGTGACGTACGGGGTGTCGCTGGCCAACCGCTGCCCGTTCTGCGTGGGCGCGCACACCCTGCTGCTGTACGCGGGTGTCGACCGGGACCTGGCCGGATCGCTGGCCAGGGGTGAGCGCCCGGCCGATCCGGTCCACGCGCGACTGCTGTCCTGGGGGCAGGACATGAGGGGTTCGCAGCCCTTCGCCGCAGCCGACGCACCGGAGTTCGTGGGCTCCGCCCTGGCGTTCCACTTCATCAACCGGATCGTCTCCGCCCTCATCGACGAGGAGGCGGCGTCCGGTGGCGCGGACCCGGCCGAGCTGTTGGACAGCGAGGCGGGGCAGGTTCTGGTCCGCGCGGTGCGCGGCCGGCCGGAGCCGGGGCTGAGCCTTCCGCTGCTGCGGACCGAGGGCCCGCGGCCGCCCTGGGCCGCGGGCACCCCCGTGGGTGCGGCCTTCGGCGCCCTGCGGTCGGCGGCCCACGCGGGCGCCGCTCTGCTGGACGAGCGGGACGCCGCGTTCGTACGGGAATCGGTGGCGGCCTGGGACGGGTTCACGCCGCTGCCGCTGACCGGCGACGGGCTGCCGGACCGGTCGGAGCGGCCGGGGGCCCGGCTGGCGCTGCTCGCGGCGCGGGCCCCGTACCGGATCACGTCCGAGGACGTGAAGGCCTGGCGGGTGCCGCCGCTCACCGATCACTGTCTGGTCCACCTGGTCGCGTTCGGCGCGATGCTGGCCGTGGAACGGGTGGAGGCGGGTCTGACCGCCCGAGGGTGAGCCGTGGCCGTCCGGCCGAAGCCGACCGCCTGGGGGTGAGCCGTCGCCGTCCGGCGGAAGCCGACCGCCTGGGGATGAGCCCTGGCCGTCAGGCCGGCGGCCGGTGCTCGTACCAGCGCAGGTCGTCCTCCAGTTGGGCGGCGAGCGCGATCAGCCGCTCCTCGCTGCGGGAGGGGCCCAGGAGCTGGGCGCCGACCGGGAGGCCGGAGCGCGTGAAGCCGGCCGGGACGTTCACGCCGGGCCAGCCGAGGACGTTCCACGGCCAGGCGTACGGGCAGGCGGCCGCCATCGTGAGGTCGGTGCGCCAGGCGCTGAGGCGGTCGAAGGCGCCGATCCGGGGCGGCGGCGCGGCCGTGGTCGGGGTGAGCAGCACGTCGAAGCCGGAGGCGTCGAAGAGAGCGCCGATCCTGCGGTGCTGACGTACTTCGCGGGCGCGGGCGGCCCGGACCACCCGCCCGCCCAGCCGTGTCCCGGTCCGCAGGGCGCTGCGGGTGCGCGGGTCGAGCAGGGCCGGTTCGGGGTGGCGTGCGGCGAATTCGGCGATGCCCGCGGTGGCGCGGGGCACGAAGGCGAGGCCGATCAGCCCGTACCGGGGGCGGGCCTCCTCGACGTGGTGGCCGAGCCGGGCGAGGGTCTCGGCGAGCGCGGCGACGGCCCGGCGCACCTCCGGGTCCGGTCCGGCGCCGGTGAGCGTGAGCGGGGGACGCCAGGCGAGGGCGATGCGCAGCCGTCCCGGGTCGCGGCGGGCGGCGTCGGCGGCGCGCACGGCGGGCGGGCGGTGGAAGTCCTCGGGGTGCGCTCCGGCGACGGCGTCCAGGAGCAGCGCCGCGTCGGCGACCGTACGGGCGAGGGTGCCGTTCACGGTGAGCCCCTGGAAGGCGTCGCTGTGCGGGTGGACCGAGATGCGCCCGCGCTGCGGTTTGATGCCGACGAGGTGCGTCCACGCGGCGGGGATGCGCACGGATCCGGCGCCGTCCGAGCCGAGGGCGGCGGGGACGAGTCCGGCGGCGACGGCCGCCGCCGATCCGCCGGAGGAGCCGCCCGGGGTGTGCGCGGTGTTCCAGGGGTTGCGGGTGGCGCCGAAGGCGGGACCTTCGGTGAAGGGCCACTGGCCCAGTTCGCAGGAGTTGGTCTTGCCGACGACGACGGCTCCGGCGGCGCGCAGCCGGCGGACCGCCTCGCTGTCGGAGGCGGCCGGGGCGCGCTCTCCGTCGCAGCCGAAGTGGGTGGGCAGGCCCGCCACATCGGTGTCGTCCTTGACGGCGACCGGCACGCCGAGGAGCGGCAGCCGCTCCCCCGCCGCGAGCCGCCGGTCAGCCTCCGCGGCTTCGGCGAGGGCCGCTTCGGTGCGCAGGTGGCGGAAGGCGTTGAGGGTGGGCTGCGTGGCCTCGATGCGGGCCAGGGCGTGGGCCACGAGTGCGGTGGAGCTGGTGGCGGCGTCGGCGAGGCGGCGGGCGCTCTCCGCGAGTCCGGGCCCCGGCCCCGGCGGCGGAACGGGGGCGGTGGGGCGGGGGCCGCGTCCGGGTTCCCGTACGGCCGGGCCGGTCTGCTCGGTGGGCTCCGCTGAGGACATGGGCGTGCCGCCTCCCTCGTGGCGCGGGCCGACCGGTCGTCCCGGCTGCGCCCACACGTACTTACTGGAGGGTAACGAGAGGAGGCGGCACGCTCAACCGGTGCGACGGTTCCGGCCGTTCGGGCTGCGGCGGCCGTGGGACGCTACGGCGCTACGGCCCCGGCGTCACGGGCGGACGTGGATCTCGCCGATTCCGGTGCCGATCTTCCCGCAGTGGGCGGTGGACTGGCCGGACTCGCCGGGCCTCAGGGTGACGTGGTTGCCGTCGACGTCCGGGGCCCAGCCGCAGACCAGATGGACCCAGAAGGTCTGCGTCTGGCTGCCGTTGTTGCGACAGAGCGCGAAGCCCGTGTAGTCGTCGATGGCGTGCTTGCCGGTGTCGCAGGAGAGGCCGGGCGGGATCGCGGCCGGGGCGGCGGTCGCGGTCGACGCGGTGACCGGGACCGCCAGCGCTGCCGCCATGGAGGCTGCGGCGACGGCCCGCCGGGCCGACCGGAACCGGTCGCTCCCCGTGAACGGCCTCTTCCCCGTGAACAGCTTCATGGTTCTCCTTACGTGGTGCGTGACGTGGTGCGTCCTTACGGTGATCCCGGGCGGGATCACCGCAGCTCTGCCCACCCTCCGTAACGAGAAACGCGTTCACCTCTCACGCTCCGTGTGTGCGCCGGGCGGCTCCCCCGCTCGCGGCGTACGCTCGAATGTGCCGGTTCTCATGGAGCGCACCCCCTGACCGGGGCGTTTTCGAGGAGGCGATGTGAGCGCACACCGTTGGGCCGCACGTGCGGCGGCAGGGGCCGCGACCGTTGCCCTCACCCTGACGAGTGGTGTTGTCGCGCAGGCTGACGACGACATCGACTCGCTCGGCGCCGAGGAGATCGCCGACCGCTCGCGCGACGCCCTGCTCGACGTGGACTCCCTGCATCTGAGCGCGCGCGGCAGTATCGACGGGGCCGGGCCGGATGTGAGCCTGGACCTCACGCTGGACCGCGAGGGGAACTGCGCGGGCGGGGTCGACATGGGCGACGACGGTTCGGTGGAGATCGTCAAGCGGGGCGACGACGTCTGGCTGAAGCCGGATGCCGCCTTCTGGAAGAACCAGGTTCCGATCGGCGGCTCCACCTTCGACGCGATCCTCGACGGCCGCTACATGAAGGCCGAGGCCGACGACCCCCGGCTGCTGAGCGTGACCGAGGTCTGCGATCTCGATACCTTCCGCGAGCTGATCACGGACAACGCCGACACCGCCGACCGGGGCACCCTGACGAAGGGCGAGAGGACCGAGGTGAACGGTGCGCCCGTCGTTCCGGTGACCCGCGCCGAGGGCAACGAGCGCCTGACGGCCTACGTGGCCGCCGAGGGCACGCCGTACCCGGTGCGGATCACCGTGCGCAACGCCGACGAGGAAGGGACCGTGGACTTCTCCGGATTCGACCGGCCCGTTCCCACGGCCACTCCCTCGGCGGACGAGACGGTGGATGTCACGGCCCTGCTGGGCCGCAGCGTCAAACCTGTCTGAGATCCCGCCCAGAGCTATGGAGAGGCCCGGCGGGTCAGCGCCACGTAAAGGAGCAGCGAGGAGGCCAGCCCGACCGCCCAGCCGTAGTCGGCCAGCGGTTTCAGGAACGGGATCAGTCCGTCGGCGGGGAAGGGTCCCTTGCCGGGAGCCGAATGCGAGCCGCCCACCGCGAGGACGCCGCCGACCGCGAAGGCGACCACCGCCCGCCAGTTCCAGCCGCTCCGGTACCAGTACCTGCCGCCGGGCCGGTAGAGGTCGGCCAGGTCGAGGACGGTGCGGCGGACGATCCAGTAGTCGGCGATCAGGATGCCCGCGACGGTGCCGAGCAGTCCGCCGACCAGGCCCAGCCAGGTGAAGATGTACAGCTCGGGCGTCTCGGTGAGCTTCCACGGCATGATCACGACCCCGAGCACACCCGTGATCAGCGCCCCGGTCCGGAAGCTGATGAACTTCGGCGCGAGGTTCGCCAGGTCGTACGCCGGTGAGACCACGTTCGCCGCGATGTTCACCGAAATCGTCGCGATCAGCACGGTGACCAGGCCGAAGACCAGCCCGAAGACGTTGTCGGTACGGGCCACGAGCTGGACCGGGTCCCAGATGGCCACCCCGTACACCGCCTGCGATCCGGAGGTGACGAAGACCGAGAGCAGGGCGAAGAACGTCATGGTGGTCGGCAACCCGAGCGACTGCCCCCGGATCTGGGCGCGTTGGCCCGCGCCGAAGCGGGTGAAGTCGGGGATGTTGAGGGAGAGCGTCGACCAGAAGGCGATCATGCCCATCAGTGAGGGGAAGAAGACCGGCCAGAAGTCGGCGCCCCAGCCGAGCGCGGACGGCTGGTCCAGCAGCGGGCCGAAGCCGCCCGCCTTGACCGCGACCCAGACGAGCAGGACGACAGCACCGACCAGGACGAAGGGCGCCGCCCAGTTCTCGAAGCGGCGCAGGGTGTCCATCCCCCGGTAGATGATGGCCAGTTCGAGGACCCAGAAGAGGGCGAAGCAGAGCCAGAGGGTCCACGGCTGCCCGCCGACCTCCGCCGCGCCGGCCCAGCCGCCGAAGAGCTTGCCGAGCAGCGTGAAGATGCCGACGCCGCCGATCCAGGTCTGGATGCCGAACCACGCGCAGGCGACGGCGGCCCGGATCAGGGCGGGCAGATTGGCGCCGCGCAGCCCGAAGGAGGCTCGGGCCAGGACCGGGAAGGGAATGCCGTACTTGGGCCCGGCGTGCCCGGTGAGCAGCATCGGGGCCAGCACGATCACATTGGCGAGCGCGATGGTGAACACGGCCTGTTTCCAGTCCATGCCGAGCGCCACCAGACCGGAGGCGAGCAGCAAGGACGGGATGTTGTGGGCCATTCCGATCCACAGGGCCGCGAAGTTGTACGTCGTCCAGGTGCGGCGCTCGACGGGCACGGGCAGCAGGTCGTCGTTGGCGAAGCGGGGGTCGTCGGGGACGTATCCGTGGGCGAGTTCGACCCGGCCCGAGGCGGCCGGGCCGGGTATCGCGTCGCTCGGGGAGGACGGTGGGGTCGGTGGGGTGGGTGGGACGGTGGCGGTCATGGCGGACGGGCCCTTCGCTCGGGAGCGGTGCCGTGCGGGGCGGTGCGGGTGGTGCGGGGTGCGGACGGCGAGGGGGTAGGTCAGGCGGTCACGCGGTGAGGGCCGGGATGATCTCGGCCCCGTAGGCGTCGATGGTCGCCTCCCGGGCGTCGTGCATGTTGTACAGCGCGAACTGGTCGACGCCCATGTCCCGCAGCGCCTGGAGCTTCTCGATGTGCGCCTCGGCGGGACCGAGCAGACAGAACCGGTCGACGATCTCGTCCGGGACGAAGGCGGTGTCCGGGTTGCCGGTGCGGCCGTGGTGGCTGTAGTCGTAGCCGGAGCGTCCGGCGATGTACGCGGTGAGCGCTTCCGGCACCAGGCCGGAGTGCTCGCCGTAGCGGGCGACCAGGTCCGCCACGTGGTTGCCGACCATCCCGCCGAACCAGCGGCACTGCTCCCGGGCGTGGTCGAGGTCGTCGCCGACGTAGGCGGGGGCGGCGACGCAGATGGTGACGGAGTCCGGGTCCCGTCCGGCGTCGGAGGCCGCGTCCCGTACCGCCTTGATCATCCACTCGGTGAGGAAGGGGTCGGCGAGCTGGAGGATGAAGCCGTCGGCCTTCTGCCCGGCCAGGGCAAGGGCCTTGGGCCCGTACGCCGCCATCCACACCGGCAGCTTCCCGTCCTTCACCCAGGGGATCCGGAGCGGCTGCCCGTCGACCGTCGCCTCCCGGCCCTCCGCGAGGTCCCGGATGACGTCGATGGCCTCGCCGAGCCGGGCCAGGGTGTTGGGCCTGCGGCCCGCGACGCGCATCGCGGAGTCGCCTCGCCCGATGCCGCAAACCGTGCGGTTGCCGTACATGTCGTTGAGGGTGGCGAAGGTGGAGGCGGTGACCTCCCAGGTGCGGGTGCCGGGGTTGGTGACCATCGGGCCCACGGTCAGCTTCTCCGTGTGCTCCAGGATGCGGCTGTAGATGACGAACGGCTCCTGCCAGAGCACCGCCGAGTCGAAGGTCCAGCCGTAGCGGAAGCCGTTGCGCTCGGCGCGGCGCATCAGGCCGACGACGGCGGAGGCGGGCGGGTCCGTCTGGAGGACGAGTCCGAAGTCCATGGCGGGATCTCCTAGTCCAGGTACTGACAGGTGGCGCGGGGGTTGTACATGCCGTGTCCGGCGCGGCCGGTGAACTTCCGTTCTTCGATGACGAGTTCGCCGCGCGAGAGCACGGTCTCGACCTGTCCGGTGATGCGTTTGCCCTCGTACGCCGAGTAGTCGACGTTCATGTGGTGGGTCTCGGCGGAGAGGGTCTGTTCGGCGGCCGGGTCGTAGATGACGATGTCGGCGTCGGCGCCCGGGGCGATGGTGCCCTTCTTCGGGTAGAGGCCGAACATCCGGGCCGGGGAGGCGCAGGCGATCTCGATCCAGCGGCGGCGGGTGATGTGCCCGTCCACGACGGCCTGGTGCAGCAGGTCCATGCGGTGCTCGACGCCCGGCATGCCGTTGGGGATCTTGGAGAAGTCGCCGCGGCCCATCTCCTTCTGCCCCGAGAAGCAGAACGGGCAGTGGTCGGTGGAGACGACCTGGAGCTCGTTGTTCCGCAGGCCCCGCCACAGGGCTTCCTGGTGTTCCTTGGGACGCAGAGGGGTGGAGCAGACGTACTTGGCGCCCTCGAAGTCGGGCTCGGCGAGGTTGTCGGTGGAGAGGAACAGATACTGCGGGCAGGTCTCGCCGAAGACGGGGAGGCCCTTGTGGCGGGCGGCGGCGATCTCGGCGACGGCCTCGTCGGCGGAGACGTGGACGACGTAGAGGGGGGATCCTGCGACCCGGGCGAGCTGGACGGCGCGGTGGGTGGCTTCGGCCTCCAGGGCGACCTTGCGGACGTCCCCGTGGTAGCGGGGGTCGGTGTGGCCGGCGGCGAGGGCCTGCTCGACGAGGACGTCGATGGCGATGCCGTTCTCGGCGTGCATCATGATCAGTCCGCCGTTGCCGGAGGCCCTCTGCATGGCGCGCAGGATCTGGCCGTCGTCGCTGTAGAAGACGCCGGGGTAGGCCATGAACAGCTTGAAGGAGGTGACCCCTTCGGAGACGAGGAGGTCCATCTCCTTGAGCGAGGAGGGGTTCACGTCCGCGAGGATCATGTGGAAGGCGTAGTCGATGGCGCAGTTGCCGTCGGCCTTGGCGTACCAGGCGTCGAGCCCTTCGCGCAGGGAGCGGCCCACGCTCTGGATCGCGAAGTCGACGATGGTGGTGGTGCCGCCCCAGGCGGCGGCCCGGGTGCCGGTCTCGAAGGTGTCGGCGGCGTACGTCCCGCCGAACGGCATCTCCATGTGGGTGTGCCCGTCGACGCCGCCCGGGATGACGTACTTGCCCGTCGCGTCGATCCGCCGGTCGGCGCTCCAGCTCTCGGCGGCGTCGGTTCCGTGGGCGGCGAGGGCGGCGATCCGGCCGCCCTCGACGAGCACGTCGGCGTGGATCTCGTCGGACGCGGTGATGACCAGGCCACCGTGGATGACGGTGCGGCTCATGGCTGTCTCCTTAACTCGGGGCGCCCCCGCCGGCCCTCTGGGCGTACGGCCGGGGGCGCCCCGCGCGGTTCGTATACGTACGGGCCCCGCCGGGCGGGGGTCAGCCCGCCGCGTGCAGGGCGTCCGCGAGGATCGCCGCGCCTTCCTCGGCCTCGGCGACGGTCAGGGTCAGCGGCGGGGCGATCCTGAGGACGCTGGTGCTGTGGCCGCCGCCCTTGCCGATGAGGAGCCCGCCCGCGCGGGCCGCTTCGAGGACGGCCGCCGCGGCCTCCGGGTCGGCCTCGTCGGTGCCGGGCTTCACCAGCTCGATGCCGATCATCAGGCCCCGGCCGCGCACCTCGCGCACGGCGGGCGATGCGGCGGCGATGCCCCGCAGCCGTTCGATGAGGAGCCCGCCGACGCGCCGCGCGTTGCCCTGGAGGTCGTGCTCCAGGACGTACGAGAGGTTGGCGAGCGAGGCGGCCATGGTGATCGGTGAACCGCCGAAGGTGGAGATGGAGTTGGCGTCGAGGCTGTTCATCACCTCGGCGCGGGCCACCACTCCCCCGACCGACATGCCGTTGCCGATGCCCTTGGCGAAGGTGAGGATGTCCGGCGGTCCGTGCTCGGCGTGCGCCTGCCAGCCCCAGAAGTGGTCACCGGTACGGCCCCAGCCGGTCTGCACCTCGTCCGAGATCCACAGCACCCCGTGCCGGTCCAGGACCTCCCGGAACGCGGCGAACAGGCCGTCGGGCGGGGAGGTGAAGCCGCCGACGCCCTGGATGGGTTCGGCGATCAGGGCCGCGGGCCGGCGGGTGTGCCCGAGGAGGTCCTCCAGGTCGGCGACGCACGCCTGGATGAACCGCTCGTCGCTCAGCTCGGCGTACGGGCCGCGGCTGCGGACTCCGCCGTGGACGTACAGGGTCTGGAGCGGGGACAGACTCGTGGGCGACCAGGCCTGGTTGCCGGTGATGGAGACCGTGGAGAACGACCGGCCGTGGTAGCTGTTGCGCATCGCGAGGATCTGGTTGGAGCGGCGGTACGCGGTGGCGAGCAGGAGGGCGGTGTCGTTGGCCTCGGTGCCGGAGGTGGTGAAGAAGACCCGGGCGTCGGGGATTCCGGAGAGGGTGGCGATCCGCTCGGCCATCTCCACCATGGGGCGGTTGAGGTAGAGGGTGGACGAGTGGATGATCCGCCCGGCCTGTTCGGCGACGGCCTTGGTCACCTCGGGCAGGGCGTGGGCGGTCATCGTGGTGAGGATGCCGCCGAAGAAGTCCAGGTAGCGGTTGCCGTCCGCGTCCCAGACGTGGCGGCCCTCCCCGTGGGTGAGTTCGAGGGGGTGACGGTAGTAGAGGGCCAGCCACTCGGGGCTGACGGCGAGGTGGCGCTCGTGCAGTCCGCTCACGGCTCCACCAGCCCGTCGTAGGCGTCGGGCCGTCGGTCCCGGTAGAACGCCCACTGCTGGCGGACTTCCTCGATCAGGTCGAAGTCCAGGTCACGGACGAGGAGTTCCTCCTCCTTGTCGCTGGCCACGTCCCCGACGAACTGACCGCGCGGGTCGACGAAGTAGCTGGTGCCGTAGAAGTCGTTGTCGCCGTACTCCTCCTGGCCGACCCGGTTGATCGCGGCGACGAAGTACTCGTTGGCGACGGCGGAGGCCGGCTGCTCCAGCTGCCAGAGGTGGCTGGAGAGTCCGCGTGAGGTGGCCGACGGGTTGTACACCAACTGGGCTCCGCCGAGTCCCAGTTGCCGCCAGCCCTCGGGGAAGTGCCGGTCGTAGCAGATGTACACGCCGACCTTGCCGACGGCGGTGTCGAAGACCGGCCAGCCGGCGTTGCCGGGCTTGAAGTAGTACTTCTCCCAGAATCCCTTGACCTGCGGGATGTGGTGCTTGCGGTACTTGCCGAGATACGAGCCGTCGGCGTCGATCACGGCCGCGGTGTTGTAGTAGAAGCCGGACTGCTCGATCTCGAAGACCGGGACGACGATCACCATGCCGGTCTCGCGGGCCAGGTCCTGCATGCGCCGGACGGTCGGGCCGTCGGGGACCGGCTCGGCCCAGCGGTAGTGCTCGGGCTCCTGGACCTGGCAGAAGTAGGGGGCGTTGAACACCTCCTGGAAGCCGATGATCTTCGCCCCCTGCCGGGCGGCCTCGCGCGCGTGTTCCTCGTGCTTGGCAAGCATGGATTCGGTGTCGCCGGTCCAGGTCGCCTGGACGAGTGCGGCGCGTACGACGTGGGACATGAGCTGCTCCTTCGACGCGGCGTCAGAGAGCCTGCACGCGTTCTCTACGCACGTAGATCGGTGCATGGATGGAGAACGTAAGCCCCTCCGTCCGGCGGGGCAAGACCATCGCCGTGAACCGGCGGAGTCGATCATGTTTCGCACCCGACCGGTCCACAACGCGCACGGTCCCGATCTACAACGCACACGGTCCCGATCTCCGGTGGTGTTCAAGACGCCCGCGGGCGAGCGTCGACACACGCCTGGGAACCTCAGACGCCCGGCACGCCCGCCACCCGCAGCGCGTGCACCAGATCCCACTCCCGTTCCGCCGACACCTCGCGCGCCGCCGCCAGGAGCAGGGGCAGCAGCCGGGTCCCGCCGGTCCCGGCCAGCTCGGCGGCCTCCTGCGGAGTGCGTACGCGGACGAAGGCGCCGAGCAGGTCCCGTGCCTCCCGCTCCCGGCCGGCGCCGTCCAGGGCGAGCACCGCCTCGGCCACCTCGGCGGCGGACCGGGCGACGCCCTGCCGCAGCAGGAGCCCGCAGTCCGCCTCGCGCCCGGCGGCGGCCAGCGCGCCGGCCGCGGCGGCGAATCCGGCGGGCGGCAGCGAGGACACCTCCCAGAGCAGGGTCGTCCAGTCGGCGGCGAGCCCGGCCCGGTACAGGGCCACCGCGAGCACCGGCAGCCGGGGCGCGGGCCAGGCCGCGACCTCGCAGAGCACCACGTGCGCCTCACCGCTGCGGCCCTCGGCGCGCAGCCGGGTCAGCTGGGCGACGGCCCCGGCGACGGCCTGCCCGGCGACCGGGTCCGGCAGGGCGTCCGGCGCACGGTCCCGCCCGGCCGCGCCCCGGCCCTCGCGCCCCTCCTCCCCCGCGCCACCGCCGAAGCGGGCGCCGCGCGGGGCGGGCGGGCCCGAGCGCGAGGGCGCGGGCGGGCCGGGCAGCGGCGAGGGGGCGTAGCCGGCCTCCTCCTCATCGACCTCCAGGCCGGCGAACCGGGCCCCGCGCGGCTTCCTGCGCCGGGGGGCGGGAGCGGGAGCGGGAGCAGGAGCGGGAGCGTCGGCCCGGGGTCCGTCGCCGTTCCCGGCCCCTCCGGGACGCGGGTGCCCGGCCGCCGTGGTCGGAGCCTCGGCACGCGGCTGGGGGACCCTGACGGACCAGGCAGGCCCGGCGGGCGACTCGGCGGGCGCGACGGGCGGCCCGGCAGTCCCGGCGGGCGGCTTGACGGGCCCGGCGGGCGGCGCGGCATGCCCGGCAGTCCCGGCGGGCGGCTTGACGGGCCCGGCGGGCGGCGCGGCATGCCCGGCGGTCCCGGCGAGCGGCTCAGCGGTTCCGGTAGACCCCAGGAACCCCGCAGGCCTCGGGGACTCCGGGGACCCGGGGGACGCCGCAGGTCCCGGGGGCTCCAGGGACCCCGCAGGTCCCGCAGGTCCCGCAGGTCCCGCAGATCCCGCAGATCCCGCAGGCCCAGCGACCCAGGCGGGCGCCCCGGCATCCACGGCGGGCGGCTCGACGGACCCGGCCGGCCCGGAAGCGGCGACGGCCCCCGCCCCCCGCTCGCCGGAGTCCTCCGCCCGGAACCAGCCCTCGGGGACCGTCACGGCCGCCAGCCGCCCCCGCAGCTCGGCGCAGCGGGCGGTGGCGCGTTCGTGGTCGTCGCGGGCCCAGGCCAGCGCTTCCGGTTCGGCCGGGTCCGGGCCGCCGGGCCCGGCGCCGCGCAGGCGTTCCGCCGCCCGGTGCTGCTCGCGGACCATCAACTCCAGCCGGTGGACGAGCTCCTGACGTCCGCCGGGCCGCCGGTCGTGGGTGGCCGCGGACGCTGAGTAGAGCGCGGCGGCCCGGACCGAGACCTGCTCGGCGAACCGGGCGCCGTGCAGGGCGGCGAGGTCCGCGAGCAGCGACTCCACCACGTCCCAGGGCGGGATCTCCACCCCGTCCAGGCAGGACCGCATGCCGACCGGGTCGCGTCGGGCGAAGACCCCGTACCAGCCGCGTCCGGGATCCAGTCGTGCCACCAGTTCCCGCAGGTACTGCGCGAACGCCCCTACTTCGTACGCCTGCTGATGCACCGTCATCGTCGCCCTCGCCGACCGTCGACTGGAGCCTTCCAGTCCGGAGGCATTCGACCGCAGGCGTGTTACGGGGCTGCTACGCGCAGCTTTCGGGCACGATGCGGCGGGAGCGGACCGCCCGGCCGTGCCCCCCTTCGCGCTCCGGCGACGGCGGCCGGACTCAGAAGGTGATGGCGATCCCGGTGTGCGGACGCTTGCCGAGCCGGGCGACCGTCGCGGGCCAGTCGACGAGCCAGAACTTCCAGGTGTACTTGCGCGCCAGCAGTTTGCGCGCCGCGCGGGTGCCGCCCTCGTCGAGGAGGATCGCCGCGCCCTCCGCGCTGGGGGCCCCTTCGGCGATCCTGCCGCGCACGTCACAGACGGTGACGACGACTTTGCCGTTGTTGCGCAGCCGCTTGACCTTCCACGAGTCGGAGCGGGTCCAGACGTACAGCACATCGCCCTCGGCGGCGGCCCAGACGGGCGTGGCGACGGGTGTGCCGTTCTTCCGGTACGTGGTCAGGCTGACGTACTCGCTGCGCGCGAAGTCCTGGAGAGTCACGGCGCGACCCTACGCGCCCCGAGGGGCGACCCGCCGGTCAGGGCCCGGCCCGGACTACGCGATCAGCGGAACGGCGGCCGGTTCCGGCGCGCAGCGGCCGAGGATCTCGTCCATGGAGAGGCCCAGCGCACCGGCGAGGGCGGCCACGGTGAAGAAGGCGGGCGTGGGTGCGCGGCCGGTCTCGATCTTCCGGAGGGTCTCCGCGGAGATTCCGGCGCTCGCGGCGACGGCGGCCATGCTGCGCTCCCCGCGCGCCGCGCGGAGCAGCGCGCCGAGCCGTTCGCCGCGCAGGCGCTCTTCGGGTGTCAGAGGGGTGCGAACCATGCGCCCATCGTACTACGGAATGCCATTTCTATACCGTCATTACTATACCGGTTCGACCGGTATAGTAATGGGCATGGTGCACATCAAGACGGACACACACATCGCAGCGATGCGCGAGGCCGGCCGGGTCGTCGCGCAGATCCTGACCAAGGCGCGGGAGGTGGCGGCGGTCGGCGTGACCCCCCGCCAACTGGACGAGGCGGCCCGCGAGGTACTGAGCGAGGCCGGGGCCTCCTCGCCCTTCCTGAACTACAAGCCGCACTTCGCGCCCACCCCGTTCCCGGCCGTCATCTGCGTCTCGGTCAACGACGCGGTCGTACACGGCATCCCCTCGGCCGATCCACTGCGCGACGGGGACCTGGTCAGCGTGGACGCGGGAGCCCTCCTGGGCGGCTGGGCCGGTGACTCGGCGATCAGCTTCACCGTGGGCGAGGCCCGCCCCGCCGACACCCGGCTCATCGACACGGCGAACGAGGCCCTGGCCGCCGGGATCGGCGCGGCCGTGGTCGGCAACCGGATCGGGGACATCGCCCACGCGATCGGCACGGTCTGCCGGAAGGCGGGTTACGGCATTCTGGAGGGGTACGGCGGCCACGGGATCGGCCGGACCATGCACGAGGACCCGTCCGTGCCGAACGAGGGACGGCCGGGGCGCGGCATGCCGCTGCGGCACGGCATGGTCCTGGCGATCGAGCCCATGCTGATCGCCGGTGGCGGCGACGAGTTCCGCCACGACGAGGACGGCTGGACGCTACGGACCACCGACGGCAGCCGTGCCTCGCACGCCGAGCACACGGTGGCGATCACGAACGACGGCCCGCGCATCCTGACCGCGCTGTGAGCACCCGTACGGACCGCCCTCCTATGAACGCCCGACGAACTCCCGGGCCAGTTCCGCTCCCCGGCTCCGCGCCCGTGCGCGGCTCTCGATCGGGGAGATACGGGAGTTCTTGAACACGATGTAGGTGACTCCGGACTCGGCGCCTCCGGTCGACGGGTCGGGATCGATGCCCAGGGTCTTCGCCATGGCGTACGACGCCTCCCCGATGATGCCCGTGGGGCCGGTGTCGCCGATCACGCCGTACCGCACCCGGTCCCGGTACACGACCGCCACGACGCTGCCGCCGGTGAGCCCCGACCTCCGGTAGTCCCACACCTTGCTCGGGCCCGGTACGACCACATGGGGGAGCGCGGCCGAGTCCAGGGGTTCGCCGCGGGAGCTCTGGAACGCGGTCTCCGGCAGGAAGTACGGATCGGTCTTCCGGTTGCAGGCCTTCGTCTTCCGGCCGTCGCAGTCGATGTCCATGTCCGCCTTCCAGAAGACGGCGTCCTTCGTGCCGCAGACGGGCACCGTCGCCTTGGGGCTGCCGCTGTCCGTGCGGTAGGCGCCCTTCGAGATCCGGGTGCAGGCGCGGACCTCGGCCAGCAGTTCGGCGGCGGTCGCGGCGGTCGTGTTCCCTTCGACAGCGGTCGTCCCGGCCGCTTCCGGCTCCTGGCCGCCACCGGCCCCGGGGCCGGTGGCGGACGCGGGCAGGGCCGCCGCTCCGAGGAGCGCGGCGCCGCAGGCGGCGGATGTCAGGGCGAGCATGCGGGTGCGCATGGTGCGGAAGGACCCTTTCCGTAGACCGAGGGACCCCCGTACGGGTCCTCTTGCCGGCACGCCAAGGCCGCGGGGCCGGCACCGCGCGCTGTTTCGCGTGATACCGGCCCCGGGCCCCTGCTGCGTCCGGCCGGCTCAGTGACCGCCGCCCGGATGCACCACCATGGCCGAGCCGCCGCCGCGGCGCACCTTTTCCGCCGCCGCCAGCCAGCGGCCGTCGGGCAGTCGCTGCACCCCGGTGGCGGCCCCGATCTCCGGGTTCTGCCTGAAGGCGTGGCCGAGCTTCTCCAACTCCGCGCGGACCGGGCTGTTCCACAGGCCCGGCTCGATCTCCGTCGTCGGAGCGTTGCGCTGGCTGGCGCGCGGCGCGGCGATCGCGTCGACCAGCGGGAGTCCCCGGTCCAGGTGTCCGGTGAGCGACTGGAGCACGGTCGTGATGATCGTGGCCCCGCCCGGCGAGCCGAGGGCGAGCACCGGCTTGCCGTGCTTCAGCACGATGGTCGGGGAGATCGACGAGCGCGGCCGCTTGCCCGGCCCCGGGAGGTTCGGGTCGTGCACCGCCGGATTGGCGGGCGCGAAGGAGAAGTCGGTCAGTTCGTTGTTGAGCAGGAAGCCCCGGCCGGGCACGGTGATGGCGCTGCCCCCGGTGGACTCGATGGTCAGGGTGTAGGCGACGACGTTGCCCCACTTGTCGGCCGTCGTCAGGTGGGTGGTGTTCTCGCCCTCGAACGTGGTGGGCGCGGCCGTGCCGCCGCTGCCGCACCGCACGGGGTCGCGCGGGTCGCCCGGCGCCAGCGGGCTGGTCAGCGCCTTGTCGTCCCGGATCAGGCACTCCCGCGCGTCGGCGAACCGCTGACTCAGCAGTTCCTTCGTGGGGACGTCCTCGAACGCGGGGTCGCCGACCCAGCGTCCCCGGTCGGCGAACGCGATCCGGCTCGCCTCGATCAGGCGGTGGAGGTACTGCACCCGGTCGGCGCGCGAAAGGTCGGTGGACTCCAGGATGTTGAGGGCCTCACCGACGCTGGTGCCGCCGGACGAGGAGGGGGCCATGCCGTAGACGTCCAGGCCCCGGTAGTTCACCTTCGTCGGGTCCTTGCGCAGGCTCCGGTAGGCGGCGAGGTCCTCACGGGTCAGATCGCCGGGCCGCACCACTCGGGTGGCGTCCGGGTCGACGGGAGGCTTGCGCACCGTACGGACGATGTCGTCGGCCAACTCGCCCCGGTACAGCTCCCCGACGCCCTCGCGGCCGAGCTTCTCGTACGTACGGGCCAGGTCGGGGTTCTTGAACACGGAGCCGACGGCGGGGAGTTCGCCGCCCGGCAGGAACAGCTCGGCGGAGGCCGGGAAGTCGGCGAACCGGGCCTGGTTGGAGGCCGTCTGCGAGCGGAAGGTGCCGTCCACGACGAAGCCGTCCCTGGCCAGGCGTTCGGCCGGTTTCAGCAGCGTACGCAGGGACTTGCTGCCCCACGCGTCCAGGGCCCGCTCCCAGGTGGCCGGGGTGCCGGGGGTGCCGACGCCGAGGCCGCTGGTCATCCCCTCCTCGAAGGGGATCGGCTTGCCGTTCTCCAGGAAGAGGGAGGCGTCCGCGCTGCGGGGCGCGGTCTCGCGGCCGTCGATGGTCCGCACGGTGCGCTTCTTCGCGTCGTAGTGGACGAAGTAGCCACCGCCGCCGATGCCCGCCGAGTACGGCTCGGTCACGCCGAGCGCGGCGGCCGTGGCCACGGCCGCGTCCACCGCGTTGCCGCCCTTGCGCAGCACCTCGATCCCGGCGGCCGACGCGTCCGGGTCGACGCTCGCCACCGCTCCCCCGTAACCCACCGCCACCGGGGACTTGGGTGGCGCGGGACGCGGGGCGGCGGACGGCGCCGAGGCCACCGGGGCGGCGGCTCCCACCGACGCGACCACGGCGAGGACGGCCAACAGCGACGTGTTCCGGCCGACGGAACGGCGCATACGTACCTCCAGTCAACGGATCTCCCGCCGCAGGGTAGCCCCGGGGGAGCCGCATCGTCAGGACCGCCTCGAACGGTTACCCGAATGACCGATACCATGCGCGCCCATGACGGACGACGTGCGCAACATCGTGCTGGGCGTGATAGCCGCCGGGATCAGTGCCTCGCTGGGCTGGCTCGCCCGGACCTACCTCTGGCGGCGGGGGCTCCGCCGCAAGCAGGCCTTCTTCGGGCTGCCGGCGAACTCCGAATGCCTGCTCGTCGTCAACCGCTACGCGGGCGCCGAAGGGTCGGTGCACCGTCACGACGCGTTCGCCCTGCTCGAACTCTCCGCCCTCATCAAGGACTGTGCGGCACACGCGCAGATCGTCACGCACGACACGGCCCAGCAGGGGTTCGGGGAGCGCACGGAGTTCTGCGTCGGCGGCCCGACGTCCAACCAGCGGATGGCCGCGCATCTGCGGACCCTGCTCCCCGGAGTGCGGATCAATGTCGAGCAGGACCCGGGCCCGGACCGGGTGGCGTTCCAGATCGGCTCGGAGCGCTACCGGCTGGAGCCGGGGACCTCCGAGTACGTCCTGCTGGCTCGTTTGACGGGCGGTCAGGAGGCCCGTCCCGTCTTCCTGTTCTGCGGTCAGCGGGCCATCACCAACCAGGCGGCGACCCGCTATGTCGCGCGCAACCACGAGAAGCTGCGCCGCAAGCACGGCGCCAAGTCGTTCTGCCTGCTGTTGAGGGTCGTCAACTCCGGCGCGTACGGCCCCGATGTGGTCGAGCTGGTCGGCGATGTGACGCGCGAGGCCCAGGCCCCCGTGCCCAGCACGCCCGCATCCCACCGGGCCGGCGGCTGACCGGGCCCGATGTCAGCGGCGCAGCCGCGCCCGGCCGGTCGCCACCATCCCGGTGATCTCGCCGATCCCGAACGGCCGGGCCAGCAGCACCACCACGAGCAGCAGCGTGAGCGTCCCGGCCCCGGCGGCGGCCATGTCACCCGCGCCCTCCGCCGCACGCGCCGCACCGTACGCCAGCGCGCCGGCGGGCAGGCAGGCGGCGATGAGGCGGGCGTGCGCGCCGAGGGTCGGCGACCGCAGCGGGGAGCCGGCACCGGGGCCCGAGAGCCGCCGGGACAGGACGTAACCGGTGACGGCGAACCCGGCACAGAAGGCCACCGTGCTCGCCCCGGCCATCCCGGTCACCGCCCAGCGCGCCGGCAGCAGGAGGTACGCGACGGCCGAGAGGCCCGCCTGGACGGCGGCGATCACCAGGTTGAGGAGGAACGGGGTGCGCGTGTCGCTCATCGCGTAGAAGCCGCGGGAGAGGACGTACTGCCCGGAGAAGGCGACCAGCCCGGGGGCGAACGCCGCCATCATCCCGGCCATCACCGTGATGCCGGCGTCGGTGGCGCGCCCGTACCCGAAGACGGAGCCGATCACCCAGGGCGCGAGCACCAGCAGCACGGTGGCGGCGGGCACGACGACGGCGGCGCTGGTGCGCAGGGCGTACGCGACGTCGCGGCGCACCCCGGCGAGGTCGCCGTCGGCCGCGGCCCGGCTCATCCGGGGCATCAGCGCGGTGACCAGCGAGACCGTGATGATCCCCTGGGAAGACCCAGAGTTGATAGGCGTGCTTGGTGAGAACCAGCAGCACCAGCCAGCCGGCCGCGCGGCGTACTCCGAGCCGAGGAGTGAGGTTTCTCCAGGGAAAGGAAGGAACCCGACATGGGGGAAATGACTCTCCCCCGGTGAGCACCCCTGTCCTGGAGGTTTTTACGTTGAGTCCCGCACGTCCGCCCATCCGTCGTTCCGCCCCGGCCGGCCGGAGGGCCCGGCTCGCCCTGACCGGGCCCGCGGCCCTGCTCGCCGCCGTGCTCACCGCGTGCTCGGGCAGCCCCTCGGGCTCCGCCGAGGTGGGCGGGGACGACAAGACGCCCGACACCAGCGTCTCGGTGAACCTCAAGGGCAGGGCGGCGGCCCCGGGCGGGCCGGTGAAGGTGACGCTGGCTCACGGAAGGCTGAAGGCGGTGTCGGTGACGGCGGGCAAGGACGGCGTGCTGGACGGGAGGATATCCGCCGACGGCCGGACCTGGACATCCGATCGGGTCGCCGCGCCCGGCACCGCGTACACGGTCGAGGCGAAGGACGCGGACGGCGGCAGCGACCGGGCCACATTCGCCACCGCCGAGGCCGAGAAGGTCAACAAGCTTGCCCTCGCACCGGGGAAGAACACGACCGTGGGCATCGCCCAGCCGCTCTCCGTCGTCTTCGACCACCCCGTGAAGGACAAGGCGGCCATCGAGAAGGCCCTGGAGGTCTCCACGTCCAACGACACCGAGGGCTCCTGGGGCTGGCTCCAGGACTACTCGGGCAAGGACCGCGTCGACTGGCGGCCCAAGGAGTACTGGAAGCCCGGCACGAAGGTCACCCTGGACGCACAGCTGAACGGGGTCGACACGGGTGCGGACGGCGGCTGGTTCGTCCGCGACTACACGACGACGTTCACGGTCGGCGCGGCCCAGGTGGTCAAGGTCGACCTCGACCGGTCCCGGCTCGCCCTGCACCGGGACGGGGAGCAGGTCCTGGACATCCCGATGTCGGCGGGCACCCCGGGTGGCGAGAAGGCCTCCTGGCGGGGCACCGCGGTCCTGATGTCGAAGGAGGGCACGATCAACATGCGCTCCGAGACGGTGGGCCTCGGCGACGCCTACGACAAGATGGTCGACCATTCGATGCGGCTGACCTGGTCCGGGATGTACGCGCACGCGGCCCCGTGGAACGCGGGCTATTTCGGTCAGGCCAACCGGAGTTCGGGCTGCGTCGGGATGAGCGACGCGGACGCCGCGGCGCTGTACGGGCAGGTGCGGGTGGGCGACCCGTTCGAGATGACCGGCGCGCAGGCCAAGGGCACGGTCGCCGAGGGCAACGGGTACGGCGCGTGGAACCTCTCGTGGGAGGACTGGGCGGCGAAGAGTGCCCTGAGGTGACCCGGTAGCGCCCGTTCCGACCCCGGACCACTACTGACGCCACGTCCAACAATCGTTACCTTCACGCAACGCACCGGTAGTTACCAGCGGTAAACAACCAGGGTTACCGTCGGGTCACTTTGCACTGACACGCGTGAGGAGTGACCCCGTGGCACGTCCGAAACCGGCATTGCGCACCACCGCTTCGATCACCACCGCCGTCGTCCTGCTCGCCGGGGCCGCGCTCGCCGCCGCCCCGGCCGCGACGGCGGCCCCCGGCACCGTGCCCGCGGTCACGACCGCCCAGGGCCTGACGTTCCACGACATCCCCGGGTCCGGGGGCATCACCCTGAAGGGCAACGTCTTCACGCCCGCCGGGGCGGCGGCCGGGACGAAGCATCCACTGATCGTCTTCCCGACGAGCTGGGCCATGCCGCAGATCGAGTATCTGGCCCAGGCCCAGAAGCTCGCCGACTCCGGTTACGTCGTGGTGAGTTACACCTCGCGCGGCTTCTGGCTCTCGGGCGGGAGGATCGAGGTGGCGGGCCCGCCGGACATCGCGGACGCCTCCGCCGTCATCGACTGGGCGCTGAAACACACCTCCGCCGACCCGGACCGCATCGGCATGGGCGGAGTCTCCTACGGCGCGGGCATCAGCCTGCTGGCGGCCGGGCACGACCCGCGCGTCAAGGCGGTCGCCGCGCTCAGCGGCTGGGCCGATCTGATCGACTCGATCTACAGCGGCCGCACCCAGCACTTCCAGGCCGCCGCCCTGCTCGGCGGCGCGGGCCTGGTCACCGGCCGCCCCAGCGACGAACTGACGCGGACGCTCAAGGACTTCCTCGGCTCCAACCTGGACAAGGAGCCGGAGATGATCGCCTGGGGGAAGAAGCGCTCCCCCGCGACCTATCTGGACCGGATCAACGCCAACGGCGCGGCGATCATGATGGGCAACGCCTGGGGCGACACCATCTTCCCGCCCAACCAGTACGCCTCGTTCTACGACAAGCTCACCGGCCCCAAGCGGCTGGAGTTCCGCCCCGGCGACCACGCCACCGCCGAGGCCACCGGCCTGCTCGGGCTGCCGAACGACACCTGGACAAGCACCCGCCGCTGGTTCGACCGCTATCTCAAGGGCGAGCGCAACGGCATCGACACCGAGCTGCCGGTCCAGCTCAAGTCCCGTACGGACAAGGGGTACGAGGGCTACCCGGACTGGAAGTCCGTCGGCGCGCTGAAGAACCGGATCCCGCTGGACGGCACCAAGAAGGTGTGGGCAGGCGTCGACTCCGGCGCCAACGGCGGCACAGCGATCCTGTCCAACGCGCTGGACCAGTTCCTGAAGCTGCCACCGACGGTCTCCGTGCCCCTGCTGCCGCGTACCTTCGCGAGCGTGTGGCAGTCGGAGCGGTACGCCACTGAGCAGCGGATCCGGGGCACCTCCGCGCTGCACACCACGGTCACCGCTACGAAGCCGAGCGGCACCCTCGTCGCGTATCTCTACGACGTGGGGCCGCTCGGCATCGGCAGACTGGTCAGCAACGCTCCGTACACCTTTCACGGGCAGACGCCGGGCCGGCCGTTCCCCGTCGACCTGGAGCTGTACTCCACGGCCTACGACGTCCCGGCCGGTCACCGGCTCGCCCTGGTGATCGACACCGTCGATCCGTTGTACATCGAGCACAACCCGACCGGCGCGCAGCTGACCTTCTCCTCGCCCTCCACGGACCCGAGTCATCTCTCGGTCCCGCTGCGCGAGAAGTGATCACCGACTGCTGCCGGGCGGGCAGGGCCCGGCTACTGTCCTCCCGGCAGCAGCGTCCCCGGTTCGGCCGGGGCCACCCCCACCGCCTCCGTCTTCGGATTGCGCCGCTGACGACGGGCCACCCAGGTGGCGAACCACGAGAGCAGCATGCACATCCCGATGTAGATCGGAGAGATCACCATCACGACGGGGATGAAGGGAAGATCGTAGTCGAGGTTCGACGCGATCAGCTTTCCGGCGTGGAGGAATTCCTCGTAGGTGATCAGATAGCCCAGTGAGGTGTCCTTGAGCGCGACCACCAGCTGACTGATGATGGTCGGCAGCATCGCGCGCACGGCCTGGGGAGCCAGGACGAACGTGGTGACCTGTGTCTTGCGCATACCGAGCGCGTACGCCGCCTCGCGCTGGCCCCGGTCCACGGAGTTGATCCCGGTCCGGAACACCTCCGCGAGGACGGAGCCGTTGTAGAGCGTCAGCCCGGCGACCAGGGCGGGCAGCGGCTGGACCTTCAGCGCCACGAAGATGAAGAAGATCATCACCAGCACCGGCATGGCCCGGAAGAACTCGACGAGCAGCGTGGAGATCCAGCGCAGCACCCGGTGTTCGGAGAGCCGGCCGACCGCGAGGACCGCGCCGAGGACGAGCGAGAGGACCGCGGCGTACGCGAACGCCTTGAGGGTGTTGCCGAGGCCGCGCAGCAGCAGTTCCTGGATGCCCTTGTACTCGAAGGGCGTCCACTTCTCGGCGGTGAACTGGTCGGTGTCGAAGAGCAGATAGACGATCCAGCCGAACAGCGCCAGGATCACCAGCGTCGAGGCGATCCCGTACATCAGGTGCCGTTTACGGGTCACCGGCCCCGGGATGTCGTAGAGCGCGGTGGCCGCCGGCAGTGTGGGCCTGCGGGTGAGGGTCTTGGTCATCGTGCCACTCCCCAGCGCTTCTCCATCACGTTGAACACCGCGCTGATGGTCAGGGTGATGATCAGGTAGCCGACGGCGATCCAGATGAAGGACCAGATGATGCTGTAGCCCAGCTCGTTGAGCGTCTTGTAGGTGCCGAGGAGTTCGGTGACGCTGAACGCCCCGGCGATCGCGGAGTTCTTCGCCAGCGCGATGAGTGTCGATCCGACCGGCGGGATCACCGACCGGAACGCCTGCGGCAGCACAACGGTGCTCAGGGTCTGGCCGAAGTTCATGCCGAGGCTACGGGCGGCCTCGCCCTGGCCCTTGGGCACGGTGTTGATGCCGGAGCGGAGCACCTCGCAGATGAAGGCCGAGGTGTAGCAGCCGAGCGCCAGCACCGCGAAGACCTGGAACGGCAGGACGAGCCCGAAGCGGGGCAGGCCGAGCAGGACCGCGAAGAACAGCAGGGTCAGCGGGGTGTTGCGGAGCACGGTGACCCAGACCGTGCCCAGCACCCGGAAGGAGCCGACGGGCGCGACCCGGAAGGACGCCATCAGGAAGCCGAGGACGAGCGCCAGCGCGGAGGCGTAGACGGTCAGCTCGACGGTGCCGAGGAAGCCCTTGCCGTAGAGGGAGAAGTTCTCTGTCAGTACATCCATGGGTGGGGCCGTCCCCTCAGTTCGCCGGGTAGCGGTCGATGGGCGGCGGGGTCGGCGCGGGGGCACCGGAGAGCCCCAGCGTCGCTTCGTACGCCTTCTTCCAGTTGCCGTCCTTCTCGTTGGCCTCCAGCGCGTCGTTGAGCGCGTTGCGCAGCGCGTTGTCGTCGCGCGGTACGCCGATGCCGTACGGCTCCTCGGAGAAGGGCTTGCCGACGACCTTCATCTCGTCGGGCGCCTTGGCCGCGAAGCCCAGCAGGATCGCGTCGTCGGTGGTGACGGCGTCGACCTGGAAGGTGAGGAGGTTGTCGACGCAGATCGAGTACGTGTCGTACGCGACGAGCGTCGCCTCGGGGTAGTCGGCGGCGATGCGCTGGTACGGCGTGGAGCCGGCCGCCGAGCAGACCGTCTTGCCCGCCAGGTCCTGCGGCCCGTTGATGTCGTTCTCGTCGGTACGCACCAGCAGGCCCTGGCCCGCCATGTAGTACGGGCCGGCGAAGCCGACGAGCTTCTTGCGCATGTCGTTGATGGTGTAGGTGCCGACGTAGTAGTCGATCTGGCCGTTCTGCAGGGCCGTCTCGCGGTTGGCGGAGGCGATCGTGCGGAAGCGGATCGTCTTCGGGTCGAAGCCGAGCGAGGCCGACATCATGCGGGCGATCTCGATGTCGAACCCGGAGTAGATCCCGCTCGCCGGGTCCTTCTCCCCCAGGTACGGCTGGTCCTCCTTGGCGCCGACCACCAGATAGCCGCGCTTCCTCGCCTTGGTCCAGGTGCGGGAGTCGGGCAGTTCGAAGCCGGTGTCGACCTGGTACACCGGCAGTGCCTCGGCCTTCGGCCCCTTGACCGGCGGGCTGCCGTCCTTGCCGCAGCCCGCGGCGAGTGCGGCGAGCAGGAGACCGGCCACGAGGGCGGCGGTCCTGCCCGTACGCGTGTTCCTCGTGCGCAACATGGAAGCCCCCCTCAGTGCTTGAGGATCTTGGACAGGAAGTCCTTGGCGCGGTCGCTCGAAGGGTTGGTGAAGAAGTCCTCCGGGGTGCGGTCCTCGACGACGCAGCCGTCGGACATGAACACGACGCGGTTGGCCGCGGAGCGGGCGAAGCCCATCTCGTGGGTGACCACGACCATGGTCATGCCGTCCCGGGCCAGCTGCTGCATGACCTCCAGCACCTCGTTGATCATCTCCGGGTCGAGCGCCGAGGTGGGCTCGTCGAAGAGGAGCGCCTTGGGGTCCATGGCCAGGGCGCGGGCGATGGCCACGCGCTGCTGCTGGCCACCGGAGAGCTGGGCGGGGAACTTGTCGGCGTGGGCGGCCAGGCCGACGCGCTCCAGGAGTTCTCGGGACCGCCGGTCGGCCTCGTCCTTCTTGCGCTTGCGGACCTTGAGCTGGGCCAGCGAGACATTGTCCAGCACGGTCTTGTGGGCGAAGAGGTTGAACGACTGGAAGACCATGCCGACTTCGGCACGGAGCTGGGCCAGGCCCTTGCCCTCCTCGGGGAGGGGTCTGCCGTCGATCCTGATGCTGCCGGACTCGATCGTCTCCAGCCGGTTGATCGCCCGGCACAGAGTGGATTTCCCTGAGCCGGAGGGGCCGATGACCACCACCACCTCCCCGCGGCCGACGGTGAGATTGATGTCCTGAAGTACGTGCAACTCTCCGAAGTGTTTGTTGACGTCCCTCAGTTCGATCAACGGATCGACGGCCATGCGCTGCCCTACCCACTTGTCGCTGTGTCGAGGTCAGCGCAAACTATCCATCGCGAAAAGGGACTTCGCACCCGACACGCGTAAATGGCGCAAAAGGCTTTTTAACTGGATTAGGTGAGGAGAGCGGGACCCCGGCCGGCAGCCGGCTCAGTTCTCGGCGGACTCCGCGTACACCTGGGAGAGCTCGGGGCTGCCCGCCATCGCCCAGTCGAGTCCGGCCGCGACGACGTCGATCTCCCGCCCGGACTCCAGCCGCACCACGGGCTGGCCGCTCGGCCAGACGTCCCACGCCGCACCCGGGACGGTCCGCACGATCACGGTGCCGAGGTAGAGACCGGCGTCGTTGCCGAGCCAGGGAAGCTCCTCGGGGTCGTCGCGCCAGCGGGGCGGCAGCTGGTCGAGCGCGGCCAACGAGGCGGGTGTGTCGTCGAGTTCGAGTCCGTGCTGCCCCGCCCTGACGCGCAGCAGTTCGCATTCGGCGAGCAGTTCGGCCACACCGTCGGGGTCTGCCTCGACGGCGGCGGCGAGTGCGCCTGAACGCGTACCCCCCTGACGCTTACGCCAGTTGTCCAAGAAAGGGATGTTCATACCACTAGGGTCCCATCCCGGCCAGGTTCCGCACCACAGGGCGCGCGGCGTTCACCGATCCCCCACCCCGCCCCGGCCGGGGATCCGAGCAGATATCTAAAGTACGCACATGAGTGCACACGCTTACGTTTCGGAACTGTTCTCGCTGGAAGGCCGGGTGGCGGTGGTCACCGGTGGCAGCTCCGGCATCGGCCGGGGGATCACCGGCGCCCTGGCCCGGGCGGGCGCCGGCGTCGTCGTGGTGGCCCGCCGGGAGGCCGAGCTGAGCGCGACCGTGGACGAGCTGACCGCCGAGGGCTGCCGGGCCGCCTGGGTGAGCGCGGACCTGAGCACCACCGAGGGGGTGCGCGCGGGGGCGGACGAGGCCGTGCGGGCGTTCGGGGAGCCGGACATCCTGGTGAACTGCGCCGGGATCAATCTGCGGCCGCCGATGAGCGAGCTGGGCGAGGACGTCTGGGACACCACGATGGCGGTGAACCTGAAGGCGCCGTTCCTGCTGGGGCAGCGCTTCGGGCCCGGCATGGCCGAGCGCGGCTACGGACGGATCATCCACGTCACCTCGCAGCAGGCTCACCGGGCCTTCGTGGACAGCGGCGCGTACGGGGTGTCCAAGGGCGGTCTGGAGTCCCTGGCCCGCTCCCAGGCCGAGGCGTGGTCCCCGCACGGCGTCACCGTGAACACCCTGGTGCCCGGGTTCGTGCTGACGCCGCTGAACCAGAGCCTCGCCTCGGACCCGCAGAAGGTGGCGTCGCTCGCCGCGCGGACCCTGGTCGGCCGCAACGGCCTCGCGGAGGACTTCGCGGGGGCCGCGGTGTTCCTGGCGGGGCGCTCCTCGGCGTACGTCACGGGGCAGTCGGTGTTCGTGGACGGCGGGTTCTCGGTGCACTGAGGACCGGTGCGCCCGGGCGGCGGGCTCTCGGTGACCGACCGTCGGTGCGCCGGGCCCGCCGCCCGTCGTGAGGGGCCTCGGGGCTTCTACTGCCGGAGGGCCTGTGCCGCCTCGCCCACCGCCCGCTCCACCGCCGCGGAGACGGCCTCCTTGTCCAGACCGAGGCCGGTGAGCACGCCGGAGCCGTCCTCGAACTCCAGCAGGGCCAGCAGGATGTGCTCGGTGCCCACGTAGTTGTGGCCGAGCCGGAGCGCCTCGCGGAAGGTCAGCTCCAGGACCTTCTTGGAGTCCCCGTCGTACGGGATCAACTCCGGCGCCTCGTCCACGGCGGCGGGCAGCACAGCGGTCGCCGCCGCCCGCAGCGCGTCCGTCGTCACGCCCTGCCCGGTGAGGACACGGGCGGCGATGGCCTCGGGCTCGGCGAGCAGGCCGAGGATCAGGTGGGCGGGGACGATCTCGGCGTGCCGGGCGGCCTGGGCCTCGTTGTGGGAGGCGACCACCACGTTGCGGGCGCGCGGGGTGAAGCGGTTGAAGCCCTCGTTCGGGTCCAGGTCCGAGGAACCGCCGCCCTTCTTGGGCACGAAGCGCTTCTGGGCGGCCTGGCGGGTGACCCCCATGCTCCGGCCGATGTCGGTCCAGGAGGCACCGGAGCGCCGGGCCTGGTCCACGAAGTGGCCGATGAGATGGTCGGCCACGTCTCCGAGGTGGTCGGCGGCGAGCACCGCTCCGGAGAGCTGCTCCAGGGCGTCGTCGTTGGTCTGCTTGATGGCCTCGATCAGGTCGTCGAGGCGTACGGAAGGGGTGACAGGAAGAGGCTGCGTCATGTGACAACCGTAGGTTGACACCCAGATGGTGTCAACCTTGAGTTGTCAGTACGACGCGGCCTCCGCCCCGTAAATCCCGGCTCAGAGGTCGAGGTCGACGACCACCGGAGCGTGGTCCGACGCGCCCTTGCCCTTGCGCTCCTCGCGGTCGACGTAGCTGTCCTTGACGGCGGCGGTGAACTGGGCGTTGCCGAAGGTGAGGTCGATCCGCATGCCCTTGTTCTTGGGGAACCTCAGCTCGCGGTAGTCCCAGAAGGTGTAGGCGCGGTCGTACTTGAGGGGGCGGGGCAGGACCTCGCTCAGACCCTCCGCCTCCAGGGCCGCGAGGGCGGCGCGCTCGGCGGGCGTCACATGCGTGGCGCCGGCGAACAGCGCCGGGTCCCAGACGTCCTCGTCGGTCGGGGCCACATTGAAGTCGCCGAGGACCGCGAACGGCAGGGGCCCCGCGGCGTCCGCCGCCGCGGCCTTCCGCAGGGCCTCCAGCCAGCGCAGCTTGTACGCGTAGTGCTCGTGCTCGACCTGGCGGCCGTTCGGCACGTACACCGACCAGAGGCGCAGCGGGCCGCAGGTCGCCGAGATCGCGCGGGGCTCCTGCACGCCTTCGTAATCCGGGCCGCCGGGCAGCCCGGTGACGACGTCGGTGAGGCCGACGCGGGAGAGCAGCGCGACCCCGTTCCACCGGCCGGTGGCGTTGACCGCGGACTCATAGCCCAGCTCGGCGAGCGCGGCGGTGGGGAACTGCTCCGCCGTGCACTTGGTCTCCTGGATGCACAGCACATCGGTGCCGCTGCTCTCCAGCCAGGCCAGAAGCCTCGGCAGCCGGGCGGTGATCGAATTGACGTTATAGGTGGCGATGCGCATGGCAGCCAACCTAGCGGCTCCCACTGACAGCCGCCGGGGGGCTCACAGCTCGGTGACCCCGCCCGGCGCCAGCCGCCCGTGGTCCGCGCCGCCCAGGGCCCCGATCTGGTTGTCGTAGATCGGCCGCGCCAGATCGGTCAGCAGGGCGTCGTGGACGTCGATGGCCCGTCGCGGCTTGACCTCGCGCACGTAGTCGATGACCTCGGAGATCTTGTTCCAGGGGGCCATGACCGGCAGCAGGAGGGTGTCGACGGGGCGGTCGGGAACGGTGAGCGCGTCGCCGGGGTGGAAGACCGAACCGTCGACGAGGAAGCCGACGTTGGTGACCCTCGGGATGTCCGGGTGGATCACCGCGTGCAGCTCGCCGTGCACGGTGACGTCGAATCCGGCGGCGGAGAAGGCGTCCCCGTCGCCCACGGTGTGCACCCGCCCGGGGAACGCGGCCGAGAGCTGCTCGGCCACGCTGCGCAGCGTCCAGATCTCGGCCGCCGGATTCGCCTCCAGGCCCGTCCGCAGCCGCGCCTCGTTGAAGTGGTCCGGGTGCTCGTGCGTCACCAGGACGACATCGGCGCCGAGCGCCGCGTCGTCCTCGGAGAAGCCGCCGGGGTCGATGACCAGGACCCGCCCCTCCTTCTCGATGCGGACGCAGGAGTGGGTCTTCTTGGTGAGGGTGAGTGCCCGAGACGATGCGTTCATGGCTCCATCCTGCTACGCGGGCGGCGTGGTTTCCTCCTGGATCACCTTCTGCGCGACGGCGAACGCGGCTCCGGCGGCCGGGAGTCCGCAGTAGACGGCGGTCTGGAGAAGAACTTCCTTGATCTCGGCGGGCGTCAGACCGTTGCGCAGGGCGGCGCGGGTGTGCGCGGCCAGGCCCTCCAGGTGGCCGGAGGCGACGAGCGCGGTGAGCGTGATGCAGCTACGGGTGCGGCGGTCGAGGCCGTCACGGCTCCAGACCTCGCCCCAGGCGTACCGGGTGACCAGCTCCTGGAAGTCCTCGGTGAAGCCGTCGGCCGAGGCGTTCACCGCGTCGACATGGGCGTCCCCCAGCACCTCTCGGCGTACCTTCGTGCCCTGCTCGTGCCGGTCGTCCGGCGTCGGCGCGGAGGCCTCGGGCGTCGCGGCGGCCGGGGCGATCTCGGCCACCGGGGCGAACGGGGCGGCGGGCGTCGCGGGCCCAGGGACGAGCGGCAGCACGGGGATCGCCGCCGAGGTGTCCTGCTGCCAGGCGGTGGAGAAGTGCATCAGCAGCAGGTCGCTGACGGCGGCGGGCTGCTCGACCGGCGCGAGGTGCGAGGCCCCGGGGACGAGCGCCAGGCGCGCGTCCGGTATCCCCGCGACCAGCGTGCGGGCCTCGGCGGGCCCGGTGACCTGGTCCTCCGCCCCGACCAGCACCAGGGTGGGAACCCCGATCCGGCCCAGGGCGCCGCGGATGTCGAACGCCGCGAGCGCCTCGCAGGCGGCGATGTAGCAACCGGGATCGGTGGTGCGGACCATCTGCACGGCCCATTCGACGATGGCGGGCTGCGCGGCGGCGAAGCCGGGGGTGAACCAGCGCTCCGGCGCGGTGCGGGCCATCGGCTCCAGGCCGTTGGTGCGGACGATCACGCCGCGCTGGCGGAATTCGTCGGCCGTGCCGAACCGGGGCGAGGAGGCGACGAGCGCCAGCGAGGCGACCCGGTGCGGGTGGCGCAGCGCCAGGTCGGCGCCGACCGCCCCGCCGATCGAGCAGCCCGCGTAGCCGAAGCGCTGGACGCCGAGTCCGTCCAGCGTCGCGAGCAGCCGGTCGGCCAGATCGGCGACGGAGGCGGTGGCGTGCGCGGGCGCGCCGCCGTGGCCGGGAAGGTCGTAGCGGAAGACCCGCCAGTGCTGGGACAGCTCCGGTATCTGGCGATCCCACATGTGCCACGTCGTGCCCAGCGAGGGCCCGATGACCAGGATCGGGGCGTCCTCGGGGCCGTCGAAGCGGTACTGAAGCGTCCGCGGGGCATCGGCCGGCCCCCGCGCTCCTCGCGCCTCCTGAGAGGCAGGAGCAGGAGCAGGGCCGGCCCCCGGACCGGGGGTGGCCTGCGGGGCGGGCGCGGACGGCGGTACGGGGGCGCCCTGCGGGGCGGCAGCCGCCCCCGGCCCCGGGGCGGCCTGCACGGCCTGGGGTACGGAACCGGCCTGCGCGGCAAGTTCGGCCTGGGGTACAGCGGTGGCCTGCGGTACGTGGGTGGCCTGCGGTACGTGGGTGGCCTGCGGTACGTGGGTGGCCTGCGGTACGTGGGTGGCCTGCGGTACGTGGGTGGCCTGCGGGGCAAGCGGGGTCAGGGCCGACTGTGCGGTCACCGGGGCCTGCGGGAATCCGGGCGTCCCGCTGCCACCGGGGGCCGGGTAGTGCCCCGGGAAGGGCGCGGGGGCCGCCGACAGGGGCACGGCGTCCGGTCCCTGGTGGGGGGCCGGAACCGCCTGGTGAGGCGCTCCGGGGTGCGGGGCGGGCCCACCAGGGTGGGGGGCCTGCACGGGCTGCGGGGTCGTCTCGCTCACTTCGCTCACTCGCTCCAGGTTACTGAGCGCCCCTCCGGCCCCCGGTCAGGGGGTCGCTGCCGATACGACATACACGACAGGGCTGGCCGGATCGGTCATATTGACCGTGATGTTCTGGGTGGGGCGCGGCTTCTTGTTGCTGTGCGTGGTGCTGGCCCACTCCTCGCCCGGGCCGAAGGACCAGCCGGTGATTTTGATGTCCCGGGGGCTGATGTCGATCGTGTCCGGCTCCAGCGCCGCGCGTCCGGTGCCCACCCCGGACAGGAAGCGGTCGAGACCGGCGGAGGTCGTCCGGAACTTCGCGTACATCCGGCTGGCTTTCCAGTTGTTCGTCTCGTAGTACTGGACGCCCTGACCATTGCCGGGGATCGGGATCTCGAAGATCCGGCGCTGCATCTTGGAGGGCCAGCCCTCCCGGAGGCCCACGGCGGCCGCCTCGGCCTCCTTGTCCTGGCCCGAGCGGCGGCTCTGACCTGCCGAGATCAGCAGGTAGCCGGCCGGGATGCCGATCAGCAGCACGATGATCGTCGCGGTGATGAAACGCCGCTTGAACACATGCCGCCGGTCCTCGGGCGGCTTGCCCTCGCCGTCGCCCGGAGACTCCGACTGGTGCGGCACCACGGGGTGCTCGGCTGCGATCATGATCAGGTGGTCCTCAAGGTGCTGCGGTGACGGCGTACTGAAGGGGGGACGCCGGAAAGGGCGACTGCGGTTCAGTCAGCGGTACGGGTGGACCGCGTGCTGCGGATGGTGCTCGCCGCCTGGTCGTAGATCTGGGCGTACCGCTCGTACCGCTCGACGCGCCGCCGGTTGGCCCGGCGGAATCGGCGGGCGACCAGCCGGGCCAGGTCCGCGGCGCCGACCATACCCGCCTCGGGGCCGAGCTGCGCCTTCGCGATCCGGGCCTCGGGGCGGTAGCCGCGGCCGGTGAGGTGACGCTTGAAGGCCTCCCTGGCAGGGTTGATCAACAGGTCGTCGGCGGCGCTGACGCCGCCTCCGATGACGAAGCAGGAGGGGTCCAGCGCGGCGGCCAGATTGGCGATGCCGATGCCGAGCCACTGGCCGATGTCCTGGAGCAGCTCGATGCACATCGCGTCGCCCTCGCGGGCCAGTTCGGTGATGAGCGGCCCGGTGATGTCGGGGATGTTCCCCTTCACCCGGTCCAGCAGATAGTGCGCGACCGGTGAGTCGGCGGCGGCCAGCTCCCTGGCCTCGCGGACCAGGGCGTTGCCGGAGCTGTACTGCTCCCAGCAGCCGCGGTTGCCGCAGGGGCAGCGGTGGCCCGAGGGCACGACCTGCATGTGGCCGAACTCACCGGCCACGCCGTACTTGCCGCGCTTGACCTGGCCGTCCTCCAGGATCGCGCCGCCGATGCCCGTACCGAGCGTGATCATGACGAGGTGGTCCTCGCCGCGGCCCGCTCCGAAGCGCCATTCCGCCCAGGCGGCGGTGTTGGCGTCGTTGTCGACCATGACGGGGACGACCAGGCGGGACGCGATCGCGTCGCGCAGGGGTTCGTCGCGCCAGGCGAGGTGCGGGGCGAAAAGGACCTTGGAGCGGTCGGCGTCCACCCAGCCCGCCGCGCCGATGCCCACCGCGTGGACGTCGTGGCGGTCGGAGAGGTCCAGGACCAGTTCGACGATGGTGTCCTCGACGACCTTGGGGCTCTTGGACTTGTCGGGCGTCTCGGTGCGGAGCTGTTCCAGGATGTTGCCGTCGGCGTCGACGACGCCCGCCATCACCTTGGTGCCGCCGATGTCGATCCCGACCGTGGGGACCCGGGGGGCGGTGAGGTGGGAGCGGCGTTCCTTGGTGCCGACGGTCTTGAGGACGGTGGCGCGGGCGGAGCCGCGGTGTGCGAAGTCGCGGTACGTGCTCATCGTCCCTGCGGGGTCTGGGGGGCCGGACCGCTGTCGCGGTCGGCGGCGGACGGCGCCCGCCGGGCTCGATTCTGCCACTGCCCGGCCCCGGCGGGCCGGTGGGCGGGTTCGGCCGCGCCGGGCCGGTCGCCGCTCAGGGAGTCTCGTCCTTCACGCCGTGGGCGCCCGGGAGGGTGGGGGTCGGGGTGCGTTCCAGCTCGTGGCTGAGCTCCTCCAGCTCGCTGCCGCCCGCCATCTGCCGCGTCAGCTCGTCCAGCGTGACGTCGTCCTTGGTGTGGCTGCCGGACATGGCGCCGCGCTTGAGGAGGATGAAGCGGTCGCCGACGAGGTGGGCGTGGTGCGGGTTGTGCGTGATGAGGACCACGCCGAGGCCGGCGTCGCGGGCGGCCGCCACGTACTTGAGGACCACGCCGGACTGCTTGACGCCGAGGGCGGCGGTCGGCTCGTCCAGGACCAGGACCTTCGCGCCGAAGTAGACGGCGCGGGCGATGGCCACGCACTGGCGCTCGCCGCCGGACAGGGTGCCGATGGGCTGGTCGACGTCGCGCAGGTCGATGCCCATGCGCAGCAGTTCGGTACGGGTGCTCTCGCGCATCCGCCGGACGTCGAGGCGCTTGAGGGGGCCGACGCCGACGGTGGGCTCGGAGCCGAGGAAGAAGTTCCGCCAGACCGGCATCAGGGGGACGACGGCGAGGTCCTGGTAGACGGTGGCGATGCCCCGGTCGAGGGCGTCGCGCGGGTTGGCGAGGGTGGTCTCCTCCCCCTCGATCAGGAAGCGTCCGGCGTCGTGCCGGTGCAGCCCCGCGATGATCTTGATGAGGGTGGACTTGCCGGCGCCGTTGTCCCCGAGGACGCAGGTGATCTCGCCCGCGTGGACCTCCAGCGAGACGTGCTCCAGAGCCTTGATGTTGCCGTAGAACTTGGATACGTCGTCCAGCTCGACCAGCGGTCCCGCGGTCGCTCCAGCGGGGTCTTCAGGGGTGGCCGTCATGCCGTCGCCTCCGCGCGCTTACGCACCCACGCGTTGAGCAGGGTGGCCAGGAGCAGCATCGCTCCCAGGAAGAATTTGAACCAGTCCGGGTTCCACTCGGCGTACACGATGCCCTTGCTGGTCATACCGAAGATGAAGGCGCCGACGGCCGAGCCGATCGCGGAGCCGTAGCCGCCGGTGATCAGGCAGCCGCCGATGACGGCGGCGATGATGTACGTCAGCTCGTTGCCGACGCCCTCGCCGGACTGGACGACGTCGTAGCTGAACAGCAGGTGCTGGCCGGAGACCCAGGCGGCGAAGGCGACGCCCAGATAGAGCCCGATCTTGGTGCGGATGACCGGGACGCCGACCGCGCGGGCCGCGTCGGCCTCGCCGCCGACGGCGAAGATCCAGTTGCCGAAGCGGGTACGGAGGAGGATCCAGGTGGCGACGGCGACGAGCGCCGCCCACCACAGGATCGTCACCTTGAACTCGACGCCGCCGAGGGTCAGCGTCGAGGCGAACAGCGCGCGGGCCGAGTCGAAGCCCTCCATGTCGCCGATGGCCTTGGTGGAGACGGTGCCGCTGATGAGCTTGGTGAAGCCGAGGTTCAGACCGGTCAGCATCAGGAACGTGCCGAGCGTGATGATGAAACTCGGCAGTTTGGTGCGGGTCAGCATGAAGCCGTTGAACGCGCCGATGGCGAGCGTGACCAGCAGCGACACGAAGACGCCGACCCAGACGTTGGCCGTCATCTGGTAGCTGAACATCGTGGAGATCAGCGCGGAGCTGGTCACCATGACCCCGGCGGAGAGGTCGAACTCGCCGCCGATCATCAGCAGCGCGACCGGCGCGGCCATGATGCCGAGGACGGAGGCCGCGTACAGCACGGTGCCGAGGCTGGAGGCCTGGAGGAAGCTGTCGGCGACGATCGCGAAGAAGAGGAAGACGGCCGCCGCGCCGACGACCGAGCCGAGCTCGGGGCGGCCGAGCAGCTTGCGCAACGGTGAGGTGCGTACCAGCCGCTCGTCCACCTTCGCCGGCGTCTGGGGCGCGGCGGTGGAGCCGCTCATCGGGTTCCCCGCTTGGTGTAGTCGGCCAGGGCGTCGGCGTCGTCCTTGGTGATGATCTGCGGGCCGGTGAGGACGGGCAGACCGCCGCCGAGGACGTTGCGGTTGTAGCGGTAGAGCCAGAGCAGATCGACGGCCTCGTAGCCCTGGAGGTAGGGCTGCTGGTCGACGGCGAAGCCGAGCTTGTCGCTCTGGAGGCCGGTGGCGACCTTCGCGTTGAGGTCGAAGGTGTCGACCTCGGCCTTGCTGCCCGCCGTCTGCTTGGCCTGGACGGCCGCGTCGGCGAAGGGGGCCCCGAGGGTGACGACCGCGTCGATACTCTTGTCGGACTGGAGCTTGGCCTCGATGGACGCGGTGACGTCGGGCATGTTGGTGCCGTCGACGTACAGGTTCTGCATCGTGCCGTCGAAGGTCTTCTTCGCACCGGCGCAGCGCTGCTCGTGGCCCACGTTGCCCTGCTCGTGCAGGACGCAGAGGGCCTTCTTGCGGTCCCGGCTGTTCAGCTCGTCGCCGACGGCCTCGCCGGCGATCGACTCGTCCTGGCCGATGTGGGTGAGCGCGCCGAACTCCTTGGACTCCGCGGAGCCGGAGTTCACGGTGACGACCGGGATGCCCGCCTTGACGGCCTTGGCGACCACGGCCTTCATGGCGTCCGGCTTGGCCAGCGAGACGATCAGCCCGTCGACCTTCTTGTCGATCGCGGTCTGGACGAGCTGGGCCTGCTGGTTGGCCTCGTCGTTGTGCGAGTAGAGGAAGTTGATGTTGTCCTTGAGGGCCGCCTGCTCGGCGCCCTTCTGGACGATGTCCCAGAAGGTGTCGCCGTCGCCCGAGTGGGTGACCATGGCGAAGGTCCAGCGCGGTGTGTTCACCGCGGCCCGTCCCTCGGCCGCGGCGGCCGCGCGCTCCTCGGCGCGCTTGCCGCCGGTGCTGCTGCATCCCGTGAGGGAGGCGCCCAGCACCACTGCCAGCACGGCGCCCATCGCGCGTACCCCTGTCCGAACCCTTGCCACGACGCCGTGCCCTTCTACTGCTGCTCGCTGTGCTGCTTGACGGGGCCGGGGAGTGTACGGTCCCGGCCCGGCTGCCCAAGTATCCCCGAGCCCCGCCGCTCGGTGCCCGCACCCCCAGCCCGTCCGGCGTTTGAGGACGGGCCCCTTGCGTGGGCGGACCCGACGGACACGGAGCCTGGGGCACGGGGGCTGTCGAGCGCAACCCGTGTGCCCGCACCATTTCAGCCCGTCCGGCGTTTGAGGACGGAACCCTGCCTGGGTGGGTCCGCCGACAGAGGGACCCTGGGTAACGGTAGCCAGCGGGTGCGGCCTCGCCCACGTCGGCGGTTCCGTCCTCAAACGCCGGACGGGCTGGGATGGCCGCCGTCGACGGGCGGTTCGGCGCGCCCCACGGGTCGGGTGGCTCAGGCGCGCACCAGGAGCTGGAACTCGAAGGCGTACCGCTCCGCCCGGTAGACGTGCGAGCCGAACTCGACCACCCGGCCGGTGTCGTCGTACGTCGTGCGCTCCATCGTCAGCAACGGCGCGCCCACGGGCTCCGCCAGCACCCGCGCCTGCCGGTCGTCCGCGGCGCGCGCGCCGACGGTCTGGCGGGCACTGTGCAGGGTGACACCGGAAGCCCGCATCAGCCGGTAGAGGCCGGTGGCCTCCAGTTCCTCGGTGATCAGGGGCAGCAGCCCGGGGGGCAGGTGGTTGCGCAGGAGGGCCATCGGTTCGCCGTGGGCGCTGCGCAGCCGCTCCACGAGGTGGACCTCGCTGCCCTCGGCGACGCCGAGCGCGGCGGCGACCTCGGCGGTGGCCGGTTCGGTGGTGTTGCGCAGGACGCCGGTGGCGGGGCGCTGGCCGGCCGCCTCCAGGTCGTCGTAGAGCGAGCTGAGCTCCAGCGGGCGGCGGACCTTGCTGTGGACGACCTGGGTGCCGACTCCCCGGCGGCGGACCATCAGGCCCTTGTCGACGAGCGACTGGATGGCCTGGCGGACGGTCGGCCGGGACAGGCCGAGGCGGGCGGCGAGGTCGATCTCGTTCCCGAGCAGGGCGCCGGGAGCCAGCCGGCCCTGCTCCACGGCGGCCTCCAGCTGCTGTGCCAGCTGGAAGTAGAGCGGCACCGGGCTGGTGCGGTCCACGCTCAGCGGCAGCGGCCGGTCGGATCCATGTGCGGTCACGGGGCGAGCGTAGTTCGCTTGTCCGGACAAAGCCATGGCGTACCGGGGCGGGGAGCCGCCGATCGGTGCGGCCGCCATTTGTCAGGACAAACGCTTGACATGACGACCGGGCGAACGTCACCTTGGGGCCCATGCGCATCGGACTGATCGGAACGGGACGGATCGGCACATTCCATGCGGAGGTGCTGAGCCGTCACCCCGCCGTGGACGCCCTGTTGCTGGCGGACGCGGACCCGGAGCGGGCGGCCGGAGCCGCGGCGCGGACAGGGGCGACAGCGGTCCCGGTGGACGGTCTGTTCGCCGGGGAGGACGCCGCCGGGGGCCCGCCCGACGCCGTGGTGATCTGTTCGGCGACCTCGGCCCATGCCGGGCTCATCGCACGGGCCGCACGCGCCGGGTTGCCCGTCTTCTGCGAGAAGCCGATCGCCCTGGACCTGCCGGGCACGCTCGCCGCGCTCGCGGAGGTCGAGGCGGCGGGCAGCGTGCTCCAGCTGGGCTTCATGCGGCGTTTCGACGCCGGGTACGGCGAGGCCAGGGCCGCCGTACGGGAGGGAAGGCTCGGCCGGCTGCACACCGTGCGCGCGGTCACCTCCGACCCGGCCCCGCCGCCCGCCGCCTACCTCCCGCTCTCGGGCGGGCTGTACCGCGACTGCCTGGTCCACGACTTCGACATCCTGCGCTGGGTGACGGGCCGTGAGGTGAGCGAGGTGTACGCCACCGGCTCGGACGCCGGACCCGCGATGTTCCGGGAGGCCGGGGACGTGGACACGGCCGCCGCCCTCCTCACCCTCGACGACGGGACGCTCGCCACCGCCACCGCGACCCGGTGCAACGGCGCCGGGTACGACGTACGGATGGAGCTGGCCGGCGAACTGGACCAGATCGCCGTCGGCCTGGACGACCGTACGCCGCTGACCTCGGCCGAGCCCGGCGGTCCCGGCGCACCGGCGAAGCCCTGGCCGGGGTTCCTGGAACGGTTCGCCCCGGCGTACGAGGCGGAACTGGACGCGTTCCTGCGGGTGGCCCGCGGCGAACTGGCCAATCCGTGCGACGGCCGGGAGGCCCTGCACGCCCTGCGGATCGCCGAGGCGTGCGAGGTCTCCCGCCGCGAACGCCGGCCGGTGGCGATGACGGAGATCCCCGGCGGCTGAACCGGCCCCCGGGCCGGCCGCTACCAGCCGACCGGGAGGCTCAGCGGCCCCCTCATCAGCATCCCGGTGCGCCAGGCGAGCGTCGCCGGGTCGGCGGTCAGCCGCAGCTCCGGGCAGCGCTCCAGCAACGACCGGATGGCGATCCTCGCCTCGATGCGGGCCAGCGGCGCGCCCAGGCAGTAGTGGATGCCGTGCCCGAAGGCGATGTGACCCCGGGCGTCGCGGGTGATGTCGAAGCGGGATCCGTCGGGATAGCGGACGGGGTCCCGGTTGGCGTCCGACATCGCGACGAGGACGAGCTCGCCGCCGCCGGGGATCACCGTTCCGCCGACCTCGATCGGATCGGTCGTGAAGCGGTAGGTGGGGGTCTCCACCGGCCCCTCGAAGCGCAGGATCTCCTCGACCGCGTTGTCGATCAGCGTGAAGTCGGCGCGCAGGGCGGCAAGTTGATCGGGGTGGGCGAGGAGGTTGTGCACGCCGTTGGTGATGAGGTTGACGGTGGTCTCGTGTCCGGCGACCAGCAGCAGCCAGGCCATACCGATGAGTTCGTCACCGGAGAGACGGTCGCCGTCCTCGTCGGAGGTGTGGATCAGCGCGCTCAGCAGGTCCTCGCCCGGCTTCTCGCGCTTGTCGGCGAGCAGTCCCGCGATATACGCGGTCATCGCCTGCGTGGAGGAGGCGCGCAGGGACGGATCGACGGAGGAGACCGCCTGGCCGGACCAGGTACGGAAGGCCTCGCGGTCCAGGGACGGGACGCCGAGCAGCTCGCAGATCACCGCCATGGGCAGCGGGAAGGACAGCGCCTCGACCAGGTCCGCCGTACGGTCCGGGGCCGCGAGCATCGAGTCCAGCAGCGCGTCGGTCATCTCCTGCACACGCGGGGCCAGTTGCTCCATCCGCCGTGGGGTGAACTCGCGGGCGACCAGTTTGCGCATCCGGGTGTGGTCGGGGGCGTCGGAGCCGAGCATCGAGGAGCCCGCGGACACCTTGCTGACGCCGAGCGACGGCGAGGCGCGGCTCCAGTGCTTGGAGAGCCGCTGGTCGGCCAGGAGAGCGCGGCCCGCCTCGTATCCGACGACGAGCCAGGCGTCCGCGCCCTCGGGGATCCGCACCCGGTGGACCGGGCCCTTCGCCCGCAGGGCGGCGTAGGCGGGGTAGGGGTCACGGGTGAACTGCTCGCCGAGCGCGGCGAGATCGACCAGGGGTTCGGTGGTCAACACGGTTCCCTTCGGATTGAGTCGCTGTGCGGAAGGAGCGGTGGGGGTGGGGTGGAGGTGGGGAGTGGGGTGGGGTGGGTCCGGGCCTCACCAGCGCACCGGCAGCCCCCGCGCTCCGCGCATCAGCAGACCGGGCAGCCAGTCCAGCTCGCCGCCGGACGGGTCGCGGGCGAGGTCGGGGAAGCGTTCCAGCAGGGCGCCGATCGCGATGCGGGCCTCCATCCGGGCGAGCGGCGCGCCCAGGCAGTAGTGCGCGCCGTGGCCGAAGCCGAGGTGGCCCTGGGGCTCGCGGCGGATGTCGAAGGTGTCCGGGTCGGAGAAGCGGACGGGGTCACGGTCGGCGGAGGCCAGGGCGACGAGGACCGGCTCGTCGCGCGGTATCACGGTGTCGCCGATCGTGACCGGCTCCCGGGTGAAGCGCATGGTGGCGGTCTCCACCGGCCCGTCGTAGCGCAGCATCTCCTCGACGGCGTTGTCGAGCAGCCCGGGGTCGGCGCGCAGCAGGGCGAGCTGGTCGGGGTGGTCGAGCAGGGCACGGACGCCGTTGGCGATGAGATTGACGGTGGTCTCGTGACCGGCGACCAGCAACAGGAACGCCATACCGACCAGTTCGGCGGAGGAGAGGCCCTCGCCGTCCTCTTCTCCGGTCCGGATCAGCCCGCTCAGCAGGTCGTCGCCGGGCGAACGGCGTTTGTTCTGGATGAGTTCGACGAGGTAGGCGCCCATCTCGCCGGCCGGGTCGGCGTCCCGCTGCTCCGGGGTGGGGGTGACGATGCCGCTGGAGAGTGTCCGGAAGGCGTCCCGGTCGATGTCCGGGACGCCGAGGAGTTCGCAGATCACGGTCATCGGCAGCGGGAAGGCCAGCGCGTCCACCAGGTCCGCGGAGCCCCGGGGCGCCATGGCGTCGAGGAGGCCGCCGGTGATCTCGGTGACGCGCGGGCGCAGCGCCTCGATGCGCCGGGCGGTGAACTCGCGGCTGACGAGCCGACGCAGCCGGGTGTGGTGCGGGGCGTCCAGCTCCAGCATGTTCGCGCTGAGCAGTGCATCGGACGCCTCCCAGCGTCCGGTGGTCCGCCAGTCCTTGCCGAGCCGCTGGTCGGCGAGAGCGGCTCGGGCCTCCGCGTAACCGACGACCAGCCAGACCAGCTCCATCTCGTCGGTGCGCACGGCGTGCACCGGCCTCTCGGCCCGCAGCTTCGTGAAGTACGGATAGGGGTTCGCGGTGAAGTCCGGCAGGTCGCGCAGATCGAGCACAGCCATGGTGGTCAGCCCCTCTTCCGTTCCGTTCCGGTCCGGTCAGCGTAGGCCGCCCCCGTCTTCCCCGTCCGTGTCGAGGAGCCCCGCGTCATGGACCAACAGCGCGATCCGGACACGGTTGTTCAGTTCGAGTTTGGCGAGAATCCGGGAGACGTGGGTCTTGACCGTCGCGACGCTGAGGTAGAGGGAACCCGCGATCTCCGCGTTGGAGCCACCGCGTCCGACGGCGACGGCCACTTCCCTCTCTCGCTCGGCGAGTTGGTCGAATCGCCTGCGTGCGCGGTCGGTGCGGCCGGCCCGGTCGTCGTGTCCGCCGCCCGCGGCGCGCGCCATCAACTGGCGGGTGACGGCGGGCGAGAGCACCGGGTCGCCGGCGGCGACCCGGCGGACCGAATCGACGATCCGGGCGGGCGGGGTGTCTTTCAGGACGAATCCGGCCGCCCCGGCCCGGATGGCCCGGAGCACCTGTTCGTCCGCGTGGAACGTGGTGAGGACGACGACTTCGGGTGCTCCCGGCCGACGGCGCAGCCGCTCGGTAGCGGTGAGTCCGTCCATGACCGGCATCCGGATGTCCATCAGGACCACGTCCGGGTGCAGTCGTTCGACCAGTTCCTCGACCTCGTCGCCGTCCGCGCCCTCCCCCACGATGTCGATGCCCTCGTCGCCACCGAGCATCAGGGTCAGTCCGGCCCGGACCAGCGGGTCGTCGTCGACGATCAGCAGCCGGACGGGCGGGGGCGTGGGTGACGCCGGGGGTGTCGGGGACGCCGGGGGTGTCGGGGACGCCGGGGTGTTCATGACGGCCACCGTAGCCAGCCGGTGAGCGGGCCCCGTACGGCGGGCGTCGCGGTCCTCCGGGAATACGTCACGGCTGCGGGCCTCCGGGCACGCGCCGCGGTGCCGGTCCTCCGGGAACACGTCACGGCTGCGGGCCTCCGGGCACGCGCCGCGGTCCCGGTCCTCCGGCGGGGCCCGGCGCCGGCCCGGGGCTTCACGCGGCGGGCCATGGCAGGCGGGCCCGGACCGCGAAGCCGCCGGCCTCCGTCGGGCCGTGATCCAGCCCCCCGCCGGCGAGCGTGGCGCGTTCGGTGAGGCCGATGAGCCCCTGGCCCGATCCGGGGACCCGCTCGAAGGGTTCGGTGGGGGCGGGGTTCTCCACCTCGATGGTGAGTCCCTCGCCGGGGCCGCCCGTCACGGTGAGGGAGACCTCGGTGCCGGGCGCGTGCTTGCGGGCGTTGGTCAGACATTCCTGGGCGATCCGGTAGACCGTGCGGCCGGTGGCGGCGGGGGCGTCCTGGGGTTCGGCGACCCGGTTGTCGACGACGACCTTCATGCCCGCGAGCCGGGACTCGGCGATGAGGGCGTCCAGGGTGGCGAGGGTGGGCTGCGGCCGGTCGCCCTCGTCGGTGTCGCCGGGCCCGCGCAGGACACCGATGATCTCGCGGAGGTCCTGGAGGGCCTCGTGGGCACTGTCCCGGATGACGCCGGCGGCCCGGCCGACCTCGGCGGCGGGGGCGTCCGGCCGGAATTCGAGGGCCCCGGCGTGCACGCTGAGCAGGGTCAGCCGGTGGGCCAGGACGTCGTGCATCTCGCGGGCGATGGCCTCCCGAGCCAGGCGCTGGGCCTGTTCGGCGCGCAGCGCCGCCTCGGCCTCGGCTCGGCGGGCCCGTTCGCGGAGGGAGAGGACGAGCTGGCGCCGGGAGCGTACGACCATGCCCCAGCTGAGGACCAGCAGGACGAGCAGGACCCCGAAGATGACCGAGACGAGGAAGCTCGTCGCGGGGTCGGGGCGCAGGAGGGGTTGCAGGGGGGCCACGATCAGCGCGCCCGCGCCGACGATCGCCACCGGCTTGAAGGGGCGGTGCACGGCCAGACTGAAGAGGGCCACCATCAGCGCCCCGGCGGCCACGGGTTCGACGATGCAGACGACGGTCAGCACGGCGGCGAGCCCGACGGGCCAGCGTCGTCGGAGCCAGAGCGCGCAGCAGGCCGCCGCGCCGATCACCGAGTCGATGAGGACGAAGACGTCCGCCGTGGTGTCGTCGGCGTCGATCGCGGCGAGGGCCAGCAGGCCGAAGCCCGCGGCACAGAGGAAGGCCGTGATGTCGACGGCCCAGTCCCGCACGGTGCGCCGCGTCCGGGGCCGGTCGCCGGGCAGCTCGGGATCGGCCATGGCCGAGGGGAGCAGCCAGCGGTACTCGGTGCGCGTCATATCGACAAAGTTACGCAGCCGGGAAGTCCGGAGGGGCCCTGCGCGGCGACGGAGCGACCAAAGTCGCAGGACCGGCTACTTTCGGCGCGGCGGACGGGACCGGTGGCCGACGCGGCGGGTGCGGGGCGGGCGGGAGGCTCGGCCCATGAAGAAAATCGTCGAGACGATCGGGTTCCTCGTCTTCGCCCAGGGCGCCGGCGGGCTGCTGTACGAGTGGACGGGCTGGTTCCGGCTGTGGACGGTGGTGCGGCGGATCGACTTCCTCAGCGACCGGGGGCTGTTCGTCAACATCGTGCTGATCGTGGCGGGGGCGGCCGTGATGATCGCCGCGGACTCGATCAAGTCCTGACGCCGGCGATCACGCCCGGGCCGCGCCGCGTCGGCCCCACGCGGTGCCCGCCAGGACGAGAACCGCCCCGGCGGCGCCGAGCAGCCCGAGCCGTTCGCCGCCGAGGCTGATGCCGACGGCGGCGGCCCACAGCGGTTCCGTGCCGAGCAGCAGGCTGACCCGGGACGGCGAGGTACGGCGTACGGACCACATCTGCACGAAGAACGCGAACAGTGTGCAGAACACCGAGAGGAAGACCAGGCCCGCCCACTCCCGGACGCCGAAGTCCGCCGCCGCGCTCCACGGCGACGCGCCGGTGCCGGGGACGGCGGCGAGCACGGCGAAGACGGCGACCGCGGCCCCGAGCTGGACGGTGGTCAGGGAGAGCGAGTCGGCGTCCTGGACGGCCTTGATCCTGGCCATGGCCAGGACGTGGACGGTCCGGGCGAGGGCGGCGAGGAGCATCAGGAGGTCGCCGCCCGAGGGGCTCGTGAACCCGCCGCCCTGGGTCAGCAGGACCACTCCGGCCACGGAGAGCCCGGCCGCCGCGACGAATCCGGCCGACGGGCGCACACGGGTCACGGCGGCCTCGGCCAACGGCGTGAAGATCATGGTGAGGCTGATGATCAGCCCGGCGTTGGTGGCGGAGGTGTGCACCACCCCGTACGTCTCCAGCAGGAAGATCCCGCTCAGCACGAGGCCCAGCAGCCCGGCGCCCCGCCACTGCGCACCGGTCAGCGCCCGCAGCCTGCGCCATCCGGTCGCCACGAGCACCGGCAGCACGATCGCGAAGCGCAGGACGAGGACGGCGATGACCGTGTGGGCGGTGGTGATGCCCTTGGCCGCGAGGTAGCTGGCGCCCCAGACGACGGCGACCGCCAGCACGGGCAGATCGGTGACCCAGGCGCGGCGCGGGGGTGCGAGGGTGGGCACGGCCACAGCGGACACCTGGATCTCCTGTGATCTCCACGGAACGTGTTGTGGAGACCTCACCGGCTCGCACGCGGAGCGATCACGCTATCCGCTGGACTCCTGGAAAAGGAACACCTGTCTCAAGGCTCGGATCGTCCCGGGGCATCACCCGTGGTCAGGGGCGGTCGAGCCGTTCGGCCGGACGGCGGAGGGTCCTTCGGCCGCGCCGCCGCTCCCTAGACTGACGCCTCGATAACTCTGAGGCACGGAGTGGTCACATGACGTCGTTAAGAGCGGACGGGCGGGTCGAGCGGGGGAACCAGACCCGGCAGTTGATCCTGGGGCGGGCGGTGCAGATCGCCTCGGTCGAAGGGCTGGAGGGCCTGTCGCTGGGGCGGCTGGCCACCGAGCTCGGGCTGAGCAAGAGCGGGGTGTTCGCCCTCTTCGGCTCGAAGGAGGGGCTCCAACTGGCCACCGTGCGGGGGGCGGTGGCCATATACGTCGACCATGTGCTGCGCCCCACCCGGTCGGTGCCGCCGGGGCTCGGGCGGGTCTGGCGGCTGTGCGAGGCGTGGATCGCGTACTCCCGCGAGCGTGTGTTCCGGGGCGGTTGCTTCTTCTACGCCGCCACGGCCGAGTTCGACGCCCGCGGCGGCAGGGTGCACGACGCCCTGGCGTCCGCGCAGACGGGCTGGGTCACCTTCGTGGAGCAGACGATCGAGGATGCCAGGTCCGCCGGGGAGCTGGCCGGGGACACCGACGTGTGCCAGCTGGCCTTCGAGGTGATCGCCCTGCTGGAGCTGGCCAACGCCGAGTCGGTGCTCCAGAACAACAACCTCGGCTACGACAAGGCGGCGCGGGCCATCCTGATCCGGCTGCGGGCCGCGGCGACGGATCCCGCGCTGCTGCCTCCACGGTAGGCGGCCCGGGCTGCCGAACCCGGCGGGCATGGGAGTCCGATACCCGCCGGTGCGCGGGCCCCGGTGCGCGTTTGCTGAGGGATGTCGTCGGAGCGACGGCGTCCCTCAGCAAAGGAATCGGCCATGTCCAGCACCCTGCCCACCACCGCCCCCGCCACCGTCACCACCGGCCTCCCGGCCCGGGCCGCCCTGGTCACCGGGGGCAGCAGGGGCATCGGCGCCGCGATCGCGCTGCGGCTCGCCCAGGACGGCGCGGACGTCGCCGTCACCTATGTCCGGGACGAGGCGGCGGCCCGTGCGGTCGTCGCGAAGATCGAGGGCTTCGGCCGCCGGGGCGTCGCCCTGCGCATCGACGCGGCGGACGCCGACGCGGGCGCCGACGCCGTGCACCGGGCGGCGGACGCGCTCGGCCGGCTCGACATCCTGGTCAACAACGCGGGCATCGGTGTGCTCGGGCCGATCTCCGCACTCGCCGGGCCGGAGGTGGACCGGACGCTGGCGGTGAACGTGCGGGCGGTCTTCCTCGCCTGTCGGGCGGCGGCGGAGCGGCTGGCCGACGGTGGCCGCATCGTCTCCGTGGGCACCGCCCTCAGCCGGTACGCGGGCGGGCCCGGCTCCACCCTCTACGGGCTCAGCAAGTCCGCCCTGGTCGGGCTGACCAAGCCGCTCGCCCGGGAGCTGGGGCCGCGCGGCATCACGGTGAACCTGATCCAGCCCGGGCCCGTGGACACCGATCTCAACCCGGCCGACGGGCCGTTCGCCGAGGGCCAGCGCGCGGCGACCGCCCTGGGCCGCTTCGGCACGACGGAGGAGGTCGCCTCGCTCGTCGCGTACCTCGTGAGCGTGGAGGCGGGATTCATCACGGGCACGGAGCTCGTCGTGGACGGCGGCCACGCGGCCTGAGCTGCCCCCGGGCGGCTCCCCGGAGCACTCCCCCGTCGGCCCAGTCCGGCTGCCCCCGTCCCGGCCACGCCCCTACGCTGGCCGGGACGGGGCAGCGACGGGAAGGACGGGACCAGCACATGTCCGGCACACCGGTTCAGACGCTCAACGACGGCACGCGACTCCCCGCGGTGGGGCTCGGCACCTACCCGCTGGACGACGCGGCGGCCGAGGAGGCCGTCGCCGGGGCCCTGGAGCTCGGCTACCGACTGGTCGACACGGCCCTCAACTACGGCAACGAGACCGGCACCGGCCGGGGCATCGCCCGCAGCGGCGTCCCCCGCGAGGAGGTCCGCCTCACCACGAAGGTGCCCGGACGGCACCACGGGTACGAGGAGACGCTCGCCTCGTTCGAGGAGTCGCGGGCCCGCCTGGGCGTCGAGTACGTGGACCTCTATCTGATCCACTGGCCGCTCCCCCGCCTCGACAGGTACGTGGACACCTGGAAGGCCATGATCCGGCTCCGCGAGGACGGGCTCGTCCGCTCGATCGGCGTCTCCAACTTCACCGCCGCGCAGCTGGAGCGGCTGGAGCGGGAGACGGGCGTGCTGCCCTCGGTGAACCAGATCGAGATGCACCCGCTGCTGCCGCAGGAGGAGTTGCGTGCCGTGCACGCGGCCAAGGGCATCGTCACGGAGAGCTGGAGCCCGCTGGCCCGGGGGCGTGAAGTGCTGGAGGACCCCTCGACCGTGGCCATCGCGGATGACCACGGGGTGAGCCCCGGGCAGGTGGTGCTGCGCTGGCACACCCAGCTGGGCGCGGTCCCCATCCCGAAGTCGGCGGACCCGGGCCGGCAGCGCGAGAACCTCGATCTGTTCGGGTTCGAGCTGACGGCGCAGGAGCTGACGACGATCGCGTCCGGGCGGCAGCGGCGGTTCGGCGGCGACCCGGAGTCCCACGAGGAGTTCTAGGGCCCGCAGGTCAGCGGTTGCGCGGGGTGACCTCCGCCATCCGGGACCAGCCGGTGCCCTCCACCTCGACGTTGATGATCTCGGGAACCTCGGCCACCAGCTCCGACATCGTCGCGATCGCCGCCTTGAAGTGGTCGGAGTTCACGTGCGCCTCGCCCGCCGCCGCGTCCGCGAAGGCCTCCAGCAGGACGAACTCGTTGGGGTTCTCCACGCTGTGCGACCAGTCGAAGAAGAGGTTGCCGGGCTCGCGGCGGGTGGCGACGGTGAAGCCGTCCAGCCGGGTGAGCCACTCCTCGGGGTCGAGGGCGGTGAACTTGACGGCGATGAAGATCATGGGGGCTCCTGGTCGAGGCGTCGGAAAGTGCGGCTCGCCCGGCATTCAGGGCCCGCTCACCGCACCTCGACCAGGGTGACACACCCTCACGTAACGGGACCGTCCGGGCACACCGCGATCCCCCTGCGACCGCGGTGCGCCAGGTGCCGGGCGCGTTCTGGGATCAGCCGCCCAGCTCCCGGTGACGGGCCGCCAGGGCCCCGGCGCCCTCGTCGGTGAGCGATCCGAACAGCCGGAGCCGGGAGATGCCGCCGTCCGGGTAGATGTCGATCCGTACGTGCGTGGCGCGGACGGTCCCGTCCAGGACGAAGCGGTGGTTGGTGTCGGGCTGGAGCCGGGTCCGGGGAAGGACCTCCGTCCAGTCGCCGTCGTCGCCGTCCCGTACCGAGAGGCTCGCCCAGCCCGCGGAGTTGCCCTTGAGGTAGGCGGTGTCGATCTCGACGGCCCGGATCCCGGACTGTGCGGCGAGACGGTAGCTGATCCAGTCGTTGCCCTTGTCGCGCCGGCGGCGGGTCTCCCAGCCGTCGTCCATCTTCCGCGAGCGGCCCGGCTGGATGGTGTTGGTGGCCGGGGAGTAGAAGCGGTCGGAGGCGTCCTCGACCTGGCCGCCGTTCTCCAGGGCCGCGAGGTCGAACGTACCGAGCGCGCCGAGCCAGGCGGGGTCCGGGGCGACCTCCCCGTACACGCGCAGCCGGGCGATCCCGCCGTCCGGGTGCTGGTTGACCCGCAGGTGGGTGAAGCGCTGCTCGGCGTCGACGGCGAACGCGTTGGCCGCGTGGCCGCCGACCGCCGTACGGGGGACGAGCGTCGTCCACTTGACGTCGGGGGCGAGGAGGTCCTCGGGGGACGGGGAGCCGGGCAGCGCGACCGCCTCGACGGAGACCGCCTGCGGGTAGTTGCCGCGGAAGTGGGCGGTGTCCAGGACGATGCCCCGGATGACGCCGGGCGCGCCGAGCCGGACGAGGGCCCAGTCGTGGTCGTCGGCGGTGGGGTGCGGTTCGGCGGCGCTGACACCCCGTCGGCGGCGGGTCTCCCAGCCGTCCATGATCTTGCCCTTGTGCCCGAAGTGCTCCGGGTCGAAGACGGCGGGCCCGGGCTTGAGGAGGTTCTCGCGCTCGGCGAAGAACTCGTCGTTGGCGGCGATGACCCCCGCCCCGAGACGGCGGTCGGCCAGGTCGACGAGGTGGGTGAAGGGGAAGTCGGCGGTGCGGTGGTCGGCGTACGGGTCGCCGCCCGCGTAGGGGCTTGCGTCGCCGGTGAAGCGCGGTATCGCGGCGTCCGTCATGGTCAGGGGTTCCTTTCGGGCACGGTCAGGGGTCGCGTTCGAGGAGCGGACCGGTGAGCTCGGCCGGCGGTCGCGTCGGGGGGCGCCCGGCGAGCTCGGTCAGTGGTCGCGTTCCAGGAGGCGGCCGACGGGCTCGGCGAGGACGCCGTCGGCGGCGATGCGGACACCGCGAAGCCAGCTGGAGCGGACCACGCCGTGCAGGGTCTTCCCGGCGTAGGCGGTGACCTGGTTGCGGTGGAAGAGCTCGGCGGGGTCGACGGTGAAGGTCGCGTCGGGGGCGAGGACCGCGAAGTCGGCGTCGCGTCCCGCCTCGATGGCGCCCTTGCGGGTCAGCCCGGCCAGCGCGGCGGGGGCGGCGGACATCCAGCGGGCGACGTCGTCGAGGGAGTGGCCACGCTTGCGGGCCTCGGTCCAGATGGCGGGCAGGCCGAGCTGGAGGGAGGAGATGCCGCCCCAGGCGGAGGCGAAGTCCGGGGTCTTCAGGTCAGTGGTGCACGGCGAGTGGTCGCTGACGATGCAGTCGATGGTGCCGTCGGCGAGCCCGGCCCAGAGCGCGTCCTGGTTGGCGGCCTCGCGGATCGGCGGGCAGCACTTGAACTCCGTCGCCCCATCGGGCACTTCCTCGGCGGTGAGGGTGAGGAAGTGCGGGCAGGACTCGACGGTGACGCGGACGCCCTCGCGCTTCGCGGCGGCGATCAGCGGCAGGGCGTCGCTGGAGGAGAGGTGCAGGACGTGGACGCGGGCGTTCAGCCGCTTGGCGTGGGCGATGAGCCCCTCGATCGCGGTGTTCTCGGCGTCGCGAGGCCGGGAGGCGAGGAAGTCCGCGTAGGCGGGTCCGGGCCGCTGCGGGGCCTCGGCCAGGTGGTGCGGGTCCTCGGCGTGCACGATGAGCAGCCCGCCGAATCCGGCGATCTCCGCCATGGAGCGGGCCAGCTGCTCCTGGTCCAGCTCCGGGAACTCCTCGACGCCGGAGGGCGACAGGAAGCACTTGAAGCCGAAGACCCCGGCCTCGTACAGCGGGCGCAGATCCTTGACGTTGGACGGGATCGCCCCGCCCCAGAAGCCGGTGTCCACGTGCGCCTTGGGGGCCGCGACCTGCTGCTTGATCCGCAGGTGCTCGACGGTGGTGGTCGGCGGGAGGGAGTTGAGGGGCATGTCCAGGAGCGTGGTGATCCCGCCCGCGGCGGCCGCGCGGGTGGCGGTGTAGAAGCCTTCCCACGCGGTGCGGCCGGGGTCGTTCACATGGACGTGGGTGTCGACCAGGCCGGGCAGCAGGACGTCGTCGCCGAAGTCCTCCAGGCGGGCGCCCGCGGGCGTCTCGGTGTCGTACGGCAGGACCGCGTGGATCGTCCCGCCCGCGACGGCGACCGCCGCCGGGCGGGTCCCCTCGGGGGTGACGACGCGCGTCGAGCGCAGTATCAGGTTCACGTCCGGACCGGACACCTGTGCTCCTTCACTCCAGCAATGATCACAACAGGAATTCAACGAACTGTTGAAGCTTTCGATGGAGTCTTCACGCGGGAATCGCCCTCGTCAAGACCCCACCTTCCGCCACGGGGGCACGCCGGGCCACCTCTGCCACTCGACTGGAGGTTTCCACAAAGTAAAAGTCATATTTCGAACTGCGGAACGTAGCATGGGCCAGGCGGGGTGGCGCCGAGCTGCCCGCACCGACCGTCGGCACCCGGACAAAACAGCCCCTGACCGGCACGGACGCCGACCGGGGAGCTGTGGGCCGATCGGGAACCGCCCGGTAGGCTGCTGCCTTGCCTTCCGCTTCGAAAGGACCGTTGACGTGCCGCCGTCCCACGCCAGCACAGCCGACTCCAAGCCCTCCGGTTCCAGCGGTGGGGTGCAGTCCCTTGAGCGCGCCTTCGATCTGCTGGAGCGGATGGCCGACGCCGGGGGCGAGGTCGGGCTGAGCGAGCTCTCCGCGAGCAGCGGTCTGCCCCTGCCGACCATCCACCGGCTGATGCGCACCCTGGTCGGCTGCGGATACGTGCGCCAGCAGCCCAACCGCCGCTACGCGCTGGGCCCCCGGCTGATCCGGCTCGGTGAGTCCGCCTCCCGGCTGCTGGGCACCTGGGCCCGCCCCTACCTCAGCCGGCTGGTGGAGGAGACCGGCGAGACGGCGAACATGGCACTGCTGGACGGGGACGAGATCGTGTACGTCGCCCAGGTGCCGTCCAAGCACTCCATGCGGATGTTCACCGAGGTCGGCCGCCGGGTCCTGCCGCACTCCACCGGGGTGGGCAAGGCGCTCCTCGCGCACACCCCCGCCGACGAGGTCCGCGCACTCCTGGCCCGTACCGGCATGCCGGCCGCCACGGAGAAGACGATCACCACCCCGGAGGGCTTCCTCGACGCCCTGGAGCTGGTGCGCCGCGCCGGGTACGCGGTGGACGACAACGAGCAGGAGATCGGGGTGCGGTGCCTCGCGGTCTCCGTACCGAACTCCCCCACCTCGGCCGCGATCTCCATCTCGGGCCCGGCGGGACGGGTGACGGAGGCGGCGACGGAGCGGATCGTGCCGATCCTCCAGCAGGTCGCGGGAGAGCTGTCCGACGCGCTGGCGAGCAACGGCACGAACGGCGGCTGAGCCCGCCACGGCCGGGCCGCGGCGGGCGGTGCCGCACGGCCCGGCCGCACCTCGTCGCGGCACCGGGCTCAGACCCCGGCCGGGACGGTCAGCCGCCCGTCGTCCATCGTCACCGTGCGGTCCATCCGCTCCAGGTGCGCCAGGTCGTGCGTGACCAGCACCGTGGCGGTGGCGCGCTCCCGGGTCAGGGTGACCAGCAGGTCGAGCACGGCCGCGCCACGCTCGTGGTCGAGCGCGCTGGTCGGCTCGTCGACGAGGAGGACCGCCGGCTCGTTCATCAGGGCCCGCGCGATGTTGATCCGCTGGCGCTGCCCGCCGGAGAGCTGGTGCGGCCGCCGGTCGGCGCGGTCGGCCAGACCGACCGCGTCCAGCAGCTCCAGGGCCCGGCGGCGGGCGCCGCGGGCGGACGCCCCGGACAGGTGGCGCATCGCCTGGAGCTGTTCGGCGGCGGTCAGCGAGGGAAGCAGGTTGGGCTGCTGGAAGACGATGCCGATGCGCTCCCGGCGCAGGGTCGCCCGCCCGGCCCGGCCGAGGCCGGCCGTCGGCGTCCCGGCCACCACCACCTCGCCGGAGTCCGGGGTGACCAGGGTGGCGGCGGCCGCGAGGAGACTCGACTTGCCCGAGCCGGACGGCCCGACGACCGCGGTGAGCGTGCCCGGGGGCACATCCAGCGAGACCCGGTCCAGGGCGGTGAGCCGCCCCTCGCCGTCCGGGTAGGTGAGGGTGACGTCGGTCAGGGTGAGCGTCATCGGGCACTCCCGAGTGCGGTGAGCGGGTCGACGGCGGTGATCCGCCGGATGGACAGGGCGGCCCCGAGCGCGCCGAGGGCGATCATCACGGCGGCCGGGACGAGGACGGTCGCCGCGTCCAGGACGAACGGCACGGCTCCTTGGCCGATCACGGCTCCGGCCCCGGCGGCGAGGGCGGTGCCCAGCCCCGTACCGAGGGCGAGCATCACCACGGCCTGTCCCAGCGCGTCGCGCAGGAGGTACGGGGTCGACGCGCCGAGCGCCTTCAGCACGGCGACGTCGCCGCTGCGCTGGATCGTCCACACGGTGAAGAACGCCCCGATGACGAGGGCGGAGATGGCGAAGAGGAAGCCGCGCATCAGTTGCAGCGAACCGTTCTCCGCCTGGTAGGAGCCGATGGCCGTGAGGGAGCCTTCGAGCGTGAGCGTGCTGGTGCCCGCCGCCGCGTCCCCCGCCGCGAGGTCGACGCCTCCGGTGGTGGTCAGGGCGATCACGGTCGCCTGTTCGGCGGGCCCGGCACCGTCGTGGCCGATCTGCTGCCAGTCGTCGAGCGAGGTCCAGACGACGGGGGTGTGGCTGTACGAGGCGTCCGTGGCGACGGCGGCGACCTCGCGCTCGGTCCGGCCGAGCGCGATCCTGTCGCCCGCCGTGATGTCGAGCTCCTCGGCCGCCTTCCCGGAGAGCACGACCCGCCCCGGGCCGATCCCCTCCGGCCCGAGGGTCCCGCCCGGTTCGACGCCGAAGGCCGAGACGGCGGCGGTCCGCTCACCGGCGGCGGCGGCGTTCAGGGTCCGGATGCCGACCGGCTGGGCGGCCTCGACCCCGGGCCGTCCGGCCCAGGCCCGCCAGTCGTCCTCCCGGACGGTCGAGTTGGTGAACGACTCCGCCTGCCCGTCGGGGGGCGCGGCGAAGGCCAGGTGGTCGGCGTCCAGACCGGTGACGGCCGAGATGTTCTCCCGGGCCAGGCCGGCGGTCAGACCGGACAGCAGGCCCACGAGCAGCGTGATCAGCACCACGACCGAGCCCATGAGCGCGAACCGGCCCCTGGCGAAGCGAAGGTCTCTCCATGCGACGAACATGGCTCCAGCGTCGTGCGGTGCGGGCGGGAAAACATCGCGCGGCGGACGGGCCCGGGATCAACCTTTCGATTGACCGGGTCCGGGGAGGCCGCGGCTACGCTGGACGGACCATGGATTCGCGTTCGCACACCCACGTCACGGCAGCCCTGCGGCTCTGTCTGCACGCCCTGCTGGTGGGGCTGCTGGCCTTGGTGGTCGTCCGCACGGCGAGCGAGGACGCGCCGCACACCGCGGCCGTCGTGGTGGTGGCGGTGCTGATGGCGGCCCTGTACGCGGCGGGGCCGCTCGCCTCCTCCGTACAGCCGGGAAACCGGGCGGGGGCCGTGTGGCTGGCGGGTCTCGGCACCCTGTGGGCCGCGCTGCTGGTCCTGTCGCCGGACGCCCTGTGGGTGGCCTTCCCGCTCTACTTCCTCCAGCTCCACATCCTGCCGATGCGGTGGGCGCTGCCCGCCGTCGTGGTCACCGCGGGCGCCGCGATCACCAGCTTCGTCGTGCACCGGCAGGAGATCGAGCCCGGCGCGTTCATCGGGCCGCTGATCGGCGCGGCGGTCGCCGTCGCCACCGTCCTCGGGTACGACGCGCTCTTCCGGGAGAGCGAACGGCGGCGCGGGCTGATCGTGGAGCTGGTCGCCACCCGTGCGGACCTGGCCGAGGCGGAGCGCACGGCCGGGACCCTCGCCGAGCGCGAGCGCCTCGCCCGGGAGATCCACGACACCCTGGCCCAGGGTCTGTCCAGCATCCAGCTGCTGCTGCGCGCCGCCGAGCGCTCGCTGCCCGAGGACGCTCCCGCCGCCGCGCACGTGCGGGCCGCCCGCGAGGCCGCGCAGACGAATCTGGCCGAGGCCCGTTCGTTCGTCCGCGCGCTGACGCCGCCGGACCTGGAGCACGGTTCGCTGGCCGCCGCGCTGGAGCGGCTCTGCGCCCGTACGACCGCACCGGAGCTGACCGTGCGGTTCGCGGTGAGCGGCACCCCGGTGGAGCTGCCGACGCCGTACGAGGTGGCGCTGCTGCGGACCGCGCAGTCGGCGCTGGCCAACACGGTGCGCCATGCGCGGGCCGGGCGGGCGGAGATCACCCTGAGCTTCATGGACACCTCGGTGGCGCTGGACGTCGTGGACGACGGGCAGGGCTTCGACCCGTCGGGGGCGCCGGTCCACGAGCGCGGCGACGGCGGCTTCGGACTGCCGGCGATGCGGGCGCGCGCCGGGTCGCTCGGTGGTGCGCTCAGCGTGGAGTCGGGGCCCGGACAGGGCACGGCGGTGGCGGTCACGCTGCCGCTGCCCGTAGCGGAAGCGGTGCGTGCGGCATGAGCGGGAGCGGGGACGTGATCCGGCTGCTGCTGGCGGACGACCATCCGGTCGTCCGGGCTGGGCTGCGCGCGGTCCTGGACACCGAGCCGGATTTCCGGGTCACCGGTGAGGCCGCCACCGCGGAGGAGGCCGTCGCCCTGGCGGCGGCGGGCGGCTTCGACGTGGTCCTGATGGACCTCCAGTTCGGTGCGGGCATGCACGGCTCGGAGGCGACGGCGGCGATCACCGCCGCGCCGGAGGGCCCCCGGGTCCTGATCCTGACCACCTACGACTCCGACGCGGACATCCTGGCGGCGGTCGAGGCGGGGGCGAGCGGCTATCTGCTCAAGGACGCGCCGCCGCAGGAGCTGGCGGCTGCGGTGAGCACGGCGGCGGCGGGCCGCTCCGCGCTCGCGCCGTCCGTGGCGCACCGGCTGATGGACCGGATGCGGACGCCGGCCGAGGCGCTGACCCGGCGGGAGCTGGAGGTGCTCCAGCTGGTCGGGGAGGGTCTGTCGAACCTGCGGATCAGCAAGCGGCTGTTCCTGAGCCAGGCGACGGTGAAGTCCCACCTGGTGCACATCTACGCCAAGCTGGGCGTCGACTCCCGTACGTCGGCGGTCGCGGCGGCCACGGCCCGCAGGCTCATCCGCCGCTGAAGCCGGGCTCGCGCGCCGTGGGTCAGCCGCGCGGGGGCTCCCCGAAGAGGTCGACCGCGTTGCGCACCTCGCGCAGGGCCGCGGCCACCGCGCTCACCGAGCCGATCGCCCCCGCGATCAGCAGCAGGGAGCGGCGCATGCGAGGGATCTCCGGCACGCCGCTGACGGCCATCGCGTCCAGGGCCGCCAGCTCGTCCTCGGCGATCGGCCGGTCGGGGAATTCGGTCCGGAGCCCGGCCAGTTCGCGGCGGAGCCGGGAGACGGCCATCCGCAGCTCGGCCACCCTCGGGTCCTCGTCGCTGCCGGTCAGCTGCTTCTGCCCCACGCTTCGCAACACAGCACTCCCCCTCGCACGTCCTTGTGCCGGTCTGACCCCCGAACCCGGGCTGTGGCCAAGTCCCCGGGTGTGCCCGCAAGTTAACGCCATGACAGGCAGTGCGCGCCAGCCCACGGAAAGAAATCAGGGTTACCCCTGAGGGTGACATGCGTGTCGCGTGTGCGAAGCCCTCGGTGGTATCCAGGCCCCATGGTTACGGACACGCCTGCGGGCACGGCTACGGAGAGGACCGCGGACATGGCTTCCGCCGCGAAGAACCCCGAGGTCGCGGGGGTACTGCTGGCCGCCGGAGGGGGCCGCCGGCTCGGCGGCCGTCCGAAGGCTCTGCTGGAGCACCGGGGCCGCCCGCTGATCGAGCACGCGGTGCGCTCGCTGCGCGACGGCGGCTGCGGCCCGCTGCACGTGGTGCTGGGCGCGGCGGCGGACGAGGTGCGGGCCCGCGCGGATCTCGCGGGCTGCGTGGTGACGGTGAACCCGGACTGGGAGGAGGGCATGGGCTCCTCGCTCCGGCTGGGCCTGGCCGCCCTGGGCGCGACGGACGCGGACGCGGCGCTCGTCCTTCTGGTCGATCAGCCCGGGATCGGGGCGGAGGCGGTGGCGCGGGTGCGTCTCGCGTACCGCTCGCGGGCGAGTCTGGCGGCCGCCTCGTACGGCGGGGAGCGGGGCCATCCGGTGCTGTTCGGGGCGGACCGGTGGGCGGGCATCGCGGCGGGGGCGGTGGGCGACCGGGGTGCGCGGGCGTATCTGCGGGAGCACCGCGATGCGATCACGCTCGTGGAGTGTTCGGATGTGGCCGAGGCGTACGACATCGACACCTCGCAGGATCTGAAGCACCTGGAGTGACCGTGCGGACCCGCCCGCCATCCACCGTCCGTGGCCGCGCTGGCACGCTGCGCCGCCGACGGACCGTTTCTGTCGACCCGGAGAATCTCGACATCAACAAACCATTGAACTTCCACCATGAGGAAACTACTATCCACTGGTCAGAAGCCCTCTGAACCTCAGACGGCGCCCACGGCCGTATCTCGGAGCCATGGCACGCCGTGCCGTCTCAGGCGACCCGGCGGCCATGAGACGCCGCCGCCCGCTGAAGGAGTGACAGCTCATGTCCGCACCAGCGCCGTCCACGCTGGCCATCGTCGATGCCGAGCCCCTGCCCCGGCAGGAAGAGGTCCTGACCGACGCGGCCCTCGCGTTCGTGGCCGAACTGCACCGGCAGTTCACCCCGCGCCGCAATGAGCTGCTCGCCCGGCGCGGTGAGCGCCGCGCCGAGATCGCCCGCACCTCCACGCTGGACTTCCTGCCCGAGACGGCGGCGGTCCGCGCGGACGACTCCTGGAAGGTCGCACCGGCTCCCGCCGCGCTGAACGACCGCCGGGTGGAGATCACCGGTCCGACCGACCGCAAGATGACCATCAACGCCCTGAACTCGGGCGCCAAGGTCTGGCTCGCCGACTTCGAGGACGCGTCCGCCCCCACGTGGGAGAACGTCGTCCTCGGCCAGCTCAACCTCACCGACGCCTACGAGCGCCGTATCGACTTCACCGACCCGAGGTCGAGCAAGTCGTACGCGCTGAAGTCCGCCGACGAACTCGCCACGGTCGTCATGCGCCCGCGCGGCTGGCACCTGGAGGAGCGCCACCTCCAGCTGGACGGCGACTCCGTGCCGGGCGCGCTCGTCGACTTCGGCCTCTACTTCTTCCACAACGCGCAGCGCCTGATCGACCTCGGCAAGGGCCCGTACTTCTATCTGCCGAAGACGGAGTCGCACCTGGAGGCCCGCCTCTGGAACGACATCTTCGTCTTCGCCCAGGACTACGTCGGCATCCCGCAGGGCACGGTCCGCGCGACGGTGCTGATCGAGACGATCACCGCCGCGTACGAGATGGAGGAGATCCTCTACGAGCTGCGCGAGCATGCCTCCGGTCTCAACGCCGGCCGCTGGGACTACCTCTTCTCCATCGTCAAGAACTTCCGTGACGGCGGGTCCAAGTTCGTCCTCCCGGACCGCAACGCGGTGACGATGACCGCCCCGTTCATGCGGGCGTACACCGAACTCCTGGTCCGCACCTGCCACAAGCGCGGCGCGCACGCGATCGGCGGCATGGCGGCCTTCATCCCCTCGCGCCGCGACGCCGAGGTCAACAAGGTGGCCTTCGAGAAGGTCAAGGCGGACAAGGACCGCGAGGCGCACGACGGCTTCGACGGCTCCTGGGTGGCCCACCCCGACCTGGTCCCGATCGCCCTGGCCTCCTTCGACGCGGTCCTCGGCGAGAAGCCCAACCAGAAGGACCGCCTCCGCGAGGACGTCTCGGTGGCCCCGGGCGACCTGATCGCCATCGACACCCTCGACGCCAGCCCGACGTACGACGGGCTGCGCAACGCCGTGGCGGTCGGCATCCGCTACATCGAGGCCTGGCTGCGCGGCCTGGGCGCGGTCGCCATCTTCAACCTGATGGAGGACGCCGCCACCGCGGAGATCTCCCGCTCGCAGATCTGGCAGTGGATCAACGCGGACGTGGTCTTCGAGAACGGCGAACACGCCACGGCGGACCTGGCCCGCAAGGTCGCCGCCGAGGAACTGACCGCGATCCGCGAGGAGATCGGCGAGGAGACCTTCACCGCCGGCAAGTGGCAGCAGGCCCACGATCTCCTGCTCCAGGTCTCCCTGGACCAGGACTACGCGGACTTCCTGACGCTGCCGGCGTACGAGCAACTGCGCTGACCCCACGGCACGAGCACCGTCACCGCCCCCGGCACCGCACAGCGCCGGGGGCGGTGGTGTTCCCGGGCGGGGTCAAGCGGGACGAGCGGCCCTCCACCCGTCAGGCGGGCACCACAGCAGTGGCAGCGGGCACCAGACTGTTCCCGCTGCCGGTCGAGAAGACCGGGGGGGGGGAACGCCGCCAGGAGCTGACACTCACCCGAAGCCGTGGCGGCGGTTCAACTCCTCCATGTCCCAGACCGCTTCGGCGTCCGGGACCCAGCGGGAGCACCACCAGCGGCGGTGATCCGGCCCACCGCGCGACTCATCCGTCTGCCGGTGGGCGCGGTACTCCGCGACGACCAGGCGCGCGTCGCCGAGCTGGTGCGTGGGCGGCACGGCGAACGCGCCCGACCCGTTGTGCCGTGTCAGCGAGGCCACGAGTTCACGCGGGAGCCCCCCGTCGATCGCGCTCGCGACGGCGTCGATCTCGTCGGGAGCGGCCGGGCCGGGAAGCGTCGCGGAGGTGGCCGGGGCGTTCTTCCCCTCAGCCCTCACGTCCACACCGCCCCCAGTGCCACGAACCCGCAGATGAGGACGGACAGGATCGCCAGCAGCGGCCAGACGAACCGCAGGTACCTGTCGTAGCCGATCTTCGCCAGGGCCACCCCGCCGATGGTGACCGCCGTCGTCGGGACCCAGAGGTTCATCCAGCCGCTCGCCGCCTGCCATGCCGTGACGACCACGGCGCGGGAGACGCCCGCGAAGTCGGCGAGCGGGGCCAGGATCGGCATCGCCAGCGTGGCGTGGCCGGAGGTGGAGGGGATGAGGAAGGCGAGCGGCAGGTTGACGATGAAGACGAAGACCGCGAACAGCGCCGACGAGGTGCCCGAGACCACGCCCTCGATGGAGTGCAGCACGGTGTCGGTGATCTGCGAGTTGTTCATGATGACCGTGACGCCGCGCGCGAGGACGATGACCAGGGCCGGGGAGATGAAGTCCGCCGCGCCCTGGATGATCGTCGCGCTCAGCTTCTGCTCGCCGAACCGGGCGACGACGCCCACCAGGACCGCCGCGACCAGGAACAGAGCGGCCAGATGGGGGAAGGACCAGCCGAGTTCGAAGCCGTACGGGGTGGCGTCGGCGTCGCCCGTGAGGGCGCTGGACCACGGGACGACCGAGAAGATCATGAAGCTGAAGACCAGGGCGACCAGGACAAGGATGGCCCGGTGGAGCCCGGTCAGCTCCGGGGGTTCCCCCGCGTCCGCCGCGTTGTGCTCGCGGTCGCCGGGCAGGAAACCGGAGAGCGAGCGGTCGGGGTTCTTGCGGACGCGGCCCGCGTACCGGATGACGTAGCCGATCGTCACGGCCGTCAGGACCACCCACATGATCGCGCGCAGCACGATGCCGTCGCCGAGCGAGATGTCGGCGGCGGAGGACGCGACTCCGGTGGCGAAGGGGTTCACGGTGGAGCAGAGCACGCCGATGCCCGCGCCGAGGATGATCGTGCCGGTGGCCACCATGCGGTCGTAGCCGAGGGCCAGCATCAGCGGGATGATCAGGCCGTAGAAGCCGAGCGTCTCCTCCGCGAACCCCTCGACGGTGCCGAGGAGGGAGAACACCAGCATCACGCCGGCGATGAGCAGCGCTCCCCGGTCGCGCAGCCGGTACGCGAGGCGGCCGATGCCCCGGTCCAGGGCGCCGGTGGCGAACACCACGGTGATGAACGCGCCGATGGCGAGCACGAAGAGGAACACGCCCGCACTGCCGTACAGTTCGCCGGCCAGGTCCGGGCCGACCTCGCCCGTCTTCGCGTCCTGGACGCCGTAGAGGCCGTTGACCGGGGAGAGGAAGAGGTCGTTCAGACGGTCCACGAAGCTCTGGTCGGAGTCGACCCGGTGGTACGTGCCCTGGACCGGGGCCCCTTCACCGTCGCGGTCGTAGGCCCCGGACGGGATCAGGAAGGCCAGGCCCCAGACGGCCAGCGTGACGACCGCGAGGATCGTGAGGGCGCTGGGGAAGGTGAACCCCTTCTTGGCCGGGGGCTCTTCCTCCGGGGCCGGTTTGGTGTCGGCCGCGCTGCTCATGCCGTGCCCCCGCCCGTCGCGGTCCCGTACGTCTTCGCGTACTCGCGCGGGAACGCGGCCTCGATCGATCCGCCGCTCGCGACGGGGGCCGGTTCGCTCCCCCAGCCCTCCCCGAGCGCGGCACGGGCGGCGCGGTACGCCGGACCGTCGGTCGCGGGTTCGCATCCGGGGCCCGTGTCGCCCGGCGTGACGGTGAGCGGGATACCGAACGGGCGCAGGGACTCCAGATGGGTGACGAGGAGGTCGTGGGCCTCGCGCACGGGCCCGGGCGGGAAGCCGGGGAACGCGATGGACGGGATGGCCGTCAGCCGTTCCAGGTCGTCGACGAGACCGTCCATCAGCGCGTCGACCCGTGTGCTCAGGTCGTCTCCCGGATCCATGGTTCAGCCCCTTCGGTCCACTGGCCTTCCAGGACCAATGGACCATGGGGGGCGGCGCGCCGCACACCTGGGAAACGGCGGTCGCTCGGGGCTCAGTCCGTCAGGACGACCGTCCGCTGGGCCGAGAAGTCACCCCACTTGCCGTCCGGAAGCTTGGCCCTGAGCTTCACCGAATAGCGGGTACCCGCCGGGTCGGAGAGGTCCAGCCGGTAGGTGGCGCGGCCCTTGGGAGGCGTGCCGCCCCAGACGATGGTGGTGGTCAGCTTGCCGTTCAGATGGAGCTCGTAGGCGGGGATGACTCCGCCCGTCTCGGGCTGGTCCCAGGACAGGTCGAGGGTGAAGTCGGCGCCCTCCTTGCCGACCTCGGCGCTCAGACCGGTGGGGGCGGTGCTCGCGGGGGCGCCGGGGGCGGACTCGGTGGTGAGGTCGAACGTGTTGCTGTCGGCCGAGGACTTGTCGGAGGCGTCCCGGGCCCGGACGGTGAAGGTGTAGACGGTCCCCGGGCGCAGGCCCGTGAGCTTCGCCGTGGTCTCGGAGGCCGGGACGCTGTGGATCCGGGAGTCCTCCTGGTAGATGTCGTACGAGGTGACGCCGACGTCGTCCTTGGACGCGCCCCAGGTGAGGGTGGCGGCACGTTTCCCGTCGGCGCCGCCCGTCAGCTTCGCCGGAACGGTGGGGGGCGTGTCGTCCTTGGGCGGGGTGGCCTGGGTGGTGACGGGGACGCCCTTGCTGGGCGCGGAGAGATTCCCCGCCGTGTCCTTGGTCCGGACAGTGAAGGTGTAGTCGGTCGAGGCCGTCAGCCCGTCGACGTCGATCATGGTCTTGGTCGCCGGGACGCTCTTGACCTTGGCCTTTCCGCGGTAGATCTCGTATCCGGCGACCTTCTTGTTGTCGGAGGCGCCTTCCCACATGACGTGCACCGAGGTGGAGCTGCTGGCCTGGGCTGTCACGCCCTCGGGGGTGCCGGGAGGCTGCGTGTCGGCTTCGGCGGTGCCACCGCAGGCGGAGAGGAGGGGGGTGAGAAGCAGGGCGGAACAGGTCAACGCGGCAGATATGTGGGGGCGTTGCACGGTGGTGCCTTCCATCCGGACAGCAATGGTCCAGACCTGTATGCCATGGCGCGGGGGTCGCCGACAAGAGGACGGCGAGGAACCTTCCGCTATGTGACGGTGTGCGCCACCCGACCGCGGTCCGGGCAGGGCATGGGGCAGCTTCTCGGGACTCGGATCGCGCGTCACCGGTCGATGAGTTTTCGGTGGCCGAAGGGTCTTCCCTGTATGGACGCACAGGAGAACCCCGTGTCGGATGCCGTCGCTCCTCCCGACCTGGAGCCGGCCGCCCGGCGGATCGTGGCGCTGCTCGGTCCGGTCGACGACAGTCGGCTGGACGGCCCCACCCCCTGCCCCGACTACGCCGTACGGGAGCTGCTCGGCCATCTCGTCGGGCTCGCCACCGCCTTCCGCGACGCCGCCCGCAAGGATCTCGGGGCGAGCACCGCCGTCTCCCCGGACGCCGCCCTCCCCGTCCTGGACGACGACTGGCGTGAGGCGCTGCCCCGACGGCTTGACGAGATGGCGGCGGCCTGGCGCTCGCCCGGCGCCTGGACCGGCGTGACCCGGGCGGGCGGGGTCGAGCTGCCCGGCGAGGTGGCGGGGGCGGTCGCGCTCAACGAACTCGTCGTCCACGGCTGGGACCTGGCCCGGTCGACCGGGCAGCCGTACGCGGCGGGCGAGGCCGAACTGCGGTCCTGCGAGGCCCTGCTCACCCCGGCGGAGGAGGGCGGTCCGGATGGCCCGGATGGTGATGGTGGCGCTGATGCCGCTGATGCCACTGACGGCTCCGACGGCCTCTTCGGGGTGCCGGTTCCGGTGCCGGACGACTCCCCGCTGCTGGACCGGGTGATCGCGCTCAGTGGCCGCCGCCCGGACTGGCGACCATCACACCACGGTCCCGGGCACCGGAGCTCCTGGGCGAGGCGGTGAAGTCGGCCATGACCGGGCCCCACCGCCACACGACAGGTCGGGTTCAGCTGCTTTCTTTCAGTACTCCCTGATGAAGCAGTCGGAGACGTAACCCTCGACGTTGGTGCGGTTGTTGTGCACGTACGTCCAGTGGTCCTTGACGCTGCCGTCCGGGCAGCGCACCGCTTCCGCGTTGCTCTGCCCGCCCATCCAGGTGTACCCGTCGCCGGGATTGCCGTGCCCCCGGACCGATGAGGAGGTGTTGTAACCGGAGCGGATCTTCACGCCCGTGGCGGTGAAGTCACCTTGCGGTGGCGCGGCGGTGGCCGGCGACGAGAACAGCGTCCCCAGGAGCGTCAGTACGGCGGCGGTCGTCACGGCGGTGCGCTTGGTGTTCACGAGGTGCCTTCCTGTTCGGGGCCCCCAGGCGACCCCACAGAGTGCCTGATCCATTACATGCTGTCACCTCGGGAGGGTTGGAGAACGTCGCCGCGGTGGCGCAGAGGCACGCGTCGGGAGCGTACGGAAGCCTGAAGGGCTTGCTGCGGGCCTACCACTGCGCCGTCCGTACGCCCGGGCCTTCGAAACGCGTCGTCCCCGGCGAGTGCGCGCAGGCAGCCGGGCACGTCCTCGGCGCTGCCGTAGGCGTGGGTGTACGACGCCCAGGGCCGGGCGTCCAGTTCGGCGTGGACCAGGGCACGGTCGAAGTCCGTGCCGTCGATCGTGGCAGCTGCCACTGACAACGCCGCCGGCCCGCGGGTGCGCCTCAGCTCGTGAAGAACTCCGTGATGTGCGCGGCCACCTGGTCCGCCCGGGTCTCGTGCATGCGGTGTCCGCCCGGGACCGTGATCAGCCGGCAGTCCGGGATCAGGGAGGCCACGTCGGCCTGGCGGTGCTGTTCCATCGGGCTCTCCGGTCCGCCGGTGATGATCAGCGTCGGGGAGACGATGTCGCCGAGGGCCTCGTCGGCGTCCGGGCCGGGGTCGGCGAGCTGGTCGCGTACGGCGGGCACCGCGTTCTCGTCGTAGTCCACCAGGCCCTCGCCCCGGCCCGCCGGGCCCGGGTCGCCGGGGAACGGGGCCGGGGTCTCCACCAGCACCAGCCGCTCCACCCGGTCGGAGTGCTCCTGGGCCACCAGCCGGGCGACGACCCCGCCCATGCCGTGGCCGACGAGGCCGACCCGGTGCAGTTCCAGTTCGTCGAGGAAGCCCACGACGTCCTCGGCCATCAGCTCCAGGGCGTAGTCGTCGGGCCAGTCGCTCTCGCCGTGGCCTCGCAGGTCCAGGGCGAAGACCCGCCACTCCTGGCCCAGCAGGGGGCCGGCCGCCTCCCAGTTCGCGGCCGAACCGCCGAGGCCGTGCAGCAGCACGACGGGCGAGCCGAACGCGTCGCCCCAGGTCCGGTACGCGAGGCGCACATCGCCGACATCCACAACAGACTGATCTTCCATGCCCCTGACGCTACAGCCGACGGGCGCCGGACGGCCGCCGGGGCCCCGCGTCGCGCGGGGCCCCGGATGCTCCGGTCACCATCCGCAGGCGTCAGTGGGCGCCGACCCCGGCCGCTGCCGGCACCACGTGCTCGCCCGGTGCCTGCTCCTCGTCCGCCGTGTCGGGCTTGCGACCCAGGTGGTTGAAGGCGAGGTTCAGCACGATCGCCACCACACAGCCGGTGGAGATGCCCGAGTCGAGGACGACCAGCAGACTCTCCGGGAAGGCGTGGTAGAACTGCGGCGCCGCGATCGGGATCAGGCCGATGCCGAGGGCCGCCGCCACGATCAGCGCGTTCTCGCCCTTCTCCATGGCCGCGGTGGCCAGGGTCTGGATGCCGCTGGCCGCGACCGTGCCGAAGAGGACGATGCCCGCGCCGCCGAGCACCGGCAGCGGCACGAGGGCGATGACGGAGGCCGCGACGGGGACCAGGCCGAGCACGATGAGGATGCCGCCACCCGCGGCGACGACGAAACGGCTGCGGATCTTCGTCATGGCGACGAGGCCGACGTTCTGGGCGAAGGCGCTGCACATGAACCCGTTGAAGAGCGGGCTGATGGCGCTGCCGAGGGTGTCGGCGCGCAGACCGCCCTCGATGATCTTCTCGTCGGCCGGGCGGCCGACGATCTTGCCGAGGGCGAGCATGTCCGCGGTGGACTCGGTCATGCAGACCAGCATCACGATGCACATCGAGATGATGGCGGCGATCTCGAACTGCGGGACTCCGAAGGCGAACGGCGTCGGGAAGCCGACCACGTCGGCTTCCTTGATGGCGCCGAAGTCGGTGATGCCCGCCGGGATGGCGATCAGGGTGCCGATGACGAGACCGAGCAGGATCGCGATCTGCTGGAGGAAGCCGCGCAGGAGCTTGCGCAGGGCCAGCACGATGACCAGGGTCACGGCGGCCATGGTGATGTTGGTCATCGAACCGTAGTCGTCGGCCGTGGCGTTGCCGCCCTGGGACCAGTTGAAGGCGACCGGGAGGAGCGAGACGCCGATCAAAGTGATCACGGTGCCCGTGACGACGGGCGGGAAGAAGCGCACCAGTTTGCAGAAGTACGGGGCGAGGACGAACCCGAGAAGACTCGCGACGATGATCGCGCCGAATATGACGGCTATCCCGTCGTGTCCCCGGTCCTTGCCTATCGCGATCATCGGGGCGACCCCGGCGAACGAGACGCCGTTGACGAAGGGCAGCCGGGCGCCGACCTTCCAGAAGCCGATGGTCTGGAGCAGGGTGGCTATCCCCGCGGTGAAGAGGCTCGCCCCCATCAGGAAGGCGGTCTCCTTGGCGGTGAGGCCGACGGCGGGCCCCACGATGAGCGGCGGGGCCACCACGCCCGCGTACATGGCGGCCACATGCTGGAGGCCGCTGGTGAACATCTTCAGTGGGGGGAGGGTCTCGTCGACCGGGTGTTTCCGGTCGTCTCCCGCTTCCGCGGCGTTGTCGGCCGTCGTGTCGGGGGCGGCTGCATCTGCGTCTTTGCGAAACCTGGGCTTGGCGGCCACGGCGGTTCCTCCGGTCGGTTACACGTCGTCGGCGACGTGGGATTCAGGGAGGTGGTGCGTAAGTGGTGCTGCGGTGCGGCTCTCTCAGGTGGTGCAGGTCGTGCAGGTGGTGCAGGTCGTGCAGGTCGTGCAGGTCGTGCAGAGGGGGGTGCGGATGGGCGCGCGGGGGGTGTGCGCGGGCAGCGTTCATCACCGGTCCGGCGGGCGCGCACCATGCGCGCGTCCGCCGGACCGGCTGCCGTGGACCCCGCTCGGGTCCACGGCGGCCGGTCTCGGGCCGTCCCCCTCGACCGGCCGGTCGGGGTTACCGCGCGGAGTCGGGCTCCGCGGGGATGCCGCACGGAGTCGGACTCCGGCGGGGTACCGCTCGGAATCAGGCTCCGGCGGCGATCTGCGCGAGGCGGCGGGCCTCGTCGCGGGTGACGCGGGCGATGGCGTCCTCGTCCACCGTGGTGAGGTGGTTGCCCTCGACGACCGGCTTGCCGTCGACGAGGGACAGGGTCACCGGGGCGGCCGCGCCGAAGATGAGCGCGGTCACCGGGTCGGCGATCGAGGAGTGGGCCAGGGTGTCCAGCTTCCACAGGACGAGGTCGGCGAGCTTGCCGGCCTCCAGGGAGCCGATCTGGTCGGCGCGGCCCAGTACTTGGGCCCCGCCGAAGGTCCCGAGGCGCAGGGCCTGACGGGCGTTCAGGGCGGCCTCGCGGTGGGCGCCGAGGCGGTTGATGAGGAGCGCGTTGCGCAGCTCGGTGTGGAGTTCGCCGGACTCGTTGGAGGCGGTGCCGTCCACGCCGAGGCCGACGGGGACGCCGGCGGCGAGCATGTCGGGGACCCGGGCGATGCCCGCGGCGAGGCGCGCGTTGGAGGACGGGCAGTGGGCGACACCGGTTCCCGTACGGGCGAACGCGGCGATGTCCGAGTCGTTCATATGGACGCAGTGGGCCATCCACACGTCGTCGCCGAGCCAGCCGGTCGACTCGAAGTACTCGGTCGGGCCCATCCCGAACAGCTCCTTGCAGAACTGCTCCTCCTCGACGGTCTCCGAACCGTGGGTGTGCAGCCGTACGCCCTTGCGGCGTGCCAACTCGGCACCCTGGCGCATCAGTTCGGTGGACACGGAGAACGGCGAGCAGGGCGCGACGGCGACCTGGGTCATGGCGTCGAAGGAGGCGTCGTGGTGGGCGTCGATCGTCGCCTCGGTGGCGGCGAGGGCGCCTTCCAAGGTCTCGACGGCGAAGTCCGGGGGCAGGCCGCCGTCCTTCTCGCTGCGGTCCATGGAGCCCCGGGCGAGGGTGAACCGTACGCCCATCTCGCGGGCGGCGCCGATGATCGCGCCGGAGAGGTCGCCGGAGCCCTTCGGGAAGACGTAGTGGTGGTCCATGGCGGTGGTGACGCCGCCGCGGGCCATCATGGCTAGCGAACCCTGCGCGGCGGCGCGGGCCATCGGCTCGTCGATGCGCGCCCAGGTCGGGTAGAGGGCGACCAGCCAGTTGAAGAGGTTGTGGTCGGTGGCCAGGCCCCGGGTGATCCACTGGTAGAAGTGGTGGTGCGTGTTGACCAGGCCGGGGGTCGCGAGGTGCCCGGTGCCGTCGATCCGCCGGACGACTCCGGTCAGGCCCTCCGGAGCCTTGCCGGCGCCGATGGACTCGATGCGGTTGCCCGCCACGACGATGTACCCGGACGCGTACTCCGTGTCGTGGGCGTCGACGGTGGCGATCGAACAGTTTTCGATGATGATGCGCTGAGGGTCTGCCGAAGCTGCCATGGCGCTTCCTTCTTCTCTCTGTGGCGATGTGGGCACGGCAGGACCCTAGGAGGATTTGAGTGCCACAGCGGTGCGGCTGTGGGTGCCGAGATGATGGAAGAACAGATTGAGCACGACCGCGACCAGTGCTCCGGCGCTGATCCCGGAGCCGAGGACGGTCTGCGCCCAGGCCGGGAATCCGGCGTAGAAGGTGGGCGCGGCGAGCGGGATGATGCCCGCGCCGAGCGCGACGGCGACCAGGATGATGTTGGAGCTGTCGTCCAGGCCCGCCTCGGAGAGCGTACGGATGCCGCTGACCGCGATGGAGCCGAAGAGGACGATCCCGGCGCCGCCGAGGACGGGCATCGGGACGAGCGAGACGACCGCGCCGAGGACCGGGAAGGCGCCGAGGATCAGGAGCGCTCCGCCGGCGGCCGCGACGACGTACCGGCTGCGTACGCGGGTCAGCGAGACGACGCCGACGTTCTGGGCGAACGCGCTGGTGGGAAAGCCACCGAAGACCGGACCGAGGAGGGTGGCGATGCCGTCCGTACGCAGGCCACGGGTGATCGTGCGGCCGTCGGTGCGGCGGTCGCAGATCTCGCCGAGGGCGAGCATCCCGGCGGAGGATTCCGTCATCAGGACGAGCATGACGATACAGAGCGACAGGATCGCGGCGGGCTGGAACTCCGGCGCGCCGAAGGCGAAGGGGGTCGGCAGGGCGGCGAGCGGTGCGGACTTCAGCGCGGAGAAGTCGGCGAGTCCGAACGGGACCGCGGCCAGCGTGCCGACGAACATGCCCATGAGCAGGGCCACTTGCTTGAGGAAGCCGCGGCCGAAGCGCTGGATGAGCAGGATGACGACGAGCGTGAAGGCGGCCAGCGCCAGGTACTTCATGGCGCCGAAGTCGGCGGCGGTGGCGTCTCCGCCCTGTGCCCAGGCGACCGGGACCGGCATCAGGGTGACGCCGATGAGGGTGATGACCACACCGGTGACGAGCGGCGGGAAGAAGCGCAGCAGTCTGCCGAAGAAGGGGCCGACGGCCAGGCAGAAGACTCCGGCGACGAGCACCGCCCCGTAGATCGCGGGGAGTTGGTGACCGGGTGCGCTGGTCTCGGCGATGGCGAGCATCGGCGCGATACCGGCGGACGAGGCGGCGTTGACGAAAGGCAGCCGGTTGCCGGCGAAGCGGCCGAGACCGACGGTCTGCAGGATGGTGGCGAGCCCGGCGATCAGGAGGCTCGCCGCGATGAGCCGGGTCATCCCGGCGGTGTCCAGGCCGACGGCCTGGCCGATGATCAGCGGAGGGGTGACGACGCCCGCGTACATGGCGGCGATGTGCTGGAGCGCGGCGGGGACGAGCCGCGCGGGAGGAAGCTTCTCGTCGACCGGGTGAACCGCCGTGTCGGCAGCGGTGGTCGGTGAGGTGGTGCCTGGGCCTTCTGCCGGCCCCGTTGCAGGCTGTGCCATGGGTGTTCCCTCCGGGATGACCGGCCCCCGCCCGTCGTTACGCGGACGGGGGCCGGTTCAGTGCCGCGTCAGAGGTTGGTCATGTCGACCGGGATCTTCGGCTCTACGCCGTCCCGGAGCACGGTGGCCTCGATCAGACCGTAGGGACGGTCGGCCGCGAAGTAGACCTCATTGTCGTTCTTGAGGCCGAACGGTTCGAGGTCCACCAGGAAGTGGTGGTTGTTCGGCAGCGAGAACCGGATCTCGTCGATCTCGCTGCGGCTGTTGATGATGCGCGAACCCATCTGGTACAGGGTCTGCTGGAGCGAGAGGGAGTACGTCTCGGCGAAGGCGTGGAGCATGTGCTTGCGCGCCTGCTCGTAGGACTTCTCCCAGTTCGGCATGTGCTGCTCGTCGCTGGTCCAGTTGTAGCGCCAGCGGGCGGAGACGTCCGTCGCGAGGATGCGGTCGTACGCCTCCTTGAGCGTCGTGTACTTGTCCTTGACGTAGCCCCAGAACTCGGAGTTGGTCGAGTTCATCACGGTCAGGTCCTTGAGGCCCGAGATGACCTCCCAGTTCTCACCGTCGTAGGTGATCTGGGAGACGCGGGTCTCCATGCCCTTGCGGGCGAAGGAGTGCCTGACCTCGTCGGCGCCGATGAAGCGGGAGTTGCCGTCGGAGGTCGCGATGCGCTCCCAGCTGTACTCCTCGATCCGGATCCGGGCGCGGTGGATCGGTTCCTGGGAGGAGACGAAGTGCCGGGCGAGGTGGATGCCGAACTGCTCGGCGGACTCGATCCCGTGCTCCTTGGCGAACGCGAACACCGTGTTCTTGGTGGTGTCGGTCGGCAGGACGTTGGCGTTGGAGCCGGAGTAGTGGACGTCGTCCATGTCGCCGGAGAGGGCGACCGAGACGTTCAGGTCCTTGATGTGGTGGGTGTCGCCGTCCCGCGTGATCTTGACGACGCGGTTCTCTGCTTTGCCGTACTGGTTCTGGCCGAGAATCGTGGGCATGTCGGTGCTAGCTCCCTCGGTAAACGGAGTAGCCGAACGGGTTGAGCAGCAGCGGTACGTGATAGTGCTCGCCCGGGGCGACCGCGAACGCGATGGTCACCTCCGGGAAGAACGCGCCGCTGTCCCTTACGCGGGGGGCGTCCTGCTGCGCCTCGGCTTGCTTCTTGGAAAAGTACGTCTCGGTGTCGAAGTCGAGACGGACATGGGTGGTGCCCTCCGGCAGCGCCGGGAGGTCCTTGCAGCGCCCGTCCGCATCGGTCGCGGACGCTCCGAGCGTCACGTACGGCGCGTCGCTTCCGCTGCGGGCGGCGAGCGAGACGGCGACGGACGCGGCGGGGCGGCCGATGCTGGTGTCCAGGATGTGGGTGGACACCGATGCGGTCGTGTCGGTACTCAAGACCGTCACTCTCCTAGATCTCAAGAGTCCTGTGCGGGAGTGCCCTCTGCGAGGGTCTCCGTCACGAGACGGGTCAGCCGGATGCGGTTGATCTTGCCCAGTTCGGTGCGCACGATCTCCTGCTCCTGCTCGGGCGCGTTCCCGATCCGGGACTTCACCGCGTCGCGCATCTGCTCACCGGTGGCGCCGGTGGCGCAGATCAGGAAGACATGTCCGAACCGCTCCTGGTAGGCCAGGTTCAGTTCGAGCATCTCGGTCTTGAGCTCCTCGGAGGCGCCGGCCATCCCCCGCTGCTCGCGGGAGGAGGTCGGATCGCCGGGGATCGGACGCCCGATCGGCGGGTGGCCCGCCATCGCTTCGGCCAGGTCCTCCGCAGTGAGTTCCGCCATGGCGGCGTCGCTCGCGGAGAGCAGGGCTTCTTCGGTGGCGTACGGGCGCCCGGCGAGGATGGTGTTTCCCCAGGTCGCACTGGCACACACCTCGTGCAGTGCGGGAGTGGCCTCGCCGTCCGCCAGGGTGTTGAACCGGGTGAGGCCCGGTGTGGAGCTCGAAGTCACGGGAGCCTCCGTGGCTGTTTTTCGCTGTGCGTTGTTCGGGCTGCGGATAGCTAACGCCCTCCGCAACACGACGTCAACACTTTGTTGAAATCTCGCGAACGAAGAAAGCCGCCGTCCCGGCATACGGACGGCGGCTTTCCTGCGTGTTCGGTGTGTTCGGCCAACTACTCACCCTTGGCCGCATGTTCCCGGTTGAGGTAGTTGTACACGGTGAACCTGGAGACGCCCAGGGCGCCGGCCACCGTCTCCACCCCGTGCCGCACGGAGAAGGCACCGCGTGCCTCCAGCGTCCGGACGACGCCCTGCTTGGCCTTGCGGTCCAGGTCGGCGAGCGGCATCCCGTGCCGTCGTTCCATCGCGGCGAGGATGTGGTCGAGCGAGTCGGAGAGCTGCGGAAGGCGTACGGCTATGACGTCCTGCCCCTCCCAGGCGAGCACGACGTCGTCCGGCTGGGCCTGATCCGGACCCAGCAGCTCCGCCCCCATCGCGTCGACGAGCGGCTTGACCGCGGAGACCAGCGGGTGGTCGAGCGTTGCCGAAGGGTTATCGGACGCGGCGGAGGTGTCGGCAGCGGCCGGGGGGTGATCGACGGATTCGGTCATGACGCGTCCCCCTCGATCACGTTCACCTGGAGCGAGACCCGGGTGGCGCCCGAGGCCAGGGCTCGCCGCAGCAGGGAGTCCACGGCGGTGAGCACCTCGTCCGCGCCCCCTTCCGCGGTGTTACCGAAGGGGCCGACGTCGACGGCGTCGAGCCCGGCGCCCTGGATCACCTCGCGGGCGACCACCGCGTGGGCGGGCGCCTCGTCGAGATCGAACGGCTCGGTGGTGAATTCCACCCTCAAGCGCACTGTGCCTCCATGATGTCCTCGCCCCGGGTGCGGGCTCCCGCGGCTCGGCCACGACTGTAACCGCTGGACGGGGCCCCACTCCGGTGCGCGCGGGCCCCGACGGCGGGGCTCACGGAAGCGGCAGGACGCAGACCGCGACCGGAGCCGGGAAGGGGGCGCCCGCAGCGGTGAGGGAGCCGTCGGGGCCGACCCCGAACACGGTGACGGTGGAGGAGCGCTGGTTCGCGGCGAAGAGCAGGGAGCTGTCCGGGGACAGGGCCAGCTGTCGCGGCCAGTCGCCGCCGACGGGCACGGTGTCGAGCAGTCGCAGGACCGACCCGTCGCTCTCCACGGCGTAACGGGTGAGGCTGTTGTGGCCCCGGTTGGCGAGGTAGACGTACGCCCCGTCCCCGGTGACCACCGGCTGGGCGGGGTAGCTGGTGCCGGACCCCGTACCGGTGGACTGCCCTGACCCCGGGGTGAGAGCGCCGGTGGCGGGGTCGTACCCGCAGACGACCATGGTGTTGTCCAGCTCGCAGGCCACGTACGCGAAGCGCCCGCCGGGGTGGAAGGCCAGGTGGCGGGGGCCGGAGCCGGGAGCCAGAGAGGCCCGGGAGACCTCGGTGAGCGTTCCGGCCGACTCGTCGAGCGCGTACGTGTACACGGTGTCGGTGCCCAGGTCGACGGCGAGGACGTGACCGCCGTCGGGCGAGGTGAGGACCTGGTGGGCGTGCGGTCCGCCCTGGCCGGGTCCGGGCGGCGGCGAGCTGTGGGTGACCAGGTCGGTCCGCTCCCCGAGGGAGCCGTCCCCGGCGATCGGGTGGACGGCGACGCTGCCGGAGGTGTAGTTGGCGCTCAGCAGCCAGCGTCCGGACGGGTGGACGGAGAGGTGAGTGGGGCCGGAGCCGCCGGTGGGGCGGCTGCCGAGCACCTCGTACGTCCCGTCCGGCGCGACCGCCACGGCGGTGACCGCGCCCGCGCCCTGCTCGGCGACCGCGTAGACGGTGGCACCGGAGGGGTGCGGGGCCAGGTAGGAGGGGTTCTCGACGCCGGTGATCACCGGACCGGAAGCGATCGCGCCGGTGCCGGTGTCGTACGCGGCGGTGCCGATGCCGGCGCCGCCTCCCGCCTCGGAGGTGTACGTGCCGAGGAGCAGCGGGCGGGTGGCGCGCGGGCCGGCGGGCGGGGCGGGCATGGGGGCCGGGCGGGCCCCGGCTCGGGCCGGCACGGCGTGGGCGGCCGCGGCCTGGGCGGGGCCGACGGCGGCCAGGGCGGCTCCGGCCACAAGGCCGCTCAGGAGGCCGCGGCGGCTGGGGAGACCGGAGGCGGGCGCGGATGCGAATGCGGCGGATGCGGCGGATGCGGCGGATGCGGAACCGTCACCGTGGCCGGAACGGTCGGGGCGGGAGCTCGGGTGGGGGGCTGGGTTCATGCGAGGCACCTCGTGTGGGGGTTCGGCTGCTTCGGATGCGTCCGCCACCCTGGCCCGCCGACGGCCGTTCGACAAGAGGTGCAACCGGAGTTGCACCCTGCGCAACGCAACCGGCGGTCGGCGGTCAGCCGCCCGCCTGGATGTCCCCCCTGGTAGAGGAGGCGATGGCGTCGCCGTGCGCGAAGTCGCCGGGCGGGATGCCCGGATGGTGCCCTCCCCGGTCGGGGGCGACCTCGGCTGCCGGGCCGAGCGCGAGCCGGGAGACGATCCGGTAGCGGTCGCCCCGGTAGAGCGAGTGGACGTACTCCACCGGGCGGCCCGCGGTGTCGGAGGTCAGCCGCTCGAAGAGCAGCGCCGGTGACAGCTCCGGCACGTCGAGGAGCCCGGCTTCGGCGCGGGTGACGACGGTGGGCTCGATGGCCTGGACCGCCTCGTGGACGTGCACCCCGTGCGTGGAGCGCAGATGCTCGTACAGGTCGCCGCTCTCCAGCTCCTGCGCACTGAGGCCCGGCACCAGCTCGGCCCGGATGTGCAGGTGCTCGATGGCCATCGGCGCACCGTCGACCAGCCGCAGCCGCGCCACGTAGACGATCTCGGCGGCGGGCGACATCCGCAGCTTGCGGCCGACGCGGGCCCCCGCCTGGAGCGTGGTGAACTCCAGCAGCCGGCTCGACCAGGCGCCCGCCGCCTGCGGCACGCTCAACGCCCGGTCCCCGGCGACCAGTTCCTGGGTGATCTTGGCGGGGGCGACGAACATGCCCCGGCCGTGCTCGCGCACCAGAAGCCCAGCGGCGACCAGCTCGTCGGCCGCCGCCCGCACGGTGGGCCGCGACACGCCGAGCAGGGCGCACAGGGCGCGCTCCGAAGGGATGGCGTCCCCGGGGCTGCGCGACTCGATCAGTTCCAGCACGGCATCGCGGGTCCGCTCCCGTTTGAGCACCGTCCCCGGCACGTCCGCGTCCACGTTTTCCCCTCCCGGCGAGCCTTACTTTCTTACCAGTTGCCTACCACTGCGGGCGAACTGGCTTGCTGGTCAGGCGAAGTGTAGCGCCATCCAAGCGCAGCATGAGAGGCGCCGATACCCACAGATCATCAAATCACCCTGCTGCGAAGGGGGTTGACGACCTCATTGGTCTATGCCACCTTCAACCCCCATCGAGAGGCGAGCTGTCCAGTGGACACAACTGGTCAGGTGGTCAGGCCTCGTCAGGTCCGTCCGATCCCTTCTGCTTCCGAGGTGAACCATGAAGTACCGCTTGCTCGCCGGTGGGTCCGTGCTCGTCCTGACCGCCGCGCTCAGCGCCTGTAGTTCGTCGTCCGGAACGGACTCCGGCAACGGGGACGGCCGGACGACGGTGGACGTCTGGCTGATGCGCGACAGCGTCTCGGACCGGTTCCAGAAGGAGTTCGCCGCGGACTTCGAGAAACGCCACCCGACGATCGACGTGAAGATCCAGATCCAGGAGTGGGACGGGATCGGCGAGAAGATCACCGCCGCCCTGGCCAGCAACGACGCCCCGGACGTCATCGAGGCGGGCAACACCCAGGTGGCGCAGTTCGCGGAGAGCGGCGGACTGCTCGACCTCAGCGACCGCACCGACGAGCTGAACGGCGGGGACTGGCTGAGCGGCCTGGCCGAGCCGGGGTCGTACGAGGGCAAGCAGTACGGCATCCCGTACTACGCGGCGAACCGGGTGGTCGTGTACCGCACCGACCTCTTCGAGAAGGCGGGCGTCGACGCGACGGCGATCAAGACCCGCGAGCAGTGGATCGACGCCACCACGAAGCTCAACAAGGGCGGCACGCAGGGCATCTACCTGCCCGGACAGCTGTGGTACGCGCTGGCCGGGTTCATCTGGGACGAGGGCGGCGACCTCGCCGCGGAGTCCGACGGAAAGTGGTCCGGCGCGCTGGACACCCCCGAGGCGCTGCGCGGCATGGCGTTCTACAAGGAGCTCCAGGCGCTCGGCAAGGGCCCCAAGGACTCCGACGAGGACGACCCGCCGCAGGCCGAGGTGATGGCCCAGGGGCAGGTGGCGCAGGTCATCCAGACCCCGGGCGGGGCCAAGGTCATCGCGGAGCAGAACCCCGAACTGGCGGGCAAGCTCGCCTTCTTCCCGATCCCGGGCAAGACCGCGGACACCCCGGGCGCGGTCTTCACCGGCGGCTCCGACCTGGTCGTGCCCGCCGCGGCGGCCCACCCCGACGAGGCGGTCGCCTTCATCAAGGAGCTGACCGGGGACACCTGGCAGAAGAAGCTCGCCGTCGCCATGAGCTACGTGCCGAACCGGACCTCGCTGGCGTCCGCCGTGGCCGACGACCCGGGTGCCGCCGCGATGGCGGTCGGCGCGGCCAACGGGCACGCGACGCCCAACACCCCGGGCTGGGCGGCGGTCGAGGCCGAGAACCCGATCAAGGACTACATGACGGCCGTGCTCACCGGGGGCGATCCGGCGAAGGAGGCGGCGACGGCCTCGGCGGACATCACCCGGGCCATGAACGCCGGCTCCTGACCTCGATCCGCCACCACAGCAGCACGAGCCACCCCATCAGCACGAGCCACCCCATCAGCACGATCCACCACAGCAGCACGAGCCACCGCATCAGCAGGGAAGGAGGCGTGCCGTGCCGGTCGTCGACCAACGGACCGCACCCCGCACACCCCGGCGGCGTCCCGCCCCGCGCCTCGCCGGGCGCAAGGACCCGTCCCCGCGGGGCAGGGCGCAGAGCCTCTGGCCGTACGCCCTGATCGCCCCCGCCGTCGGCGGCATGCTGTATCTGCTGGTCTACCCGCTGGTGCGGGCCGTCCTGATCTCGTTCCAGGACTTCCGGCTACGCCAACTGATCACCGGTGACGCGGAGTTCGTCGGGCTGCGGAACTACCGGACGCTGCTGGCGGACCCCCGGTTCTGGGAGGTGGTGCGCCGCACCTTCCTCTTCATGGCGATCAACGTCGTCCTGATCATGGTGATCGCCACCCTGGTCGCCCTGATGGTGGAGCGGCTGGGCCGGGTCGGGCGGACGGTGGTGCTGTGTTCGCTGGTGCTGGCCTGGGCGATGCCGGTGGTGGCGGCGACCACGGTCTTCCAGTGGCTGTTCCACTCGGAGTTCGGCATCGTCAACCAGTCGCTGACCTCGCTCGGCTTCGAGTCCTTCGACCGCTACCCGTGGTTCGCCGACGGCACAGCCGCCTTCGCGATCCTGGTGACGCTGATCGTCTGGCAGTCGGTGCCGTTCGCCGCGATCACCCTGTACTCGGCGCTGACCACCGTGCCCCTGGAGCTGTACGAGTCGGCGCGGCTGGACGGGGCGGGCGCGGCGCGGATCTTCCGTTCGGTCACCTTCCCGATGCTGCGGCCGATCTTCCTGCTGGTCGTCTCGCTGGAGGTGATCTGGACCTTCAAGGCGTTCGTCCAGATCTGGGTGATGACGCGGGGCGGCCCGGGTGACGCCACGACGATCCTGCCCGTCTACGCGGTCCAGACGGCGCTCTCCAGTCAGCGGTACGACCTGGGCTCCGCGGCCTCGATGGTCACCGTGGTCCTGATGTCCGGGGTGCTCGTCCTGTACTTCCGCCAGATGCTCCGCCAGGAGGACGAGACCCGATGAACTCACCTGTCGTACGCCCTCGGCTCCGGCGCCTTCCGCTGAACATCGCCGCCGCCGTGACCGTCGTCGTCTGCCTCTTCCCCGTCTACTGGATGATCTCCACGGCCTTCAAGCCGTCCAAGGACATCCGGTCCGCCGACCCGCGGCTCTTCCCGCACACCTGGACGCTCGACCACTTCCGACGGGCGGTGGAGGCCGACGGGTTCGCGCTGTTCTGGCGCAACAGCATCCTGGTCACGCTGGGGGCGGTGCTGCTGGCGCTGCTGGTGGCGCTGGGCGCGGCGTACGCGGTGGCGCGGATGCGGTGGAAGGGCCGGCGGCAGTTCATGCTGATGATCTTCATCGCGCAGATGGCGCCCTGGGAATCGCTGATCATCCCGGTCTACATCATCTCCCGGGACACCGACATGCTCGACCGGCTGCCGACGCTGACGTTGATCTACTTCATGATCACGCTGCCGTTCACCGTCGTGGTGCTGCGCGGCTTCATCGGGACGATCCCGCCCGAGCTGGAGGAGGCCGCGCAGGTCGACGGGTGTACGCGGACCGGGGCGTTCTGGCGGGTGGCGATGCCGCTGCTGGCGCCGGGGCTCATGGCGACCTCGCTGTTCGGCTTCATCACCGCCTGGAACGAGTTCGCCTACGCCAACTTCCTGATCATCAAGCAGCAGGACAACCGGACGCTGCCGGTGTGGCTGTCGTCCTTCCAGAACACCTTCGGTACCGACTGGGGCGCCACGATGGCCGCCTCCACCCTCTTCGCGCTGCCCGCCCTGGTGATCTTCCTGCTGCTCCAGCGCCATGTCACGTCCGGCTTCGCCGCCGGCGCCGTCAAGGGCTGAACAGCGGAAGACGCCCGCCGCCCCCAGCCCGCCCGTGAACCGAATCCGGAGACCGCCGTGCCCGCATCGCGCCCCGACCTCGCCCTCCTTCCCCGGCCCACCAAGGTCTCCTCGCTCGGCGGCCGGCTCACCCTCGACCGGGACACCACCGTCCGGGCGCTGCCGGGCGCGGAACCGGCGGCGGACCTGCTGCGCTCCCTGGTCGGCCGCGCGGCCGGGCTCCCCCTCGCCCCGGCGCCGGACGGCCGGGTCGTCCTCGCCCTGGACGACCGGCTCGGCGGCCTCGGCGAGGAGGGGTACGGGCTGACGGTCGCCCGGCAGGCCCTCCAACTGCGCGCGGCCCATCTCACCGGGCTGCTCCGGGGCGTCCAGACGATCCGCCAGCTTCTGCCCGCCGAGGCCCTGTCGGGCGGGGCGTCGGGGGCCGGGTCCTGGGAGCTGCCGTGCGTCGAGATCACCGACGTGCCGGACCGGCCGTGGCGCGGGGCGATGCTGGACGTGGCGCGGCGCTTCCAGCCGGTCGCCTATCTGCGCCGGTACGTGGACCTGCTGGCGCTGCACAAGCTGAACGTCCTGCACCTCCACCTCACCGACGACCAGGGCTGGCGCATGCCGGTCGACGCCTACCCCCGGCTGATCTCGGTCGGCTCCCGGCGGGCCCGGTCGCAGAAGGGCCCGACCGGTCCGGACGGGGCGCACTTCGACGCGGTGCCGCACGAAGGGTCGTACACCAAGGCGGAGTTGCGAGGTCTGGTGCGGTACGCGGCGGAGCGCGGGGTCACCGTCGTACCGGAGATCGAGATGCCCGGCCATGTGCGGGCGGCGCTCGCCGCCTACCCGGAGCTGGGCAACCACCCAGGGCGTGAGCTGGACGTGTGGACCCGCTGGGGGGTGTGCGACACGATCCTCGGCGTGCACGAGGGGGTCTTCGACTTCTGCCGGGCCGTGCTGGAGGAGGTGATGGACGTCTTCCCGTCTCCGTACCTCCACATCGGGGGTGAGGAGTGCCCGACCACCGAGTGGGAGGAGAGCCCGGCAGCCCGGGAACGCGCGGCGGCCCTGGGGCTCGCGGACCCGGCGGCGTTGCACGGCTGGTTCATGGGCCGGGTCGGGGCGTTCCTCGTGGAGCGCGGGCGGATGCCGCTCGGCTGGGTCGAGAATGGCGCCGAACTCCCGCCGGAGTTCACGGTGATGACGTGGCGCGACTCCTCGCACGCGCGGGCCGCCGCGCGCCGGGGCCATCAGGTGATCGCCGCGCACCACCGGGCGACCTACCTCGACTACGCCCAGTCCGGCGATCCGTCCGAGCCGGTCGCCCAGCCCGGCGCGCCGGTCCCCCTGCACACGGTCCACGGCTACGAACCGGCTCCGCACGACTGGCCGGAGGCGGACCGGGCGCGGGTGCTCGGGACCCAGGCCCAGTTGTGGACCGAGTACGCCCGCACCCCCGAGGAGATCGAGTACCTCAGCTACCCACGGCTCTGCGCGCTGGCCGACCGGTCCTGGTCCGGCGGGCGCGGCGACTGGCCTGGGTTCGTCGAGCGGCTGCGTCATCACACCGCCCGGCTGGACGCCCTGGGCGTCCCCTACCGCCCGCTGGACGCGCGGTCGCTCGCGACCGCCCCGTACGCGTCCCCGTCCCCGTCCTCCTCCTCAGGAACAGCGCGACCCCACTCGTAACCACTCCCCCACCACCGTTCCGGAGAGGAACACACCCGTGAACCCATCACGCAGGAATCCGCGCGGGTCCAGGCTGCGCACCGCCGCCGCCTCGGCCGCCGCCGTGGCCCTCGCCGCCACCGGTCTGGCCGCGCTGCCGTCCTCGGCCAACGCCGCGGCGGACGGGATCGTCGTCCAGTACCGCACGAGCGCGTCCGGCGCGAGCGCCGACCAGAGCGAGCCGTGGCTGAAGGTCCGTAACGCCGGCTCCACCTCCGTACCGCTGAGCAGCGTCAAGGTGCGCTACTACTTCAAGGCCGACTCGGCCTCCGCCGCCTACCGGTTCGCCTGTTCCTGGGCGGTCAAGGGGTGCGCGAACATCACCGGTACGTTCGGGACGCTCGCCAACCCGACCGCCACCGCTGACCGCTATCTGGAGATCGGCTTCACGGCCGGGGCCGGTTCGCTGGCGCCCGGGGCGGACACGGGCGACATGCAGCTCCGCTTCCACCAGAGCTCCTGGGCCTCGCTCGTCCAGTCCGACGACTACTCCTTCGGCGCGGACAGGACGGCGTACGGCGACTGGTCCAAGGTGACCGCGCATGTCTCCGGTGCGACGGTCTGGGGCGAGGCCCCCGGGGGCAACGGCCCGACCGACCCGCCGGACCCGACGGACCCGCCGGGGGACGCGCCGACGCTGTTCGACGACTTCGACTACAGCTCCCACACCGACCCGGAGATCAACGCGAACGGCTGGAGCGTCCGGTCCAACTCCGGCGGTCCGGGGGTACCGGGCGCGACCTGGGCGCCCGAGAACGTCACGTTCGCCGACCAGGGCGGAAACTCGGTGATGAACCTGGAGACCTCGACGGCCGGCACGGGGGCCTCGACGAAGCACACCGAGATCCTGACGCAGTCGATGAAGTTCAAGAACGGGACGTACGCGTCCCGGGTGAAGTTCAGTGACGCACCGCGGTCGGGCCCGGACGGCGACCGGATCGTGCAGACGTTCTTCACCATCAACGATCTGAAGGCGCCGATGGCTGACGACTACGCGGAGTACGACTTCGAGTATCTGCCGAACGGCGGCTGGGGCGAGCCGGCGAACATCCTCTACACGACGTCGTGGGAGACCTACCGGCCCGACCCGTGGGAGGCGGTCAACGCGCACAGCGAGGTCCGGCAGTCGTACGCGGGCTGGCACGACCTGGTGGTGACGATCGACGACGACGAGATCACGTACTACGTCGACGGGCAGCACTTCGGGACGCACGGGGCGGCCTATCTGCCCGAGCGTCCGATGTCGATCAACTTCAACCAGTGGCTGATCGACCTCCAGGGGCAGCCGAGCACCACGCCCCGCGCCTACGACCAGCAGGTGGACTACGTCCTGCACGTGAAGGACCAGGTGCTCACCCCGGCGCAGGTCAACGCGATGGTCGGGGCGTACCGGGGTTCGGGGACGAGCTTCGAGGACACGGTTCCGGCCGGATAGCGGGTCCGTACGGCGTGAGAGCCGGGCGGGGGGGGGGCCGAGGGCGGCCCCCGCCCCGCTTTCGTACGCCCGGAGGCACTCGCGCCACCGATTCCGGGCGCCGCCGGCCGGGGCGAATTTTCCGGCACCCCCTTGACAGCCCCGCCACCCTCCGGGCAATCTTCCGTTAAGCAGAAACTAACTTCCGCAATACGGAAGGAGCGCCGACATCCTCATGGGATACCCGGACCAGCGCTTCGATGTGAACCTTTCGATCCTCTTCACGGAACTCCCGCTCCTGGAGCGTCCCGCGGCAGCCGCCGCGGCGGGCTTCACGGCGGTCGAGCTGTGGTGGCCCTGGATCGAGACCCCCACCCCTCCGCAGGCGGAGCTCGACGCCCTCAAGAAGGCGCTCGACGACGCCGGCACCCAGTTGGTGGGGCTGAACTTCTACGCCGGACAGCTGCCCGGCCCCGACCGCGGCGCGCTCTCCGTGCCCGGCACGGAGTCGGACCGCTTCCGGGCCAACATCGAGGTGGCGGCCGACTTCGCCGCCTCGGTCGGCTGCGCGGCGCTCAACGCGCTGTACGGCAACCGCGTCGAGGGCACGGACCCGGTGGTGCAGGACGCACTCGCCCTGGAGAACCTGGTGCTGGCCGCCCGCGCGGCGGACCGGGTCGGGGCGATCCTCCTCGTCGAGACCCTCAACAAGCCGGAGTCGCCGCTCTATCCGCTGGTCAGCGCACCGGCCGCGATCGAGGTCGTCGACAAGGTGAACGCGGCGACGGGCCTCGGGAACGCCAAGTTCCTGCTGGACCTCTACCACCTCTCGATGAACGGTGAGGACCTGAGTCAGGTCATCAAGGCGTACGCCGCGAAGACCGGCCACGTCCAGATCGCCGACAACCCGGGGCGCGGCGCGCCGGGCACCGGATCGCTCCCGCTGGAGCAGCTCCTCGACGAGCTGAAGGACGCCGGGTACGCGGGCTGGGTCGGCCTGGAGTACAAGCCGGGCGACCGTCCGAGCGCGGAATCCTTCGACTGGCTCCCGGCGTCGGCCCGAGCGGCCCGCTGACCGGCCGCGGGCGGGCCGGGCCGACCTCTGGTCGAGCCCAACCCTCTTACGTACACACGTTTTTCAGGAAGGCACCCTCATGAGCAACAACCTCCCCAAGGTTGCGTGGATCGGCCTCGGCATCATGGGCTCCCCCATGTCCGAGAACCTGGTCAAGGCCGGTTACGACGTCACCGGATACACCCTGGAGCAGGACAAGGTCGACCGGCTGGTCGCGGCCGGCGGCAACGGCGCCTCCTCGATCGCGGACGCGGTCGGGGACGCGGACGTCGTCATCACGATGGTGCCCGCCTCCCCGCAGGTCGAGGCCATCGCCTACGGCCCCGACGGCATCCTGGAGAACGCCAAGCGCGGCGCCCTGCTGGTGGACATGTCCTCCATCACCCCGCAGACCTCCGTGGACCTCGCCAAGAACGCGGCCGAGAAGGGCATCCGGGTCCTGGACGCGCCGGTCTCCGGCGGTGAGGCCGGCGCCATCGAGGCGGTCCTGTCCATCATGGTCGGCGGCGAGCAGGCTGACTTCGACGCCGCGAAGCCGCTGCTGGAGGCGCTCGGCAAGACCATCGTGCTCTGTGGCCCGCACGGCTCCGGCCAGACGGTGAAGGCGGCCAACCAGCTGATCGTCGCGGTCAACATCCAGGCCTGCGCCGAGGCCGTGGTCTTCCTGGAGAAGTCCGGCGTCGACCTCGCCGCCGCGCTGGACGTCCTCAACGGCGGTCTGGCCGGCTCGACCGTGCTGACCCGCAAGAAGGACAACTTCCTGAAGCGGGACTTCGCCCCCGGCTTCCGGATCGACCTGCACCACAAGGACATGGGCATCGTCACGGACGCCGCCCGCAACGTCGGCGCGGCGCTGCCCGTCGGCGGCGTGGTCGCCCAGCTGGTCGCCTCGCTGCGCGCCCAGGGCGACGGCGGCCTGGACCACTCGGCGCTGCTGCGCTCGGTCGAGCGGCTGTCCGGCGCCCAGGTCTGACCACCTCGCTCCGCAAGGAGCCCCTGGCCTCGTACGGGGCCACGGCCCGCACAACGGGCCCCCTGATCTCCGGGCCGCGGTGGCGCTGACACCTGTCCTGTCGCGCCCAGGCGCTGCCGCGGCCCGGAACCACACACTTCGATTTCAACAAACTGTTGACGTTGCTCCGCGGCGAATCTACGCTCCTCAAGCCGTCAGCAGCTCGTACGAAAGGTCATCCCGCCACATGGCTAAGCGTGTGCTCACGACCGAGTCAGGCGCCCCGGTCGCCGACAACCAGAACTCCGCCACCGCCGGTGTCGGTGGACCGATCCTCCTCCAGGACCAGCACCTCCTGGAGAAGCTCGCCCGCTTCAACCGTGAGCGCATCCCGGAGCGCGTGGTGCACGCCCGCGGTTCCGGCGCGTACGGCTACTTCGAGGTGACCGACGACGTCACGGGCTTCACCCGCGCCGACTTCCTCTCAGCGGTGGGCAAGCGCACCGAGACGTTCATCCGCTTCTCGACCGTCGCCGACTCGCTCGGCGGCGCGGACGCGGTCCGCGACCCGCGCGGCTTCGCCCTCAAGTTCTACACGGACGAGGGCAATTACGACCTGGTCGGGAACAACACCCCGGTGTTCTTCATCAAGGACCCGATCAAGTTCCCCGACTTCATCCACTCGCAGAAGCGCGACCCGTTCACGGGCAAGCAGGAGCCGGACAACGTCTGGGACTTCTGGGGCAACTCCCCCGAGGCCACGCACCAGATCACCTGGCTGATGGGTGACCGCGGCATCCCCGCCTCGTACCGCCACATGAACGGCTTCGGCTCGCACACCTACCAGTGGACGAACGCCGAGGGCGAGGCCTTCTTCGTCAAGTACCACTTCAAGACGAACCAGGGTGTGCGGTCCCTCTCCGCCGACCAGGCCGCCGAGCTCGTCGGCAAGGACGCCAACTCGCACCAGACGGACCTGCTCCAGGCCATCGAGCGCGGCGTCAACCCCTCCTGGACGCTCCACGTCCAGGTGATGCCGGCCGCTGACGCCGCCGACTACCGGTTCAACCCGTTCGACCTCACCAAGGTGTGGCCGCACAGCGACTACCCGCTCCAGCGGGTCGGCCGCCTGGTCCTGGACCGCAACCCGGACAACGTCTTCGCCGAGGTCGAGCAGGCCGCGTTCTCCCCGAACAACTTCGTGCCCGGCATCGGCCCGTCCCCGGACAAGATGCTCCAGGGCCGGCTGTTCGCCTACGCGGACGCGCACCGCTACCGCCTGGGCGTCAACCACACCCACCTGCCGGTGAACGCGCCGCGCACCGCCGTCGTCGACAACTACGGCCGTGACGGCGTCCACGCGACCCGCAACGGCTCGCGCCACGACAAGAACTACGAGCCCAACTCGTACGCCGGTCCGGCGCAGACCGACGCGGCGCTCGCCGCCCCGCTGGCGATCCACGGCTGGACGGGCACGCACGAGGCGCCCGCGCACACCAAGGACGACGACTTCTTCCAGGCGGGCGAACTCTTCCGGCTCATGTCGGAGGACGAGAAGGGCCGCCTGATCGCGAACATCGCCGGAGGCCTCTCGCAGGTCACCCGTGACGACGTGATCGAGAAGAACCTCGCCCACTTCCACGCCGCCGACACCGACTACGGCAAGCGCGTCGAGGAGGCCGTCCGCGCCCTGCGCGAGGACTGAGCCCTTTACAAAGCCCCTGCCCGTACCGCGCACCCGGATGAGGGGTGCCGCGCGGCACGGGCGGGACGACGAGGCCGCGGCGGTCGAGCGATGCCAGTGCGGTGGTGAAGGACCCGGGGACCGTCTCCTGACCTGAAGGAGACGCCCTCCCCGGGCCGATCGCCGCCGCCGCGGTCCCTGTCACCCGGCGACACCTCTGTCGCTCCCTGAACGAGGGCGCGGAGTACGGATACGGTCCCGTACTCCGCGCCCTTTCACGTGTGCGGGCCACACCTCCCAGCCCGCCGCCGGCCCGGGTGGGCCCGCACTTGCAAGCCCGTCCGGCGCTTGAGGACGGAACCATGGCCTGGGTGGGCCCGCACCTCCCAGCCCGTCCGGCGTTTGAGGACGGAACCGTGGCTCCGGAGCAGGCCGCTCCCTGCGTGAGGGACACCCCCTGAACCCTGCCTACGGAGTTCGGCCCCTCCTCCGCGAGGCTTCCGTCCTCAAACGCCGGACGGGCTGGGATTGCCGGACGCGTTGGGATGGTGCGTATCCAGCCCGTCCGGCGATTGAGGACGTCTTTCGGCGGGGCGGAAGGGGCCCGCACACAGCGACACAGGCCCCCGCCCCGGGAAGGAACCCGGGGCGGGGGCCTGTCGGCCGTGGCGGGTGGGTCAGGACGCCGTCAGGGGGCGGATCGCGGTGGGCGCGTGGGACGCGTCCGTCGCGATGTCCTCGAACTCGTTGACCGACGCGATGTCACTGCCGCTCATCGCGATGTTCGTGACCCGCTCCAGGATCGCCTCGACGACCACCGGCACCCGGAACTCCGCGGCGAGCTTCTTCGCCTCCTCGAAGGCCGGCAGCAGCTGGTCCGGCTCGGTGACCCGGATCGCCTTGCAGCCGAGTCCCTCGACGACCTTGACGTGGTCCACGCCGTAGACGCCCAGCTCCGGGGAGTTGAGGTTCTCGAACTCCAGGTTGACCTGGAAGTCGATGTCGAAGTTGCGCTGCGCCTGGCGGATGAGCCCCAGATAGGAGTTGTTCACCAGGACGTGGACGTACGGGATGCGGTGCTGCGCGCCGACGGCCAGCTCCTCCAGCATGAACTGGAAGTCGTAGTCGCCGGAGAGCGCGACGACCGTGCCCTCCGGGTCCGCGGTGGCGACGCCCAGCGCGGCCGGGATCGTCCAGCCGAGGGGGCCCGCCTGGCCGCAGTTGATCCAGTGGCGCGGCTTGTAGACGTGCAGCATCTGCGCGCCGGCGATCTGGGAGAGCCCGATCGTGGTGACGTAACGGGTCTCGGGGCCGAACGCCCGGTTCATCTCCTCGTACACGCGCTGCGGCTTGAGCGGCACGTTGTCGAAGTGGGTCCGGCGCTGGAGGGTCGCCTTGCGCTCCTGCGTGGACGCGGCCCACGCCGAGCGGTCCTTCAGCTCGCCCGCGGCCTTCAGATCGCGCGCCACCTCGACGAAGAGCGTCAGCGCGGCCTTGGCGTCGGAGGCGATGCCGAGGTCCGGGGCGAAGATCTTGCCGAGCTGGGTGGGCTCGATGTCCACGTGGACGAAGGTGCGGCCCTGGGTGTAGACGTCCAGCTTGCCGGTGTGGCGGTTGGCCCAGCGGTTGCCGATGCCGAGGACGAAGTCGGACTCCAGGAAGTTCGCGTTGCCGTAGCGGTGCGAGGTCTGGAGGCCCACCATGCCGGCGTTCAGCTCGTGGTCGTCGGGGAGGATGCCCCAGCCCATCAGGGTCGGAATGACCGGAACGCCGGTCAGCTCGGCGAACTCCACCAGGAGTTCGCAGGCGTCGGCGTTGATGATGCCGCCGCCCGCGACGAGCACCGGGCGCTCCGAGGCGTTCAGCATCTGGATCGCCCGCTCGATCTGCTTGCGGGAGGCCGCGGGCTTGTGGACCGGGAGGGGTTCGTACAGCTCGGGGTCGAACTCGATCTCGGTGAGCTGGACGTCGATCGGCAGGTCGATGAGGACCGGGCCGGGCCGGCCGGTGCGCATCAGGTGGAAGGCCTGCTGGAAGACGCCGGGGACCTGCGCGGCCTCCAGGACGGTCGTCGCCGCCTTGGTGACCGGCTTGGCGATCGACGCGATGTCGACGGCCTGGAAGTCCTCCTTGTGCAGCACGGCGGTCGGGGCCTGGCCGGTGATGCACAGGATCGGGATGGAGTCGGCGATGGCGGAGTACAGACCGGTGATCATGTCGGTGCCCGCCGGGCCCGACGTGCCGATGCAGACGCCGATGTTGCCGGCCTTGGCCCGGGTGTAGCCCTCGGCCATGTGGGAGGCGCCCTCGACGTGCCGGGCCAGTGTGTGCTGCACCCCGCCGGAGGCCTTGAGGGCCGCGTAGAAGGGGTTGATCGCCGCACCCGGCACACCGAACGCGTTGCTGACGCCTTCGCGCTTGAGGATCTCAACTGCCGCTCGGGCAGCGGTCATACGAGGCATTGAGTGCTCCTGCTCGGGATTGGTGGAGTCGGGCTCTGTCGCGCCACCTGAGAGCACCAATTCCGTATTACGGAAATTCAGTTCTGCTATACGGAAGCAATCTAAAACGTGGGGCGACCCCCGTCAAGGGCGCGGACGGCCGCCCGCCCCCATGAAGTCCGCCAACCCCCTCCCCAGAGCCTCGCTCCTGGTGGACGATGGCGTGACGAGGGAGGCACGGAGCGCAGTCGGCCGCGCCGTCCGTGCCGGAGGGAGACGATCGTGGAGTCCGTGCCGGTACGGTGCCCTGTCTGCAGCCGGGACCACGCCTACAGCACACCGGCCTACCCCTGCCCGTGCGGGACGCCCACCGCACCGCCGTTGCTGCGGGGCGCCCCGGCGGTCCTGGTCACCCACCGCAGCTGGAACGACACGTGGGTCACCGTCCGCTGCGCGTCCTGCGCCCGGGAGAACCAGTGGCCCCAGCCCGAGCTGTGCTGTCCGTGCGGGACCGTCCTGCGCATACCGGTGCACCCCGTGGCCGCCGCGCCGGCCCCGGCCCCGCCGGTCTCCCCCGCCCACATCCCCCTCCCGCGCACCGCCGCGCACCCGCGTCCGTCCTTCCGGCCGATGACGATCCGCACGGGCCACGACGCGGTGAGCGCGGCCGGTCTCTATCTGACCTGGCTGGGCTATCTCGACGTCGGCCGGCCCGGGGCGGGCCCGGCCTCCGGCATCGACCTGCGGGCCGACGGGCTGATCGCGCGGGTCGACTCCAGCACCCGGCCGACGACGCTGCGCGCGGTCGAGACCCTCTGGCTCAACGCGCTGGGCGCGTCGGCGACCGGGGTGTTCTTCTCCCTCGCGGGATACGCGGCCGACGCCCGGGCCCGCGCGGACGGCGTCGGCCTCCCGCTCTTCGTCATGGACCTCACCGGGACCCCGCAGCCGGTGAACGGCCCCGCGGACGAGCTGGTGAGCACGGGCGCCTGAGCGGTGCCGAACGGGAGGGCCCCGGGGGTGCGACTCCGGGGAACGCGTGCCCGGGTGGCGTCGGCCGGACATCCATATCCGGCCACCGCATACCGGTCCGCCGTCCGGCGCGGCACACTGAGTACATGCGTATCCGCTCCGCCAGACGCTCGGATCTCCCGCTGCTCCAGGAGATCGAGCGCGCCGCAGGGGAACCGTTCCGGGACCTGGGCATGGCCTTCGTGGCCGACGACGATCCGCCCCCGCTCGACCTGCTGGAGAACTACCGGCTGGCAGGCCGCTGCTGGGTGGCCTCCGACCCCCTCGCCGCCACCGGCGACCGGCCGCTCGGCTATGTGCTCGCCGACCCCGTCGACGACGCCCTGCACATCGAGCAGGTCTCGGTCGACCCCGCCGCCGCCCGCCGGGGCATCGGCCGGGACCTGATCGCCCACCTCGCCGCCCTGGCCGCGGCCCGGGGCATGGCGGCACTCACCCTGACCACCTTCACCGATGTGCCGTGGAACGCCCCGTACTACGCCCGTATCGGCTTCCGCGTCCTGACGGAGCGCGAACTCACCGACGGGCTGCGCGCGATCCGCGCCGAGGAGGCCCAGCACGGCCTGGACCGCTGGCCCCGGGTCTGCATGCGGCGCGAACTGACCTCCGTCGCCCGGCCGTCGGGCGCCACGGGGACCGTGAAGATTCCGCGTATGCCGGACGCCTCGGGGGCCCCGGACACGTCGGAAGCCGTGGCTGTCAGTGGTGGCACGTAAGCTGTGCGCATGGCTTTACTCCCGGACAGCCCCCTCCCCGCAGACCGCCCCGCGCCCGCCGCCGAGCACGCCAACGAGGCCATCCGCGCCCTCGTCGACGCCTCCGGACAGGACTGGTCCGAGGTGGAGGCGGCGACGTACGAAGTGCTGCTCATCGAGTGGGCGGCGGCGACCCGGGGCGGTCCCGACATCATCGAAGCCGCCTGACCCGCCCCCGCCCCGCTCCGCATCCCGGGCGAGTGGTCTTCTTCCGCCCCGGCCTCCGCGGGGAAGAAGAAGGGCAGGCCCTCCACGGCACGGTCCGGATGCGTGGCCGTCTCTGGTGTGCCGTTGGACAGGTCGTGACCGCAGCGGTCGGTCGCCAACGCTCATCACCTCTTCGAGGAAGTCGAATCCGGAAGCCGGACCAGTAGGGCCAGGAGCGGGCGCCGGGGTACAGTCCCCGCACAGGTGAGCCGCATCAGGGGTATCCGGAGGTGCCGCGGCCGTTTCCGGTGCACACTGGGCACCAAGAGGCGTCGAGTCCTGTTCGGAGGCGGAAGAGTGAACGCCGGCAGTGGTGGACGGCGCCTGCCCGGCCGGCGCTCCGCCGGGCAACGCTCAGCCGGCGCGAACGTGCGGTTCCGCCGGAGCAGAGGCGTCCTGCCGCCGGACCGGTTCACCACGCGCAGCCGTCTCGCCTGGCTGAATTCCGCCAGCTCCCGCATCGGCACGACCCTGGACCTGGAGCGCACCGCACAAGAACTCGCCGAGTTCACTGTGCCCCGTTTCGCCGACGGGGCGGCCGTCGACATCCTCGAGAGCGTCCTGCGGGGCGACGAGGGCTCCCGGAAGACCGAACCCGGTATCCCGCAGATGCGGGCCACGGCGCTGTGCGCCATCGAGGAGCTCTCCAACCTGGAACCGACCCCGGTGGGCGAGCTCTTCGTGCACGCCAACGAGCCGCACGAGACGCTGCTCCACCGGTACGTCCTCCGGCAGGGCAAGCCGGTGCTGCTGAGCAGGATGCGCGACGACGACTTCATCCACGTCGCGCCGACCGCGAGCGCCGCCGCGCAGTTGCGTGCCGCAGGCGTGCACAGCTACCTGGCCGTGCCCCTGATCGCCCGTGGGCTGCTGCTCGGCAGCGCCGACTTCGTGCGCGGCCGCGGAACTCCGCCGTTCTCCACCACCGACCTGGCGCTGGCGGAGCAGCTCGCCTCCAAGGCGGCGATCTTCATCGACAACGCGCGTCTGTACGGGCGGGAGCGCGAGCACGTCGTCTCGTTGCAGCGTTCCCTGCTGCCGCGCGTCACCCCGGGGACGCCGGGCCTGCGGGTGCACTCCGAGTACGCGCCCGCGGCGGCGCATCACGGCGTGGGCGGGGACTGGTACGACGTGATGGCCCTGCCCGGCGGACGGACGGCCCTGATGGTGGGCGACGTGATGGGGCACGGACTGCCCGCTGCCGCCACCATGGGGCGCCTGCGGACGGTGGCCCGCACGCTGATGACCCTGGACATGGCCCCCGAGCGGATCCTCGCGCGGCTCGACCTGGCCACCCGCGACCTGGAGGACGAGCAGGTCTCCACCTGCTTGTGCGCGGTCTACGACCCCGCCGACTCCTCCTACACGTTGGCGAGCGCCGGGCACCTGCCGCCGCTGCTCCTCGACGGGCAGGGCGCCGCCGATTTCGTCCCGGTGCCGACCGGCGCGCCGCTGGGGGCGGGCGTGATCCCGTACGACCCCCTGCGGCTGCGCGTCCCGGACGGCGCCCACTTGGTCATGTACACGGACGGCCTGATCAAGTCCCGGGACGAGGACGTGGACGCCCAGTTGGACCGGCTGCGTACGGCGGCGCTGAGCCTGCCGCCCGGGTCGCTGGAGAAGGGCGGTCTGGTGGAGCGCGCCCCGGCCGCCGCCGCCCGGTTCGACGAGGCGGTGCTCCTCGTCACCACGAGCGCCGCACTCCCGGCCGGGGACCTGCGGGTGTGGGAGCTGCCGCAGGACGGCCGGGCCGCCTCGGTCGCCCGTGGACTCGTCACCGGCCAGCTCGCCGCATGGGGGCTCGAGGAACTGGCCGACGTCTCCGAGCTCGTCGTCTCCGAACTGGTCGGCAACGCACTGCGCTACGGGAACGGCCCCGGCGAGCTGCGGCTGCTGCGCGGGGAACGCCTCGTCGTGGAGGTGTCGGACACCGGCCCCGACCTGCCCCAGATCCAGCACGCGGACCTCAGCGACGAAGGCGGACGGGGCCTTCAGCTCATCAACATGCTGTGCCGCCGCTGGGGTTCGTCCCGCACGGTCACCGGCAAGGTGGTCTGGGCGGAACAGAACATGCCGTCCTCGGTCCTGGACCGCAGCTGACAGCTGTGGTCCTGGCCTGGCCATGGCTGCTGCGGCCCACCCCTTGCCATGGGGCCGGCACCGCGCACCAGGATCGAAAGCGGATACTCAGTCCGCGTATGCCTCGCGCAGTTCGATCTTGCGGACCTTTCCGCTCACCGTCATCGGAAAGGTCTCCAGGATCCGCAGCCTGCGCGGGATCTTGTAGTGCGCGAGCCGCTCCCGGCAGTACGCGGAGATCTCCTCCAGGGTGGGCGGGTCGGCAGGGTCCCGGGGGATGACACAGGCCAGGATCTCCTCGCCGTAGCGCTCGTCCGGCACCCCGACCACCTGAACGTCGGCGACCTTCGGATGGCCGTACAGGAACTCCTCGATCTCCCGTGGGTACACGTTCTCGCCGCCCCGGATGATCATGTCCTTGATCCGGCCGACGACCTGGACGTATCCGTCCTCGCGCATCACCGCGAGGTCCCCCGTGTGCATCCACCGCCCGGCGTCGACGACTTCGGCGGTGCGGTCGGGCTGGTCCCAGTAGCCGAGCATCACGCTGTAGCCGCGGGTGCGCAGCTCGCCCGCGGTGCCGCGCGGCAGCGTGACGCCGGTGACCGGATCGACGACCTTGACCTCGATGTGCGGCAGCGCGCGGCCCACCGTGCCGGTGCGACGATCCAGGTCGTCGTCGCGGCGGGTCTGGGTGGAGACCGGGGACGTCTCCGTCATCCCGTAGCAGATGGACACCTCGGCCATGTGCATCTCGGCGACGACCCGCTTCATCACCTCGGCCGGACAGGGGGAACCGGCCATGATCCCGGTGCGCAGCGAGGAGAGGTCGTACCCGGCGAAGTCCGGCAGGTTCAGCTCGGCGATGAACATGGTGGGCACGCCGTACAGCGAGGTGCAGCGCTCCTGCTGGACGGCGGTCAGCACGGCTGCGGGCTCGAAGGACGGCCCCGGGATCACGATGCAGGCGCCGTGCGAGGTGCTGGCGAGATTCCCCATCACCATGCCGAAACAGTGATAGAAGGGCACCGGCAGGCAGACCCGGTCGGCCTCCGTGTACGCGATCGTCTCCCCGACGAAATACCCGTTGTTGAGGATGTTGTGGTGGGAGAGCGTCGCCCCCTTGGGGAAACCCGTGGTGCCCGAGGTGTACTGGATGTTGATCGGGTCGTCGCAGGACAACTCGGCCTCGCGGGCGGCCAGTTGCTCCCGGGTGACGGCGGGCGCGGCCGCCGTCAGCTCGTCCCAGGACGGGTCGCCGATGTAGTGGACGGCGCGCAGGTCGGGGCAGGCGGAGCGGACCTGTTCGACGAGGGCGCGGTAGTCGCTGGTGCGGTGGGAGAGGGAGGCGACCAGCAGGGAGATGCCGGCCTGCTTGAGGACGAACTCCACCTCGTGCGCGCGGTAGGCGGGGTTGATCGTGACCATGACGGCCCCGATCCGGGCCGTGGCGTACTGGACGAGCACCCACTCCGGGCAGTTGACCGCCCAGATGCCGACCCGGTCGCCCTTCGCCACCCCCGACGCCATCAGCGCGCGGGCCAGCGCGTCGACGTCCGCGACGAATGCGGTGTACGTCCAGCGTCGGCCCGAGGCCACGTCGACCAGCGCCTCCCGGTCGCCGTGGGCCGCGGCGGTCCGGTCGAGGTTGCGGCCGATGGTGTCGCCGAGCAGCGCGGTGTCACCGACACCGTGCGCGTAGGACAGGGTGCTCACGCGAGATCCCCCTCGTCGAACTCGGCGCCGGAGCCCAGGGCGGTGCGTTCACGCAGCTCGATGCGGCGGATCTTGCCCGACACGGTCTTGGGCAGCTCCGCGAACTCCAGCCTGCGGACGCGTTTGTACGGGGCGAGGACCGCCCGGGAGTGCTCGAAGAGGACCTTCGCGGTGTCCGGTCCCGGCTCCCACCCCTCCGCGAGCACGACGTACGCCTTCGGGACGGCGAGGCGGAGCGGGTCGGGGGCGGGCACGACGGCGGCCTCGGCGACCGCTTCGTGCTCCAGCAGGGCGCTCTCCAGCTCGAACGGGGAGATCTTGTAGTCGGAGGCCTTGAACACGTCGTCGGCGCGCCCCACATAGGTGATGTAGCCGTCTTCGTCACGTGCGCCGATGTCCCCGGTGCGGTAGTAGCCGCCCGCCATCGCCTCGGCGGTGCGGTCCGGGTCGCCGTGGTAGCCGGTCATCAGGCCGACGGGGTGGTCGGCCAGGTCGAGGGAGATCTCGCCCTCGGCCGCCCCGGGCTGACCGGTGACCGGGTCGAGCAGTTCGACGGTGAAGCCGGGGCTCGGCCGGCCCATGGAGCCGGTCTTGAGGAGCTGGCCGGGGGTGTTGGCGACCTGGACGGCGGTCTCCGTCTGACCGAACCCGTCGCGGATGGTGACGCCCCACTCCCGCCGGACCGTCTCGATGACCTCCGGGTTCAGCGGTTCACCGGCCGCGACGACCTCGCGCGGCGGGGTCTTCAACTGGCTCAGGTCGGCCTGGATGAGCATGCGCCAGACGGTCGGCGGGGCGCAGAAGCTCGTGATGCGCGAGCGGTCCATCTCGGCCATCAGGCGGCCCGCGTCGAAGCGGGTGTAGTTGAAGATGAAGACGGTGGCCTCGGCGGTCCACGGGGCGAAGAGGTTGGACCAGGCGTGCTTGGCCCAGCCGGGCGAGGAGATGTTCAGATGGACGTCGCCGGGCCTGAGGCCGATCCAGTACATCGTCGACAAGTGGCCCACGGGGTAGGACACATGGGTGTGCTCCACCAGCTTGGGGCTGGCGGTGGTGCCGGAGGTGAAGTAGAGCATCAGCGGCTCGTCCGCGTCCGTCTCCCGGCCCGGTGTGAAGACGGCGGACGCCTCTGCCACCCCCGCGTACGGCAGCCAGCCCGCCACCTCCTCGCCCACCGCGATCCGGGTGTAGTCCCCGGGGACCTCGTCGAACTTAGCGGTGTCCGCGTCCCGCACCAGCACATGACGCACCCGGCCGCGCTCCACCCGGTCGCGCAGGTCGGCGGGGCCGAGGAGCGGGGTGGCGGGGATGACGACGGCGCGCAGCTTCATCGCGGCGAGGGCGGTCTCCCACAGCTCGACCTGGTTGCCGAGCATCACGAGGACGCGGTCGCCCGCCCGTACGCCCTGTCCCTGTAGCCAGTTGGCGGCCCGGTCGGAGCGTTCGGACATCGCCGCGAAGGAGACCTCGGTGCGCCGGCCGTCCTCCTCCACGATGTGCAGGGCGGTGCGTTCGTTGTTCTCGGCGATGACGTCGAACCAGTCGAGGGCCCAGTTGAAGTGGTCCGCCCGGGGCCAGCGGAAGCCCGCGTAGGCCCGCTCGTAGTCCTCGCGGTGCTCCAGCAGGAAGTCCCGGGCGGCCCGGAACGTCTCGGTAGCGCTGGTTGCCGACATGTGCCCTCCTCATTACGGACCGGTCGCCTAACATCATGTAAACAGTGACCCAGGTCTCACCACCCCCGGACGGGGGTGGTCCGCTCCCCCGTGCGGGGGAGAGCGGCACGGGCCGGGTGGGAGGACGTCGGAGTGCCGGAACCGGTCGACGCGGTCGAGATGCAGGCCGCGCTGTTGAGGCTGCGCCGCACGAGCGGGCTTCCCGTGGTGTTCGGCGGCCTGCTGTCCGACGCGCGCCATGCGCGGATCGCCGAGCTCAACGGGGCGCAGACCAGTGCGCTGCGGGGGCTGGTCATCTCCGCCGGGAGCGGTCTGGGCGGTAAGGCCATCGCGCTGTCCCGGCCCTGTGCGGTGACGGACTACGCCTCTTCGCGCCACATCAGCCACGAGTACGACGCGGCGGTGGCGGCGGAGGGGCTGCGCTCGGTCGTCGCGGTCCCCGTCGTCGTACGGCGTGCGGTGCGGGGCGTGCTGTACGGGGCGCTGCGCACGCCGGTCACGCTGGGCGACCGGACGTTCGACGCGATGGTGGCGGCGGCCCGTGACGTGGAGCAGTCGCTCGCGGTGCGGGACGAGGTGCGGCGGTTGCTGGCGGCGGGCCGGGAGCAGGTGACCGATCCGGACACGGCGCCCGGCGCCTGGGAGGACGTGCGCGAGGCCCACCGCGAACTGCGCGCACTGGTCCCGAGAGTCCTGGACCCGGCCCTGCGCGACGAGTTGCTGGACGTCTGCGGGCGGCTGGCCTCGGCGGCGGGGGCCAAGGTGCCCGCGGCCCGGGAGGTCCGCCTCGCGCCGCGCGAGGTGGACGTGGTGGCGTGTGTGGCGGCGGGCGCGACGAACGCGGCGGCCGCCGAGCGGCTGGGGCTGCGGCCGGAGACGGTGAAGGGGTATCTGCGGTCCGCGATGCGGAAGTTGGGGGCGCACACGCGGCTGGAGGCCGTGGTGGCGGCCCGCCGGGCGGGGCTGCTGCCCTGACCTGCGGGCCGCGGGGGTCTCAGTCCCCGTAGTCCAGGAACATGCCGAACCGGACGTCGTGGTCCGTCGCGTCCGTCATCACGGTCAGCATCCGCGCCGCCTCCTCGGTGATCTCCGCGCGTTCGGCGCGGAGAAGGCTCCGCAGCGGCTGGACGGTCAGGATCGCGGTGTCCCCCTCGTGTGCGACGCGCCAGACCGCGTCGAAGAACCCGTCGATCAGCACGGACCCGTACGCCTGGTTGCCCACCCCGTTGCGCCCCTTGTTCACCGCGGCGATCACCCGGCCGCGGTCGGCGTGGCCGAGGAGGAGGTTGTCGAACTCGGGCAGGAAGCGCGGCGGGGCCGGGGTGTCGGGGTCGGGGCGCGGGGCGTCGGGGAGGTCGAAGAGCTCGACGCCCCTCTCGTCCCGGAAGGTGAGCAGCCGGGGCCTGAGCCGTTCGAAGACCTCCTTCGTACGGGTGAGTCCCGCCCATGACTGGAAGTCCATCACCGAGGCGGGGCCGAACGCGCCCAGGTAGCGCAGCACGGTGGCGTCGGGTGCGGGCACCGGTTCGGCGGGCCGGCCCAGCCAGTGCTCCACGGTGGTCAGGGCGACCTGTCCACCGCGCCCCCACAGTCCACGCGGGGTGACCTGGACCAGGGGCAGCAGACAGCGGGCCGCGACCGTGAGCGCGAGGGGGTCGGCGTCCGGCCAGCGGACGAGGAGCTCCTCCCGCAGCTCCTTCACCGGACGCGGGCGCTCCACGACCAACTCCTCGGCCACCGCGGCGAGCCGGTCCAGGTCCACTCCTTCCAGCCCGTGCCGGAAGGTCTTCAGCTCCCGCTCGCGCGCCGCCTGCACCAGGGGGCGCAGGGTGAGCGCGTCGTCCGCCGTATGGGTGTGGAGGGTGGAGCGGAGGGTGACGATCCGGACCACCTCGCGGGACTCCATCAGGGCGGACAGCTCTTCGGGGTCGAAGTCCGCGAGCCGGGCGTACAGCTGGAAGTACGGGGGCTTGGTGTTCTGGGCCTGGAGCCCGAGGAGGTGGGCGACCGCGTCCTTCGCGGACATCGCCGACCGGCGCAGCAGGAGCTGTCGGTCCAGGGTCGCCCGGTTCAGCGCCCGCGCGGTCAGGACGGTGGGCTGTGCGGCGGTGCGGTGCGTCTTCGCTGCCATGGTCCGCACGGTACCGGGGCTTGCGGACACGACCTAGGGGTGGCGGGCGCGCGTTACGCCCACCGGACCCGTGCGCCGAGCGCCCCGGCCGTTGTCGGCTCCATGATGAACCGGTGATCAGTGTCCTGTTCGCCGTCCTCACCGCGCTCAGCAACGGTGCCGCCTCGGTGCTCCAGCGCCGGGCGGCGATGCGGGTGCCCGACAGCGAGGCGATGCGGCTCTCCCTGATCGGTCAGCTGCTGCGGCAGAAGGTGTGGCTTGCGGGGATCGGGCTGGTGATCGTGGCGGCCGTCTGCCAGGCGGTCGCCCTGGCCACCGGGCCGATCGCGGTGGTCCAGCCGATCTTCGTGATCGAGCTTCCGGCGACGCTGCTGATCGCCGGGTTCGTGATGCGGGTCCGGGGGGACCGGGCCGTTTGGTTCGGCGTCGCGGCCGTCACGGTCGGCCTCGCGCTCGGCATGGCGTCCGCCGCGCCGGTCGGGGGCAGCGACACGGTGCGGGACGCGGCGTGGGTCCCGGCGCTGGTGCTGACGGGGCTGTTCGAGGCGGGGCTGATCGGCGCGGCGCTGCGGACGCGCGGCAACCCGCGGGCTGCCCTGCTGGGGCTGGCCGCCGCGTGCGGCTACGCGCTGACGGCCGCTCTGATGAAGGACGCGATGGCGAACCTCGACGACGGCGGCGCTCCGGCGCTGCTGGCGTCCTGGCAGCTGTACGCGACGGCGGCGGCCGGGGTGGGCGCGCTGTTCCTGCTCCAGAACGCCCTTCAGGCGGGCAGTCTGGTGGCCGTGCAGCCGATGCTGACCCTGGGGGACGCGCTGATCAGCATCCTGTACGGGGTGGTGTTGTTCGGCGAGGAGTTGCGGACCGGCTGGTGGCTGCTGCCCGAGCTGGCGGCGCTGGCCCTGATCGCCGCGGGGTGCGTGCGGCTGGCCCGGACACCGCTGGCGGCGGGCACGCTCGCACCGCCGCCGCCGCCCGCGCCGTCCGCGCCTCGGTGAACGCCCTGGTCAGGCGGCGGTCACGGGGGTGACCCGCTCGCCCGGGGGCACGGGGCCCGGGGGTGTGCCGTCGCCGAACGGACGACCGCCGAGCTGTTCGCGGTGGTGCGGAGCGGTCCAGCCGGAGAGGTCGGGGCCGACGGGGACGATGCCGGTGGGGTTGATGCCCGTGTGCACCTGGTAGTAGTGCCGCTTGATGTGGTCGAAGTCGACCGTGTCGCCGAACCCGGGCGTCTGGTAGAGGTCGCGGACGTAACCCCACAGGACGGGGTCCTCGGTCAGCTTGTTCCGGTTGCACTTGAAGTGGCCGTGGTAGACGGCGTCGAAGCGGACCAGGGTGGTGAAGAGCCGGATGTCGGCCTCGGTGATGGTGTCGCCGACCAGGTAGCGGCTGTCCGCGAGGCGGGCGGAGACCAGGTCGAGGCGGCGGAACAGGGCGGCGTACGCCTCCTCGTACTCCTCCTGGGAGCTGGCGAACCCCGCGCGGTACACGCCGTTGTTGACGTCCCGGTAGATGCCTTCCATGACCTCGTCGATCTCGTCGCGCAACGGTTCTGGGTAGAGGTCGGGGGCGCCGGGCCGGTGCAGGGCGGTCCATTCGGTGGCGAGGTCGAGGGTGATCCGCTGGTAGTCGTTGGTGACCAGCTGCCCGCTCGGTACGTCCACGATCGCGGGCACGCTGACACCTCCGGGATAGCCGCGCTCCCGGGCGTCGTAGGCCTCGCTCAGATAGCGGATGCCTAGGACCGGGTCCTTGCCGCCCGGGTCGAGGGTGAAGCGCCAGCTGCGGTCGTCCTGGATCGGGTCGGCGACGGCGAGCGACAGCGCGTCCTCCAGGCCGAGGAGCCGCCGGGAGACCAGCGCGCGGCTCGCCCAGGGGCAGGCGCGGCTGACGGCGAGCCGGTAGCGGCCCGGCTCCACGGGCCAACCGTCGCGTCCGTCGGCGGTGATCCGGTCGGCGAAGTGGCTCCGGGACCGCTTGAAGGGCTTGTGGCCGTAGGAGGTGTTGCCGTCGCTCCCGGCGCTGTCCGCTGTCGTGTCGTTCATACCGCGCTCCTCGATGCGTCGCTCGAAGTGGGTGCTGTGCGTCGTCCGGCCCGTCGGTCGGCGCCGACGTCGGCCAGCGCCACGATCAGGGCGGCCAGTACGAAGGCGACGGAGACGACGAGTCCGTGGTCGTAGGCGTCGGCCCAGCCGTCCGGGCCGACCTGGGCGAAGAACACCGCGCCGACGGCGGCGATCCCGATCGCGGAGCCGACCCGCTGGCCGGTCTGGAGGGTGCCCCCGGCGCTGCCGGCCCGGTGCACCGGCACCTCCGCGAGGGTCAGGGTCTGGTTCGGGGCGATGACCAGGCCGCTGCCGAGACCGGCGAGGAGCAGCGGGGCGGCCATCGCCCAGCCCGCGCCGTTGCCGGGGACCAGGTGGACGGCGAGGGCGGTGCCGGCGAGGCCGAGGGCGACCATGGCCAGGCCCGCCACCACGAGGGGGCGGCCGAAGCGCCCGACGAGCCGGCCGCCGATGAACGCGGCGACGCCGGAGCCGAGGGCGAAGGGGGTGATGGCGAGCCCCGCCAGGAGGGCGGAGTACCCCAGGCCGGACTGGAGGTAGAGGGTCGTGACGAAGAAGATCGAGGTGAAGCCGGCGAAGTAGAGCAGGATCAGCAGGCAGCCCAGCCAGTAGGAGCGCAGCCGGAACAGCGACAGGTCCAGGACCGGGTGGGTGCGTCCGCCCGTGCACCGCGACTCCCAGACCACGAACGCGGCGAGCAGGGCCCCGGCCAGGAGGAGCAGCAGCCACTTGCCGTTGCCGGGCCACTGCTGGGCCTGGACGAACGGCAACAGCAGCGCGAGCACCCCGGCTCCGAGCAGGGCGACGCCCACCGGGTCCAGATCGCGTGGCCTCACCCGGCCGGCCGACGGGGTGTCCGGGAGCAGCCGGTGGGCGAGCAGGAGACAGACGGCGCCGAGCGGGAGGTTGACGTAGAAGACCCAGCGCCAGCCGTGGTCCGGTCCGGCGGCCTCGATGAGCAGGCCGCCGAGCAGCGGACCCACGGCCGTGGAGATGCCGACGACGGTGCCGAACATGCCGAAGGCCCGTCCGCGCTCGCGCCCGGAGAACATCTGCTGGATCAGGGCGGAGATCTGCGGGGAGATCAGACCGCCCGCGATGCCCTGCACCAGGCGGGCGACCACCAGCCACAGGCTGGACTGGGCGGCCCCGCAGGCGGCGGAGGCCAGGGTGAAGAGGGCGAGCCCCGCCATGAAGACCGCCCGCCGGCCCCGCGCGTCGCCCAGGCGCCCGGCGGGGATGAGGAAGAGCCCGAAGGCGAGGGCGTAGCCGGAGAGCACCCATTGGAGGTCGGACTCGGGGGTGTTCAGGCCCTCCCGGATCGAGGGGAGGGCCACGTTGACGATGGAGACGTCCAGCAGGGTCATGAAGCCCGCCACCAGGCAGACGGCCAGGGCCCGCCAACGCCGGGGGTCGGGTCCGTCCGGGGCGGCGTCGCCCCCGGCCGGTCCGGGATGCGCCGCGCTCCGTGCCATGGTTCGCACCTTAGGTCGCCTGGGGTGTTTCCTCACCCGGGACGCGTCCGCGCCGGTGGCCCGGATTCCGGATTCCCGGACGGGCCCGTGGCGGCGTGGCAGCGCCCGGTGGGGGTACTGGTTCCCGCATGACTGTGGAGAAAACGAGTGTCCTCGTCCTTGACTGCGCAGAACCCATCGAGCTGGCCGAGTTCTACGCCGCTCTGCTCGACGCGGAGATACGGATCGGCTCCGACCCCGATTTCGTCGAGATCGTCGGCAACGACGGCGTCCGGCTGGCGATCCGCCGCGACCACGGCTACGCCCCGCCGAGCTGGCCGCGCCCGGAGGACTCGCAGCAGGCGCATCTGCGGATCCTGGTCGGCCCCGAGAACATCGACGAGGCCGAGCGGGAGGCGATCGGGCTGGGGGCCCGGCCCGTCGACACCGGCGACAGCAACAGCGGCCCCCGGGACGTGAGGGTGTACGGGGACCCGGCGGGCCACTCGTTCTCGCTGGCGGTCTACCCGCTGCCACAGGGCTGAGCGCCCCGGGGAGGGCCGGGCGGGATACCGACATACCGGCGCACAAGGACGGGCGCGTGGCGGAAGGGCCCCAACAGGCCCTTCCGCCACGCGCGTTAATAGACAGGAAAGTTTCCCAACACTGTTGACGGCAATTGAAAGGAAGCTTTACTTTCAGTCCTGCCGACATGGCGCCTCCCACCCCCTCCGAAGGGAGCACCACCATGCACCAGCGCACCACTCCCCCCACCGGCACCGCCGTCCCGGCCGGTCGCCGCAGAATGGCCCGCAAGGCCCTGCTCGCCGCGTCCGCGCTCGGTGTCGTCACCGCACTGATGGCCCCCGTCCGGGCGGGAGCCGCCCCGGCCCCCGTATCCCCCACCGCCGCCACCCCGCTCGCCGCCAACGGACAGCTCTCCGTCTGCGGCCGTCAGCTCTGCAACGACTCCGGCCAGGCGGTCGCCCTCAACGGAATGAGCACGCACGGCACCCAGTGGTACGCCCAGTGCGTCACGGACGGATCGCTCAACGCCCTGGCCCAGGACTGGCGCGCCGACGTGCTGCGCGTCTCCACCTACGTACAGGAGGGCGGGTACGAGACCGACCCGGCCGGATTCACCGACCGGGCGCAGAAGTTCGTCGACGCGGCGCACGCACGCGGCATGTACGCGGTCATCGACTGGCACATGCTCTCCCCGGGCGACCCGAACGCGAACCTGGCGCGGGCGAAGACCTTCTTCACGGCGATGGCGAAGAAGTACAAGAACCACCCGGGTGTGCTCTACGAGATCGCCAACGAGCCCTCGGGGGTGAGCTGGTCGGGCATCAAGTCGTACGCCGAGCAGATCATCCCGGTGATCCGGGCCCAGGACCCCGACGCGGTGGTCCTGGTCGGGACGCGCGCCTGGTCCTCCTTCGGCGTTTCCGAGGGCTCCAACGAGTCGGAGGTCGTGAACAACCCCGTCCGCGCCTCGAACATCATGTACACCTTCCACTTCTACGCGGCCTCGCACCGCGAGGAGTATCTGAGCGCGCTCGACCGGGCCTCCGACAAACTGCCCGTGTTCGTCACCGAGTTCGGCACGCAGAACTACGCGGGCGAGGGCGCCAACGACTTCGCCATGTCGCAGCGCTACCTCGACCTGATGAAGCGCAAGAAGATCTCGTGGACCAACTGGAACTACTCCGACGACCACCGTTCCGGGGCCGTCTTCAAGACCGGCACCTGCAACGGGACCAACTGGACGGGGACCGGGGTCCTCAAGGAGGCCGGGGTCTGGATCCGCGACCGCATCCGCCAGTGACCCCCGCCGTCCGGACGGGACGCACACCCTCATGACCCGCCCGGTGCGGTCCTCCCCGGGACCGCACCGGGCGCCAGTTCGTGGTGCTCACCCGGGATACGCCCGGAATTAACCTCCGACGCCTTGTCATGCCTGTTCTACGCGCATAGTTTTTGCCCCTACTACTCAGTTCAGTTGGGGGCACCTCCCGTGCAGATACACAGATCCGGTTCCGTTCTGCTGACCGGCGCCGTCGCCGCCGCTCTCGCGGTGACCGCCCTGCCCGCCGCCCAGGCGGCCCCGTCGACCACCGCCGTTATCTCCGAGGTGTACGGCGGCGGGGGCAACTCCGGCGCGACGCTGACCCGGGACTTCGTCGAGCTGGCCAACGCCGGCTCCGGGCCCTTCGAGGTCGGCGGCCTCAGCGTCCAGTACCTGCCGGGCAGCCCGTCGGCCGGCTCGCAGTGGCAGGTCTCCGAGCTGTCCGGGGCGATCGCGCCCCGCGGCCGCTACCTGGTCGCCCAGGCCGCGGGCACCGGCGGTACCGTCGCGCTGCCCACCGCCGACGCCACCGGCACGGTCGCCATGGCGGCGGGGAGCGGCACCGTCGCCCTGGTCTCCGGGACGGCCCCGCTCACCTGCAAGTCGGCGGCGGACTGTGCGGCGGACACCCGGATCGTCGACCTGGTCGGTTACGGTTCCGCGGTCGTCCGGGAGGGCGGCGGCCCGGTCCCGGGCGCGTCGGCCACCGCGTCCGTCGCGCGGGCCGCCTCGCTCGCCGACACCGACGACAACGCGGCCGACCTCGCCGCGGGCGCCCCGACGCCGGTCAACGCCAAGGGCGAGACGTCCGGCGGCGGGCAGGAGCCGGAGGAGCCCGGCCCCACCGAGCCCGGCGACGTACGGATCCACGACATCCAGGGCACCACCCGGGTCTCCCCGCTCGACGGCAAGGCGGTGAGCGGCGTCCCGGGCGTCGTCACCGGAGTGCGGGCCAGTGGCTCGCGGGGCTTCTGGATCCAGGACACGGCCCCCGACGGCGACCCGCGCACCGGCGAGGGCCTGTTCGTCTACACCGGATCCACCGCACCGGCCGTGAAGGTCGGCGACGCGGTCCTGGTCAGCGGCAAGGTGGCCGAGTACTACCCGGGCACCGGCACCCAGTCCCTCACCCAGATCACCGCGCCCCGCACCACCGTCCTGTCCGCCGGCAACGCGCTGCCCGCCCCGGTCGTCCTCGACGCCCGTTCGGTGCCCGGCCGTTACGTGCCCTCGGCGGACGGCGGGGCGATCGACGCGCTGCCCCTGGACCCGTCCCGGTACGCCCTGGACCTGTACGAGGCGCTGGAGGGCTCCCGGGTGGAGTTCGCCGACACCCGCGTGACCGGGGCGACGACCGCGTACGACGAGATCTGGGTGACCGTGAAGCCGAGGGAGAACCCGACCCGGCGCGGCGGCACGCTCTACGCCTCGTACGAGGACCAGAACACCGGGCGGCTCAAGGTGATGTCGCTGGACCCGGCGCGGCCGGTGCCGACGGCGAACGTCGGGGACGTGCTGAAGGGCCGCACCACCGGCGTGCTCGACTACGCGAGCTACGGCGGCTACAACGTGCAGGCCACCGAGCTGGGCACGGTCGTCGACCGGAAGCTGCGGCGCGAGGTGACCCGCAAGCAGAAGAAGGACGAGCTGGCGGTCGCCACGTACAACGTCGAGAACCTCGACGCGGGCGACGACCAGGCGAAGTTCGACACCCTGGCCGAAGGCGTCGCGGTCAACCTGTCCTCGCCCGACATCGTCTCCCTGGAGGAGATCCAGGACGACAACGGTGCGGTGAACGACGGCACGACGGGTTCCGAGGCGACGCTGAAGCGGTTCGCCGACGCGATCGTCGCGCAGGGCGGGCCGCGCTACGCCTGGCGCTACATCGCCCCCGAGAACAACAAGGACGGCGGCGAGCCCGGCGGCAACATCCGCAACGTCCTCCTCTTCAACCCGGAGCGGGTCTCCTTCACCGACCGTGCGGGCGGCGACGCCACCACGCCGGTGCGGGCCGTCGACACCTGGAAGGGCGTCGAGCTCTCCGCGTCGCCGGGCCGGATCAACCCGGCGAGCCCGGCGTGGGCGGACAGCCGCAAGCCGCTGGTGGGCGAGTTCGTCTTCCGCGGCAAGCCGGTCTTCGTCATCGGCAACCACTTCGCGTCCAAGGGCGGCGACCAGCCGCTGCACGGCCGCTACCAGCAGCCGACGCGCTCCTCGGAGACGAAGCGGATCCAGCAGGCCGCCGAGGTCAACACCTTCGTCGCCGCGCTGCTGAAGGCGGACAGGTCCGCCAAGGTCGTCGCGCTCGGGGACTTCAACGACTTCGAGTTCTCCCCGACGATGAAGGAGCTGACCAAGGGCAGGGCGCTCAAGCCGCTGATCACGACGCTCCCCTCGTCGGAGCGGTACAGCTATGTCTTCGACGGCAACTCGCAGACGCTGGACCACATCCTGACGAGCCCCGGCATCCGGCGCCCCGACTACGACGTGGTGCACATCAACGCCGAGTTCGCCGACCAGGCGAGCGACCACGACCCGCAGGTGGTGCGGATCAAGGTCGGCGGCTTCTGGCACTGAGGTACCGAGGCACTGACCCGGCGGGGCGGACCGGATCACGGGTCCGCCCCGCCGGGGCCCCGCTCAGGTCCGCCCGGCCGGGGCGCCCGCCTGGCGCGGCAGGGTGACGGCAGCGGCCTCGTCGGCCACCGGCTCCCGCCCGGTGAAGAACCGGGAGACCAGCGCGGCCACTTCGTCGGCCCGCTCCAGGACCACCCAGTGGTCGGACTCCCCGATCGTCAGGAACCGGCTGCCCTCGATCGTCGCGGCGAACTCCCGCTGCCGCGCGGGCGGCGTCACCGTGTCGTGCTCGCCGGCGAAGACCAGCGCCGGTACGCCGGTGAGACCGCCGGAGAAGTCGGGCCGGTCGGTCAGCGCCCGGTACAGCGAGTCCGTCGCGTGCGGCGAGTGGGTGAGCGCGTGCAGAAAGGAGCGCCGCACATAGCGGCGGGCCAACTCCCTTCGGTGTACGTGCCGTTCGGGGTCGAGGCACATCAGCGCGTCGGCCGCCGTCGCGGCGAATCCCTCGCGGTCCCCGGCCGCCAGCTGCTGCCGGGCCCGCTCCCAGGAGGCGACCTGGACCGCGTCGATGTGGACCGGGACGCCGCCGAGGGCCAGGCGTGCCACCCGCTCCCGATGGCGGCGGGCGAAGCCGAAGGCGATGGCGGTGCCGTAGGAGAAGCCGAAGATGTTCAGCCGGGGCGCGCCGATGTCGTCGGCGATGCCGAGTACGGCCCGGCGCAGCAGCTCGGCGCTGGGGCCGGGCGGGAGCGGGTCGGCGCTGCCCATGCCGGGCAGGTCGGCGGTGACCACGTCGGTCGCCGGACCCAGGTGGTCGTCCATCTGGGGCCAGCCGAACATGCCCTGGAGCGCGCCGCCGAGAATGAGCGTCGGTTCGGTGGCCGGGGGCTCGCCGGGGTGCGTGCCCGGCAGGACGCGGTAGCTGTAGCGCACTCCGTCGACCGACAGGGTCCGGATGATCTCCTCGGGCATGTGCTCCTGCGTTCCCTTCTCAGGCCCTGGTGAGGACGAGTGCCGCGTTGTGGCCGCCGAAGCCGAGCGAGGTCTTCACGGCGCAGTCGAAGGAGGCGCCGCGGGCTTCCTTGGCCACCACGTCGATCGGGATCTGCGGGTCGGGTGCGTCCAGGTTGACGGTGGGCGGCACCAGTTGCCGCTGGAGGGCGAGCACGGTGAGCGCGGTCTCGATGCCGCCCGCCGCGCCGAGGGTGTGGCCGGTCATCGCCTTGGTGGAGGTCACCAGGGGGCTCTCGCCGAGGACCCGGTGCAGCATCGTCGCCTCGATCAGGTCGTTGGAGAGCGTCGAGGTGCCGTGCGCGTTGACGTGCCCGACGTCGGCCGGGGAGAGGCCGGCGTCGGCGAGCGCGGTGCGCAGGGCGCGTTCGATGCCGAGGCCCTCGGGGTCGGGGGCGACGGCGGAGTGGGCGTCGCTGGAGGCCCCGTAGCCGCTCACATGGGCGCGGACGGCGGCGCCCCGGGCGCGGGCGTGGTCCGGGTGTTCCAGGACGATCAGCCCGGCGCCCTCGCCGACGACGAAGCCGTCGCGGTGGGTGTCGAAGGGGCGGCAGGCGCTCGTGGGGTCCTCGCGGCGGGTGGAGACGGCCTTGAGACTGCAGGCGCTGGCGATGAGGAGGCGGGTGCAGGTGGATTCCGCGCCGCCCGCGATGACGATGTCGCAGGCCCCGGAGCGGAGCATCTGGTGGGCGGTGCCGATGGCGACGGTGCCGGAGGAGCAGGCGGTGGAGACAGCCTGGCTGGGCCCGTGGACGCCGAGGTCGAGGCTGACGCTGCTGGCCGCGCCGTTGACGACGCTGAGCGGGGCGAGCTTCGGTGAGACCCGGCGGGGCCCGCGGCCGGTGAGCGCGGCGTGCTGCTCGTCGTAGAAGGGCAGCCCGCCGTGGGCGGAGCCGATGACGATGCCGACGCGGCCGCTGTCCCAGAGGGCCGGGTCGAGTCCGGCGTCGGCGACGGCCTCGCGGGCGGCGACGACGGCGAGCTGGGCGAACCGGTCCATCAGCCGCTGGGCGGCCACCCCGAGGATCGCTCCCGGGTCGCAGTCGGTGACGGAGTAGAAGAAGTCGCAGGGCAGGCCGTCCAGTTCGGGCCGGGGGCCGGCGGACGGCACGAGGCCCTCGGTGACACCGTGCCAGGCGGCGTCCGCTCCGGTACCGGCGGCGGTGACCAGACCGACGCCGGTGACGGCGGCGGCGAACGGGGCGAGCGGCGCCCGCCGGTAGGGCCGGCCGGTGGCCGCGCTCACGCGGAGACCTTCCCGTGGACGGCCTCGACGAGGCGGCCGACGGTGTCGCGCGAGGTGAGCGCCACGTCCTCCAGGTCCACGTCCAGCCGGTCCTCGATGAGCAGCCGCAGCTCCTCCAGCGCGAGGGAGTCCAGCCGCAGTCGGTGCAGCGGCACTTCGGGGCGGATGGCCCCGGGGTCGGTTCCGAATTTCGTCACCAGCAGCGTGCTGATCTCTTCCGAAGTGCTCATTCGGCTCTCCTGGGCTCGGTGACGCGGTGACGCCGGCCGCGTTGTGAGGGGAGGTGGGGGGAGGGGCCATCGGGGACGCCGGCTGCTCCGGAAAGACCCTTTATACGCCTTCCCGGGCGGGTTCCCGGTCCGCGTTCCCCCGTGCGGTGGGAGGGCTGTCCAGGTGTACGAATCCCGGGTGCGGCTCGGCTGGATGCCAGGATGGGGGCGCAGCCCGTACGGGACGGCACGAGAGAAGGAGAAACCATGACGGCCGAGCAGGACGGCGACGCGGAGGTCGCGCTGAGCCCCGCCGACTGGGTCGCCCGGCAGGCTGAGCTCTACGAGTCCTCCGGCGGCACGAAGGGCACCACCCAGCTGGGTGTGCCCTGCCTGCTGATGGACTACGTCGGCCGGCGCAGCGGGACGGTGCGGCGCACGGTGCTGATGTACGGGCGGGACGGCGAGGACTATCTGATCGTTGCGTCCAACGGCGGCTCGGACCGCCCGCCGCTGTGGTACCTGAACCTCCAGTCCACCCCGGAGATCGAGCTCCGCGTGAACACCGAGCGGTTCGGGGCCGTCGCGGCGACGCTCCCGGCCGAGGAGAAGGCGCGGGTCTGGCCGGGGTTGGTGGAGCTGTTCCCGCGCTACGGGGAGTACCAGGCGGGCACCGAGCGGGACATCCCGGTCGTCCGGCTGACGCGGCGCTGAGGCTAAAGGGCCTCGGCGCCGGCCCGTGCCGGGCGCCGGGGTCACCGCTCCGGGAGCAGGTGGGCCAGCAGCAGCTTGATCACCAGGACGGGGGCGAACCAGGCCAGCTCGCCGGGGACGGCCACCGAGGTCGTCGCGACGGTGATCGCCAGGGCGGCGACGGCGAAGGCGACCGGTTGCCGGAGATCCGCGGGGGCGATCAGGACGCATGCCGCCCCGGCGAGCGTGACGGCGTAGACGACGCCTGCGGAGATCCAGCCGAAGCCGGGGACGAGCAGGGCCAGGGCGAACGGCTGGACGTGGGCGGCCACGAAGGCGAGGTGGTGGAGCCGGGAGCGCCCCGGCCGGTGGAACCGGCGCTTGGCGGACCGGGTGGCGTTGACGACCGTGCCACCGAACAGATCGAAGGCCACCACGGCGATCACGGTCAGCGCCGGCCACGCGTACGGGGCGCGCAGGGCGAGGGCTGTCGCGAGCACGGTGCCGCCGAGCGCCCCCGCGTAACAGATGATCCGCTCGCCCCGCTCGGCGTCCGGGGCCACCAGCAGCGCGTCGAGCCGGCGGGCCGCTGTGACCCCCGCGGCCCTCATTCCGCTCCCCCGCGGCGCAGCCCTTCGACGCACACGTCGAGGAGAGGCGCCGTCAACTCCGCGACCGGCAGCGTGGGATCGACGATCCACTGCACCAGACAGCCCTCGATCGCCCCGACGACGACCACCGCGTGCCCCGCGCCCACCCCGGCGCGGCAGACCCCCTCGGCCTCGGCGTCGGCGAGCAGTTCGGCGATCACCGCGCGGTACTCCCGGTACACGGCCGAGATGTCCACCCCGGAGGCGGCTCCCTGCCGCCCGGCGGCCCACAGGTCGATGAGGATCCGGGCGAGTTCGGGCTCGGTCACGACCATGTCCAGCACCGACCGCACCAGCCGGGCGAGCCGCTCCAGTCCGTCTCCCGGGCCGGAGCGGGCCTGCTCAATCACCGCCCGCGAGTGGGCTCTGTACTCCTCGAAGGCGGCCGCGAGCAAGGCGTCCCGGCTGTCGAAGTGGAGATAGACGCTGCCCTTGGCGACGCCCGCCTCTCCGGCGACGTCGTCCACCCGGGTCGCGGCGAATCCCTGCCGGGCGAAGACCCGCACCGCGGCCTTCAGGATCAGGTCCCGGCGCGCCGCCGGGTCGGCTCTTCTGGCCATGTCATGGACCCCCTGTCGAATGACTGACTGGTCAGTCATTGAAGGGCACGATACGACGCCAACTGCCGCCGCCGCAAGGGGAATCGGTTCGGGCCGCACCTTCGCACGCGGGGTGGGGAGACACCGGCGGAGGGACCTGCCTAAACTCCGCGATCATGACCATGGAAACGGTTCAGGCCGACCCGTCCGCCCTCGGCGGTCCCGCGCTCTTCGACACCATGTCCACCATGCGCGCCATGCGCCGCCTCAAGCCGGACGCGGTGCCGGACGAGACGGTCGAGCAGCTGATCCAGGCCGCCGTCTGGGGGCCCAGCGGCGGCAACATGCAGTGTTACGAGTACGTGGTGGTGACCGACCGCGAGGTGATGGCGCGGCTCGCCCCGCTGTGGAAGCGGTGCGTCGACGCGTATCTGGCGACGACCGGGAAGCACGCCCCCGCGGGCATGGACGAGGCGGCGTACGGCCGCATGGTCGCGGCGATCGAGCATCAGCGCGACCACTTCGCCGACACCCCGGTGCTGATCGTGCCGTGCTACCGCTTCCCGGCGCCGCGCCTGGACGAGGAGGGCCTGGCCGCGTCGGCGCGGGCACTCGGCCCGGCGGGCACCCAGCACATGATGGACACGCAGACGCGTTTCCAGGCACTGGCCGAGGGCTCCTGCGTCTATCCGGGGGTGCAGAACCTGCTGCTCGCGGCGCGGGGGCTGGGGCTCGCGGCGAACATCACCATCTGGCACCTGATGCTGGAGCAGGAGTGGAAGCGGGAGCTGGGCATCCCGGAGGACATGGCGACGTTCGCCGCCGTGCCGGTGGGGTGGCCCGCGGGCAGTTTCGGCCCGGTCCGGCGACGGCCGGTGGCGGACGTCATCCACCGCGACCGCTGGTAGCGTCCGGCCCCGCGTCAACCCTCGCCGGCTCCCCTGTCGGGTGACGCTCGACGTCACCCGACAGGGCTAGCACGGCAGTCAACTCCCGCGCTTTTGCAGGATGTTGCCAGCAGAATCACTCCTTCGACTCTTTGTCATGCCCACTCCATCTCGATAGCCTGACCGTGCTCGGCATCCCTCTGGCCCACCCCGGGTCCGAGGGCTTTTCTCTTCCCCCCACGCCCACCCCCACAGAGCAGGAGCCCTCATGCCCCTACGCACCGCCGCCCGAACCCGGGCCCGCGCCTGTGCCTGTGCCGTGGCGGCCCTCACGGCCACGGCCCTCCTCGCGACCGGGCACCCGGCGACCGCCGCCCCGCGAGCGGACACGCCCGACCCGATGAACCGCGCGTTCGCCGAAGCGGCGGACGCGTACGGCGTACCGCGCGATCTGCTGGCCGCCGTCGGCTACGGCGAGAGCCGTCTCGACGGCCACGCGGGCGCGCCCAGTCAGGCGAACGGCTACGGCGTGATGCATCTGGCGAGCAACCCGGCCAATCGCTCCCTGGAGAAGGCCTCCGAGCTGACCGGCGAGAGCGCGGCCCGGCTGCGCCGGGACACGACGGCCAACATCCTCGGCGGCGCGGCCGTCCTGCGCGACCACGCCGACGCGCTGGGCCTGGACGCCGCCGAGCGCCGGGACGTGAACTCCTGGTATCCGGCGGTGGCCCGCTACAGCGCCGCCGAGGGGCCGGCCGCCGCGCTCTACGCGGACGCGGTCTTCACGTCCCTCGCCGAGGGCGTGTCCGCCACGGCGCCCGGCGGCGAGGAGGTCCTCGTGCCCTCCCGGCCGGTCGCCCCGGACAAGCGTGCGCTTTCGGCGTCCGACGTCTACGCCGCGAGCCCGGACTACCCCTCGGCGCGCTGGGTGCCCGCGTACTCAGGGAACTTCGTCGTCGGCCGCAAGGCCGCCATCGACAAGGTGGTCATCCACACCACCCAGGGGTCGTACGCCGGTTCCATCAGCTGGTACCAGAACCCGGCCTCGGAGGTCAGCGCGCACTACACGATCCGCTCCTCGGACGGTGAGGTCACCCAGTCGGTCCTGGAGAAGGACACCGCCTGGCACGCCGGCGGCACCAACTCCTCGTCCGTCGGGATCGAGCACGAGGGCTATGTCGACAACCCGGCCTGGTACACGGAAGCGATGTACCAGTCCTCCGCCGCCCTCACCAAGCACCTCGCGGCGCGGTACGGCATCCCGAAGAACCGGTCGCACATCATCGGCCACAGCGAGGCGCCCGGCGCCGACCACACGGACCCCGGCCCCAACTGGGACTGGAACCACTACATGGAGCTGATCGACGGCGACCCGGGCAGCGGCGGCGACGGCCTGACCTTCCCCACGTACACGACCCAGCAGTCCGGCTCCACCGGCCCGCAGGTCAAGGCCGTGCAGACGCTGCTCAACGCCCAGGGTTACCAGGCGGGCGCGGCGGACGGCAGCTTCGGGCCCACCACCGAGGGCGCGGTGCAGGCGTTCCAGCGGGCCCGCGCGCTGGAGGCCGACGGAACGGTCGGCCCGAAGACCTGGACGGCCCTGCTGTCGGCCGGCACGACCCCGGCGCTGTCCCGGGGCAGTTCGGGCGACGCGGTGAAGCGGCTCCAGCGGTCCCTGACGGCGGCGCTCGGCACCACCGTCGGCGTGGACGGCAGTTTCGGCCCGGCCACGGACACGGCGGTACGCAGCTACCAGACCAGCCGGAAGCTCTCGGTCGACGGCAAGGTGGGCCCGGCCACGTGGGAGGCCCTGCAGAGCGGGAAGTGAGCCGCGGCCCGAGCGGGCCCCTCCCCTGCTCCGGAGGGGCTCGCCCGGGCCTGCCGACGGCCGAGGCGCCGGCCCGCCGCGCCCCGGCGACCGCGGCGCCACCGGCACGCGGCGCACGGTGTCCGGGGCGCGGCCTACTCCCCCGCGCCGACCGGATACCCGATCTCCTTGACGTCCTCGGCCAGTTCGGCGGGGACCCGGTCGGGGGCGAGGGCGGCGATCACCTCGTCGGTCAGCGGTCGCAGCGCATAGACGTGGCGTACGGCTTCGAGGTCGACGGAGACCTCGAAATGGTCCTCGGCCCACTCCTGGTAGGACTCGGGGGTGCCCGTGACGAGGAGTTGGAAGAGCCAGTCGGCCCCGTCGGAGTCCTCACCGTCCTCCGGGAACTCGACGGCGCCCGCCCGCCAGCGGTCGTCGTCGCTCGCGCGCCAGAGGCAGGCGGTGACGACGGGCATGCCGAACTCGTCTGTGAACGAGGGCTCGTCGACGTAACGACGGAACACGGCGGGCACCTCGTCGAGCACCCCGGGCCAGGGGCCGTCGTCCACGTACGGGCTCATCGGCGACTCGTGGTCGAAGCCGCGCGCGTACGCCCCGTCGGCGGAGAAGACCACGGAGTACTCCCCGCCCGATCCGTCCCGCATCGAGGCCATCGCCTCCGTCGGCGACCACTGCGCGTCGTAGCTGTGCCAGCGGTGGTCCCACTCGGGACACAGGATCGCGTCGAGCATCGCCAGGGAGCGGCAGAGATCGGTGAGGGCGGATATGCCCGGCAGCCTGCGGGCCACGTCGTGAACGCTCATGGGCATATCCAACCGCACCGGCGGGGCGGAGGTATTCACGTGCTCCCGCGAAGCCGTCCGGTCACACTGTCACGATGAACATCGGTCTCCCGGTCACCTCTTCCCGCATGCGGGCACGGGAACATGTCACCTCGCTGGCCTTCGGCGCGCCCCTGGGCGCGGGGCCGTGCGTCACCCTGAACCTGCACCCCGACCGGGCGGTGGCGGGGCGGCCGATCCTTGAACGGCTGCGCGAAGACGGTCTGTACGTCTCCCAGTTCGTGACCGGTACCAGCAACGGCGGGCTCACCGCGCACCCCGGCGGCGACCGGTGGCTCTGGGAGAGCCGGATCTTCGGAGGCGCGTACGACCGCGCCGGGCCCGCCGAGCGGCCCGTCTACGGGGCGCTGGACGTTCACCGCTCTCCCTACGGCGCGGCTCCCCGCTTCGGGTCCGCACACTTCAGGCTGGTGGCGGACGTCCTCGGCTCGGCCACCTTCTGCTACCCGGACAGCGCCGCCGAGCCCGTGCGCTTCGGCGTCGCGGCCCGGATGTCGGGGCTCGTCGAGCTGGCGGCGGCGGACCGCCGTGACGCCCTGGACGACTACATCGAGGCGCAGCTCCACGCCCCGGTCCGGCTGGACCGGGACGTGGCGGCGCTCGTGCTCGACCCGGCATACCGGGGGACAGCGGTGGAAGCGGCGGCCCGTCTGCTGCCGTGCCCCGTGGAGTGGCACCCCGGGTTCCGGCTCTCCGTCGAGGAGCTACGGCTCCACCCCGGCTACCGCGGGCCGGAGTTCGTCGCCCTCGGTTCGGCCCTGGCGGTCGACGGGTGGCTGGATGCCCGGATCATCGGCGGCGCGGTGCGGTCCGGGCGGCACGACGCACAGGACCTGAAGCGGGTCTGGCATCTGCTGGCCCGGTTCGGACGGACACCCGTCGCCGGGCCGGCCGGAGGCTGACGCACGTGGTCCCGCGCTTCCCGAGGGAGCGCGGGACCACGTGCGTCAGATCACTTCAGGCCGAAGGCCCGGATGATCTCCTGGTCGACGACGAGCCCGCCGGGGCCCTCCGCGTGCGCCTTGAGAGAGACCGACGTCGCGCCCTTCGACGGGGTGCGGAACTTCGCGGTCCACTCGCCGGTCTTCCTCTTGCGGAGGTCCACCTTCGACCAGTGCTTGCCGTCGTCGTAACTGACCGACAGCGAGGCCTTGTTCGCCTGCACCGCGCCCGGCAGCCACTCCTGGGTGCCGGAGGCGAGGCCGATCTCCGTCGAGCGGCCGGCCCGGACGTCGCCCGCCAGGTCGGTGTCGACGTCGTAGTCCAGCTGGAGCATCGGGATGTCGGCCTGGTACGGGCCGCCCTCGTCCAGCGCGCCGGAGACGAAGCCCCACTCGGAGTGGGTACGGGTCGACGTCTTCCAGGTCTCCGCGTCGCGCCGGGAGTCGATGACCAGGCGGTAGGGCAGCTTCTCGGTGGGGAGGTCGAATACGTAGCTCGCCCGGCCCGCGCCCTTCCTCAGTTCCTTCTCGCCCTGGTAGAAGGCGAAGGAGGTGGTGTCGTACTCGTTGTCGGGCATCGAGCCGGCGTGGCCGGGTCCCGCGTCCGTCCACGGGGTGATGTTGAACTGGACGTCGTTGTACACCGTGCGGAACGGACCCCAGTAGGCAGTGCCGAGACGGGGACGCGTCACCGGGGCGAACCACTCGGCGCCGTAGTTCTCACCCGCGCGGTAGTCCAGCTCGGTGCTGCGCATTTCGTGCGCCAGGTCGGACTGGTCCGCGTTGAGGACCGAGTGGTTCTCGTACCAGAACGAGTCGCCCGGCAGCGGGTTGACCCACTCGGTGCGGACGTCCGGGAACTGCTCGTACTCCTCGAAGCCGAGGCCGGGCCCGTACTCCGGGATGTCGTAGCGGTAGCCGCCGCCGAGCGTCTTCTTGTGGCCGTAGAAGGTGTTCTCCACCTTCGCGAGCTGACGGGTCGAGGGGGCGAACGCCAGCGAGCGGTCCGGGATCGTGCCGTCGTGGCGGTCCACCAGGTCGTACAGGTAGTCCGCGAACTTCTTCTGGTCGACCTGGACCTTCTTGCCGCGCTGCGCCGCCCTTATCAGGCTCTCGCCCGCGGAGGTCTGGACGGAGGCGACCGGGATGGTGGTCTCCTCGCCGTACGGGGTGTAGCTCTCCATCGCCACGCCGCGCTCGTCGTTGACGACGAACAGGGCCTCGGCCCCGGCCGCCAGCGCCGCCGCGAGGCGTTCGGCGGGGGTGACGTCGGCGCTACGGGTGATGACGACGGCCTTGCCGCGCGCGTTCACTCCCCGGTAGTCCGCCGGAGCACCGTTGCCCACGTACACCGACTTGAGCTTCTGTCGGCTGTCCTCGGCGACCGGCGAGCCACCCTGGACGAAGACCGGCACGTCGCGGCCGTCCGCCTCGACGTCGATCAGCTCCTCGCCCTGTCGCCAGCGGGTCAGGAAGCTGAAACCGCCCTGCGTGACCTTCTTGGTGGGGCTCGCCCACAGCTGGTCGTAGACGGGCGGTATCTGGTACGCGTCGCGCTGGACGGTGCCGTCCGGGGCGGTGCGCGCCATGTCGTAGCGGAGCTGGCGGGTCTCGGTCTCCTTGGGGGTGCGCACGTCGATCTTGCGGGCCTTGGAGGCGTCGAGGGTGACGGTGGTGGCGCCGGTCAGGATCGTCTCGGGGGCCGCGAGGAACGCGACGGCCTTGGAGTCGGGGCGGTCGCCGTCGATGTCCACGGAGGCCCAGGTGGTGTAGTTGCCGGGCGGCAGGCGCAGGGTGGTCTCGCCGCCGCTGACCTGGACGAGGCCGAGCTGCGGGTCGCCCAGCTCGGCGAGGACGACGAGGCCGTCCATCGGCTTGCCCGACCGGTCGCGGAGCTTGAGCGTCAGGTCGTGCAGCTCCCTCTCCTTGGTGAACGCGAAGCCGGTGTGCGCGACGGTGGCGCCCGAGGTGTCGGTGGCGACGACCTGGCCGGAGAAGGTGGTGTCGTTGGCGGCCTTCGCCGGGTCCAGGGACAGGACCGCCTCGGCGGTGCCGCCGGCCGGGACGGTCAGCGTGTCGGTGGAGAGGGTGTACGCCGCCGCGTCGGTGTCGGTGGCCAGGTTCAGCGTGATGTCCGTGTCACCCGAGTTGCGGTAGGTGATGGTGCGTTCGGCGACCGGGTCGGACGGGCTGTGCGGCCAGTCGTAGGAGGCGACCTGGACCGAGCCGGTGGCCTCGATCGTCGTGTCGATCGCCGCCTTCACGTCGAGCCGGCCGGTGCCCTGCTCGTACGGGGTGTACGCGTCGAGCTTCTTGGACGAGGTCATCAGCGCGTCCTTGATGCGCTGACCGGACCAGTCGGGGTGACGCTGCTTCAGGATCGCCGCGGCTCCCGCCACATGGGGAGTGGCCATCGAGGTGCCGGACATCGACTGGTACATGCCCTCGATGCCGGGGATCGACTGCGAGGCCGCGGCGTTGATGTCGACGCCGGGGGCCGACAGGTCGGGCTTCAGGCCGTGCGAGCGGACCAGCGGGCCCATCGAGGAGAAGTCGGCGCGGCCGTCCTGCTTGTCGACGGCGGCGATGGTGAGCGCCTGCTCGGCGGAGCCGGGTGAGCCGATGGTGCCCGCCCCGTACGCGTTGCCCGCGGCGATCACGAAGAGCGGCCCGCCGTCCGCCGAGAGGGCGTTCACGGCCTGGGACATCGGGTCGGTGCCGTCGTCGGGTACCGGGGAGCCGAGGCTCATGGAGACGACGTCGGCGCCTTCGGCCTTGGCCCACTCCATGGCCTCGATGATCCCGGAGTCCGCGCCGGAGCCCTCGTCGCTGAGGACCTTGCCGACGAGCAGGTCGGCGGCCGGGGCGACGCCCTTGTTGGCGCCCTCGGAGGCGGCGCCGGATCCGGCGATGGTGGAGGCGACGTGCGTGCCGTGGCCGTTCTTGTCGTCGACCTCCTCGCCCGGGACGAAGCTGCGGGCGCCGACGACGCGGTCCTCGACGTCCGGGTGGTCGGCGTCGATGCCGGTGTCCAGGACGGCGACCTTGGCGCCCTTGCCGTCGAAGCCGGCGGCCCAGGCCTGCGGGGCGCCCACCTGCGGCACCGACTCGGTCAGCAGCGCCTCGGAGCGGCCGTCCAGCCAGAGCTTCGCGATCCCGCCGTCGAGTGAACGGGCCTTGTCCGAACGGGTGATGGCGTTCCAGAACGTCCGCGCGTCGTCCTTGTCGGCCGTGAGCGCGGCCCCGTTGACGGATTCGAGGGTGCGGACGCCGCGTGGGGCGGTGGGCAGGGCCTTGGCGCGTGCGGGCGGGTAGGTGGCGATGAGCGGGACGGAGCCGGTGCCCTCGTCGTCGTATCCCATCCGCACCAGGGCCGAGACGTTGAACAGCCGTCGGTCCAAAGTGCCCGCCGTGATCAGCGTGGTGGCCTCGTCGGGCAGGACGTACACGTCCTCGCCCGCCTGCTGGATGCGGACGCCGCCGCTCGCGCCGTCGGGGCGGTCCACGGTGACGGTGTCCTGGGCGCCGGGGCCGTCCACGTAGCGCACGACGTCACCGGTGATCAGGGTGACGGTGTGGCTCTCGGTGCGTACGTCGGAACGCGGGGTCCCGTCGCGGGGTGCGGGGGCGGCGCCGGCGGTGCCCGCGAAGGGGACCAGCATGCCGCCCAGCAGGGCCGCAGAGGTCGCCAGGAGCAGGGCTCTGCGTCCTGGGCGAGCGGATCTCGCCCGGCCGGGAACGGAGGAGGGGGAAGAAGTCATGCAGCTGATCTACCGGCAAATCCGGGGTGACCGCTGCGTTTCGGGCGGGCGGAAAACCGCCGTGGCGGTAACCCGCCCGAGGTGGGCGGGGCGTTGACGGGCGCTTCAGGCCACCGAGGCGAGCGGCTGGCCGCTGCTGTCGTGATGGATGGGGGTATGGGCCCCGGTGAGCGGTACGCCGCTGCCGCCGCGCCGGACCGCGACGATCTCGGCGGCGATGGACAGGGCCGTCTCCTCCGGCGTACGGGCGCCGAGGTCGAGGCCGATCGGCGAGTGCAGCCGGGCCAGTTCACGGTCGGTGAGGCCGACCTCGCGCAGCCGCTCGTCGCGGTCCAGGTGGGTGCGGCGGGAGCCCATCGCGCCGACGTAGGCGACCGGGAGGCGCAGGGCGGCCTCCAGCAGCGGGATGTCGAACTTGGCGTCGTGGGTGAGGACGCAGAGCACCGTACGCGCGTCGGTCGCGGTTTCGGCGAGGTAGCGGTGGGGCCAGTCGACGACGATCTCGTCGGCCTCGGGGAAGCGTGCCGCGGTGGCGAAGACCGGGCGGGCGTCGCAGACGGTGACCCGGTAGCCGAGGAACTTCCCGGCGCGGACCAGCGCGGCGGCGAAGTCGATGGCGCCGAACACGATCATGCGGGGCGGCGGAACGCTGGACTCGACCAGCAGCTCGATCGGCCGACCGCAGCGCGAGCCCTCCGCGCCGATGGCGAGCGGCCCGGTGCGGCCCGCGTCCAGCAGGGCGCGGGCCTCGGCGGCGGCGGTCCGGTCGAGCGCCGGATGGCCGCCGAGCCCGCCCTCGTGACTGCCGTCGGCGCGGACCAGGAGCGGGAGTCCGAGCAGTTCCCCGGGTCCGTCCGTGACCCGCGCCAGCGCGGCCGCCGTCCCCTGCGCGGCAGCCGCGAGCGCGGCGGCGAACACCGGGCGGGCGAGGTCGTCCGTCCGTACCGGTGTCACCAGGATGTCGATGACGCCGCCGCAGGTCAGACCGACCGCGAAGGCGTCCTCGTCGCTGTAGCCGAAGCGCTCGCGGACGGACTTCCCGTCGTCCAGGGCCTGTTGGCACAGTTCGTAGACGGCCCCCTCCACGCATCCGCCGGACACCGAACCGATGGCCGTGCCGTCGCGGTCGACGGCGAGGGCGGCACCGGGCTGCCGGGGCGCGCTGCCGCCGACCGCCACAACGGTGGCGACGGCGAACTCGCGTCCCTGCGAGACCCACCGGTGCAGCTCTTCGGCGATGTCCAGCATGGCGTATCTCCTTAAGCGGGGAAGGGGGCCCGGGCGTCAGTGGACGCCCAGCCAGCTCTCGATCGGGTTGAGGGCGAAGAAGACGATGAAGATCACCGTCAGCCCCCACATGAAGGCCCCGACCTCGCGGGCCCGGCCCTGGGCGAGCTTGATGGCGCTGTACGCGATGACACCCGCGGCGACACCGGTGGTGATGGTGTACGTGAAGGGCATCAGGACCACGGTCAGGAAGACGGGGATGGCGACCGAGCGGTCGCTCCAGTCCACGTGCCGGGCGTTCTGCATCATCATCGCGCCGATGACGACGAGGGCGGCGGAGGCCACCTCGGTCGGCACGATCGCGGTGAGCGGGGTGAAGAAGAGGCAGGCGGCGAAGAAGAGCCCGGTGACGGCGGAGGCGAGCCCGGTCCGGGCCCCTTCGCCGACTCCGGTGGCCGATTCGACGAAGACCGTCTGGCCGGAGCCCGAGGCGACACCGCCGATGACGCCGCCGGCGCCGTCGATGAACAGCGCCTTGGACAGGCCCGGCATGCGGCCCTTGTCGTCGGCGAGCTTGGCCTCGGTGCCGACGCCGATGATGGTGGCCATCGCGTCGAAGAAGCCTGCCAGCACCAGGGTGAAGACGATCATGCCGACCGTCATCACACCGACGTCTCCCCAGCCGCCGAACTCGACGTTCCCGAAGAGCGAGAAGTCGGGGGTGGAGACCGCGCTGCCCTCCAGCTCCGGCGGGCCGCTGCTCCACGTCTTGGGGTCGATGTCGACGATCGCGTTGATGATGATCGCGACCACGGTACCGACGGCGATGCCGATGAGGATCGCGCCGGGGATGTTGCGCGCCTGGAGCATGAAGATGAGCAGAAGCGTCACGCAGAAGATCAGGACGGGCCAGCCGGCGAGTTCACCGGCCGGGCCCAGCGAGACCGGGGTCGCCACGCCCTGGTGGACGAATCCGGCCTTGTAGAGGCCGATGAGGGCGATGAAGAGCCCGATGCCCATGGTGATGCCGTGCTTGAGCGCGAGCGGGATCGCGTTCATGATCAGCTCGCGGAGGCCGGTGACCACCAGGAGGCAGATCACCACACCGTAGATCACACACATGCCCATGGCCTGTGGCCAGGTCATGTTGGGCGCGACCTGCGACGCGAGCACACCGGAGACGCTGAGCCCGGCGGCGAGCGCCAGGGGCACCTTGCCGACGAAGCCCATGAGCAGGGTCGTCGCGGCCGCCGCGAAGGCGGTCGCGGTGATCAGGCCGGGCTGGCTGAGGAGGTTGCCGTTGACGTCCTCCCCGCCCAGGATCAGCGGGTTGAGCAGAAGGATGTACGCCATGGCCATGAAGGTCGTGACGCCGCCGCGCAGCTCACGCGCGACCGTGGATCCTCGTTCGGATATGTGGAAGTACCGGTCGAGCCATGATCTTCCGGCGGGGACGCGCGAGCCGGGGCCCGCTGCCTCCGCGCTGGTCTTCGGTTCCACTGACTGCTGGGTCATGATGCCTGACTCCCAAGGTTCACAGGGGCACCCGCTTGGAGATTCCTGAATGCGGGATTTGGGATGACTGCGTCGGCTGCACGACCCGGGGACGGCCGGGACGGACTGTTGAAGCAGAACGGATGTGCCGGCGGCACGGATGGTCCGTGAGGCGGTGCCGTGCGCTCGGCACGGCGAAGAACCGCGAGCGGTGCGGTACTTGGTGTCTCCGGACGGTGCGGGGTGCGGAAAAGTGTGACGTTCTCGGCGCTGCGCACCGCCCGGAGAGTTCGGGGGGGGACCGCTCGGAGCTGCCGGGCGACGACCGGTGGGAGGTCGCCCGGCAGGCTCTCAGGTGCTGGTGAGGTGTTCGGGCCGCACCGGTGTCCTGTTGAGCTCAAGACCCGTCGCGTTCCGGATCGCCGCGAGGACGGCCGGGGTGGACGACAGGGTGGGGGCCTCGCCGATGCCGCGGAGCCCGTACGGGGCGTTCTCGTCGGCGAGTTCGAGCACGTCGACGGGGATGGTCGGCGTGTCGAGGATGGTGGGCAGGAGGTAGTCCGTGAAGGACGGGTTACGCACCTTCGCGGTCTTCGGGTCGACGATGATCTCCTCCATCACGGCGACCCCCATGCCCTGGAGGGTGCCGCCCTGGATCTGGCCGAGGACGGAGAGCGGGTTGAGCGCCTTGCCGACGTCCTGGGCGCAGGCCAGTTCGATGACCTTGACCAGGCCCAGTTCGGTGTCGACCTCGACGACCGCGCGGTGCGCGGCGAAGGAGTACTGGACGTGGCCGTTGCCCTGTCCGGTGCGCAGGTCGAACGCCTCGGTGGGCCGGTGGCGCCACTCCAGCTCGATGTCGATCGCCTCGTCCTCCAGCACATCGGCCACGTCGGCGAGCACTTCACCGCCGTCGGTGACGACCTTGCCGCCCTCCAGGAGGAGTTCGGCGGTGGCCCAGGCCGGGTGGTAGGTGCCGAACTTGGTGCGGCCCAGCTCCAGGACCTTCTCCCGTACGGCTTCGCAGGAGTTCTTGACCGCGCCGCCGGTGACGTACGTCTGGCGGGAGGCCGAGGTGGATCCGGCGGAGCCGACGCGGGTGTCGGCCGGGTGGATGGTGACCTGGTTGACACCGAGTTCGGTGCGGGCGATCTGGGCGTGGACGGTGACGCCGCCCTGGCCGACCTCGGCCATCGCGGTGTGCACGGTGGCGACCGGTTCGCCGTTGATGACCTCCATCCGCACACGGGCGGTGGAGTAGTCGTCGAAGCCCTCGGAGAAGCCGACGTTCTTCAGGCCGACCGCGTAACCGACACCCCGCACGACGCCTTCGCCGTGGGTGGTGTTGGAGAGCCCGCCGGGCAGCGCGCGGACGTCCACGGAGGTGCCCTCGCTGCCCGCCGCCAGCCACTGCTGCTCGGGCGGCAGCGGCCGGGACTTGACCCGGCGCAGCAGTTCGGCGACCGGGGCCGGCGAGTCGCAGGGCTGGCCGGTGGGCAGCAGGGTTCCCTGCTCCATGGCGTTGAGCTGCCGGAACTCCACCGGGTCCATGTCCAGCTTGGCCGCCAGCTTGTCCATCTGCGCCTCGTACGCGAAGCACGCCTGGACCGCGCCGAAGCCGCGCATCGCCCCGCAGGGCGGGTTGTTGGTGTAGAGCGCGATCGCCTCGATGTCGACGTCCTCGATGACGTACGGGCCGACCGAGAGCGAGGAGGCGTTGCCGACGACCGCCGGGGAGGCGGAGGCGTAGGCCCCGCCGTCCAGGACGATGCGGCACTTCATGTGCGTGAGCTTGCCGTCCTTGGTGGCGCCGTGCTCGTAGTGGAGCTTCGCCGGGTGCCGGTGGACGTGTCCGAAGAAGGACTCGAACCGGTTGTAGACGATCTTGACGGGCTTGCCGGTGCGGAGGGCCAGCAGGCAGGCGTGGATCTGCATCGAGATGTCCTCGCGGCCGCCGAAGGCCCCGCCGACGCCGGAGAGCGTCATGCGGACCTTGTCCTCGGGCAGGCCGAGGACGGGGGCGATCTGGCCGAGGTCCGAGTGCAGCCACTGGGTGGCGACGTACAGCTCGACGCCGCCGTCCTCGGAGGGCACCGCGAGGCCGGACTCGGGGCCGAGGAAGGCCTGGTCCTGCATGCCGAAGGTGTAGTCGCCGGTGACGATGACGTCGGCCCGCTTCGCCGCCTCGTCGGCGTCGCCGCGGATGATCGGCTGACGGTGCACGATGTTGGGGTGCGGGACGTGACCGATGTGGTGGTCGTCGCGGCCCTCGTGCACGAGCACGGCGTCGGGAGCGGTCGCCGAGGCCTCGTCGGTGACGAGCGGCAGCTCGCGGTACTCGATCTTGATCTTGGCGGCGGCGCGGCGCGCGGTCTCCGGGTGGTCGGCGGCCACGATGGCGACCGGCTCACCGTGGTGGCGGACCTTGCCGTGGGCGAGAACCGGGGTGTCCTGGATCTCCAGGCCGTAGTTCTTCATCTCGGCGGGCAGGTCGTCGTAGGTCAGCACCGCGTAGACGCCGGACGTGGCGAGCGCCTCGGAGGTGTCGATGGAGACGATCTCGGCGTGCGCGACGGTGGAGCGCAGCGTCTGGCCCCACAGCATGTCCTCGTGCCACATGTCGGAGGAGTACGCGAACTCGCCGGTGACCTTGAGGGTGCCGTCGGGGCGGAGCGTGGACTCGCCGATGCCGCCCTTGGTGGGCGAACCCTGGGTGATCTTGGTGGGGGTGCCGGCCGGTACGGTCTGGGCCCTGGGCACCGTGGCCTCGGGGCGCGTCGTGGCTTCGGGGGGCGTCGTCATGACTGGACCGCCTCTTCCTGACGGGCGGCCGCGAGGCGGACCGCGTCGAGGATCTTCTCGTAACCCGTGCAGCGGCACAGGTTGCCGGAGAGCGCCTCACGGATGTCCTGGTCGGACGGCGAGGGGGTGTTCTCCAGCAGCTCGTCGGCCGCGACCAGCAGGCCGGGGGTGCAGAAGCCGCACTGGACGGCTCCGGCGTCGATGAACGCCTGCTGGATCGGGGAGAGTCCGACGGCCTCGCCGGTCTGGCCGTCGGTGGGCTTGGACTGCCAGCGCTTGGCGGCGTCCAGGGTGGTGCCGCAGGCGCCGGAGGCGCAGCCGCCGCCGGGGTGGGCGTCCTCGCGGTGCTTGGCGTAGTCGGCCAGGCCCTCGACGGTGACGACCTCGCGGTCCTGGACCTGGCCGGCGGCGACGAGGCACGCGCAGACCGGGACGCCGTCGAGGCGAACGGTGCAGGATCCGCACTCGCCCTGCTCGCAGGCGTTCTTGGAGCCGGGCAGGCCCATGCGCTCACGCAGGACGTACAGGAGGGACTCGCCCTCCCACACATCGTCGGCTTCCTGCTGACGGCCGTTGACCGTGAAATTGACTCGCATGGTTACGCAGCTCCTTCCAGCGTGCGGCCCGCGCCGCGGTACTGCTCCCAGGCCCAGCCGAGCGTGCGGCGGGCCATGATGCCGACCGCGTGCCTGCGGTACTTCGCCGTGCCGCGCACGTCGTCGATCGGGTTGCAGGCGCCGGACGCGAGGGCGGCGAACTGCTTGGCGATCGCGGGGGTGATGATCTTGCCGTTCTCCCAGAACCCGCCCTCTTCGAGAGCGGCGTTCAGGAACTCCTCGGCCTCCTTGGCCCGGACCGGGGTCGGGGCGGCCGAGCCGATGCCGGTGCGCACGGTGCGGGTCTCGGGGTGCAGGGCGATACCGAACGCGCAGACGGCGATGACCATGGCGTTGCGGGTGCCCACCTTGGAGTACTGCTGGGGTCCGTCGGCCTTCCTGATGTGCACGGCGCGGATCAGCTCGTCCGGCGCCAGGGCGTTGCGCTTGACCCCTGTGTAGAAGGCGTCGATGGGAATCAGCCGCGTTCCGCGTACGGATTCGGCTTCGACCTCGCAGTCGGCCGCGAGCAGGGCCGGGTGGGCGTCCCCGGCCGGCGAGGCGGTGCCGAGGTTGCCGCCGACGCCGCCGCGGTTGCGGATCTGCGGGGAGGCGACGGTGTGCGAGGCCAGCGCCAGGCCGGGCAGCTCGGTGCGCAGGTGCTCCATGATGCTGCTGTACGGCACGGAGGCGCCGAGCCGCACGCTCTCCTGGCCCACCTCCCACTCGGACAGCTCACCGATGCGGTTCAGGTCCAGGAGGTACTCGGGCCGCCGGTGGTCGAAGTTGATCTCGACCATCACATCGGTGCCGCCCGCGATGGGCACAGCGGTGGGGTGCTCGGCCTTGGCGGCGAGCGCCTCCTCCCAGCTGGCGGGGCGAAGGAAGTCCATGAGTGGCTCTCTTCTTCTCAATCGGGTCGTTCGCCGGGGCTGGGGGCGGCCGGCCCTCGACTGGCTCGTTCATGTGGTGTTCACGTGGTGTGTGGCCCAGTACACAAGCCCTGCTCCTACCGGTGCAGTCACCGAAACACTGAAGGAGTTGGCTGGTGTCCGTCCTCGTCTTGTAGATTCGAACGAATGGCGGGAATCAGTAACCTCGCCGCAATCAACAGATACCCGTATCCCTCACGGCTCCCCCACCCCACGACCTCCTTCACCCGCTTCCACCCCCACCTGCTCCTTCACGAACTTCACCTGCTCCCCTACGGAAAGATCGGCGGCGACGAGATGCGGCTGCGCGCACTGCTGGAGAACGACGCGCTGGGCCTGCGGCTGCTCGGCGGCGAGGACGAGCTGGACCGCTCGGTCCGGGGCGTCATGACGACCGACCTGCGCGATCCCAGCCGCTACCTCTCCGGCGGGGAGCTGGTGCTCACGGGCCTCGCCTGGCGCCGGGACGCGGCGGACTCCGAACCGTTCGTCCGGATCCTGGCGGGCGCGGGGGTGGCCGGTCTCGCGGCCGGCGAGGCGGAGCTCGGCGATATCCCCGGCGATCTGGTCGAGGCGTGCAGGCAGCACCGCCTCCCGCTCTTCGCCGTGAATGAGACCGTTGCTTTCGCAACGATCACCGAGTACGTCGTCCGTCAGGTCTCCGGCGAGCGAGCGGGCGATCTGGCAGCCGTGGTGGACCGGCACCGACGGCTGATGACCTCGGGTCCGGCGGGCGGCGGCCCCGAGGTGGTCCTGGACCTCCTCACCTCCGATCTGGACCTACGGGCCTGGGTGCTCTCCCCCACCGGCCGCCAGATCGCCGGGGCGGGCACCCCGCTGCCCGGACCGCTGGGCGCGGCGCTGGCCGGGCACCACCTGGCCGCGACCCGTACCGGCCGCCGAGGCCCGCACCGGGCGGCGGTCGCGGGCACGACGTATTCGCTCTTCCCGATCCGGAACACCGGCCGGGGTGCGGTGCCGGCGGCCCGCGACGTACGGGAGTCGGTGCTCTCCGACTGGCTGCTGGCGGTCGAGGCCGACGCCTCGGACTGGCCCGCCGCCCGGCTGGACCTGCTCCAGGGCGTCACCCAGCTGATCGCGGTCGAGCGCGACCGCCGCGACGCGGCCCGTACCGTACGCCGCAGGCTCGCCCAGGAGGTCCTGGAGCTGGTCCAGGCGGGCGCCGCCCCCGCCGAGATCGCGGCCAGGCTGCGGGTCGCCGCGCCGGTCCTGCTGCCCGGCCTCGGCGTGGCCCCGCAGTGGCAGGTGGTGGTGGCCCGGGTCGACTGGAGCGCCGCGGGCCAGGGGGCCGCCGTGGGCGACATCGCGAGCGGTCCGGTGGCCCAGGCGCTGTTGGAGGAGATCCTCGTCGACCCGGCGGTCAGCGGCCCCGACTCGGCCGACCGGATCGCCGTCGCCCACACGGGCGAGGAGGCCATCGCCCTGGTGCCGCTGCCCGCGCTCACCACCGTGGCCGCGGAGTCCGGGGAGGGCGCTTCGAGCGATGCCGCGCGGGCGGGCGTCGAGGACGCCGACGCCCTCGACGCGGATCCCGGGCTGCACGCCGACGCGCTGCTCGCCTCCGTGCGCGAACCGCTCTCCGCGGGACTCGCCGACGACGGCCGGCTGACACTGGGTGTCAGCGCGGCCGTTCATTCCGCCGAAGGTCTGCGCGGCGCGCTGGAGGAGGCCCGGCACGCCCGCCGGGTGGCCGCGGCCCGTCCGGGACGGGTCTGCGCGGCCGGGCACCACGAACTGGCCTCGCACGTACTGCTGCTGCCGTTCGTCCCCGACGACGTCCGGCGCGCCTTCACCGCCCGGCTGCTGGACCCGCTGCGCGACTACGACCGGCGCCACCGGGCGGAGCTGATCGAGACGCTGGAGGCCTTCCTGGACTGCGACGGGTCCTGGACCCGCTGCGCGGCCCGGCTGCACCTGCACGTCAACACGTTGCGGTATCGCGTCGGGCGGATCGAGCAGTTGACGGGGCGTGACCTTTCGCGCCTGGAGGACAAGCTCGACTTCTTCCTCGCCCTGCGCATGAGCTGATCTTCGGGCCGCGCACGGGGCCCGGCGGGGCCCCGTCGCACTCCGGCCGATTGTGAAATCTTTCACCTGACATTGCCCGGACCCCTTGGCCCGGCGTGCCAATCCGTGCTGAGATGCGCCGTACCCAACAGCACAATGGCGCGCTCGGGGAGGGCAATGTGGCGCATACCGCCATGTCTGGTTCCGGAACGACAGCAGATGACGATCCTCCGCTCCAGACCGCGGTATGGCGGCTGCGCTCACGCGCCTGCTGGACGGACGCGGCCGCACTGCTGGAGCACGACGCGAGCACCGAACCGGCCGCCGCTCTCCAGCGCACCGCGCTGCTGACCGAGCGGTGTCTCTACACCGGACAGGGCTGGACCGACGCAGAGGACGCCCTGCGCACGGCGGAGGCCATCGCCCGCAGCGACGACGAGCGCGGGTCCGCCGCCTCCGAGCGGGGCCATCTGGCGTACGCCTCGACCCTCCTGGCGGTACGGGACCGGGCCGACGAGGCGAGCGTGGCGCTGAGCCGGTCGGCGGCGCTGCTGGCGCCCGCGTCCCCGGCCCGGCCGCTGCTGGACTTCCGGCGCGGGCTGATCGCCCAGAACATCGCGGAGTCGCCGCAGTCGGCGCGCGCCGCGTTCCGCCGGGCGCACGCCGGTGCGGCCAACCGGGGCGACGAGTTGCTCCTCTCGTCCACCTGGCGGCATCTGGCGGCGCTCGCCCTGCGTGAGGGGGAGCTGGCCGAGGCCCGGCACGGCTTCGCGGAGTCGCTGCGGATCCGGGAGGAGCTGGGGTTCCTGGTCGGTACGGCCCCGGCGCTGATCTCCCTCGCGGAGACGGAGGAGGAGCCGGAGGCGGCGCGGCTGCGGGCCGAGGCCGGTCGGCTGTTCCGGCTGCTGGGCGGTGTGCCCACCTGGCTGGCCCCCTACCTCGGCCCCCCGGCCCCGCGCACCGCCGAGGCGAGCTGAGGCAGGGGCGTCCGAAGCCCCCTGGGGTCCGCGGACACCGCCCCGGTCAGCCGTCGGCGCCGGCGAAGTGTTCGCGGACCAGGGCCTGGACGACGGCGAGGTCCTGGGAGACGAGGGCGTCGAGCAGGGCGGTGTGCTCGGAGGCGTCGGCCAACAGGTCGGCGCGGCGGGTGGCGGGGCCCGACACCAGCGGCCACTGGGAGCGCCGGTGCAGTTCGTCGGCGACGGTCACGAGCTGCTCGTTGCCCGACAGCATGAGGACCGCGCGGTGGAAGGCCCGGTCCGACTCGGCGTAGGCGGCCCGGTCGCCCTCGGCCGCCGCCGTGACCGTGGCCTCCGCCAGCGGGCGCAGGCCGCTCCAGCGGTGCGCCGGGACCGTACGGGCCAGGCTCAGCATCACCGGGACCTCGATCAGCGCCCGCACCTCGGCCAGTTCGGCCAGTTCGCGGGGGCCGCGTTCGCTGACCCGGAAGCCGCGGTTCGGCACGACCTCGACGGCTCCCTCGACGGCCAGCCGCTGCATGGCCTCGCGCACCGGCGTGGCGGAGACCCCGAAGCGGGCGCCGAGCGCGGGGGCGGAGTACACCTGGCCGGGCACCAGCTCACCGTCGACGAGGGCGGCGCGCAGGGCGTCCAGGATCTGGCCGCGGACGGAGTGGCGCTGGACGACGGCGCGCGGCGCGGGAGGCTCGCTGTGGGTGTGCTCGCCCCGGGCGGCCTGGTCGCCCTCGGCCGGGCGCCCGTCGGCCCGCTCGCAGCCGGTCCGCTCGCCCCGGGCCTGTTCCGGCACCCGGCACTCCGGCATCCGGCCTTCCGCCGCAGTGCGCGGGAACGCTCCCAGGGCGTACGCCGGACGTGCGCTCTCGCGCGCGCTGGCCTGCTCCACCCGGACCTCCTCCGCCTGCCTCGGGCCGACTCGCGTGCGCCGGACCTCCTGTGCACGATAGAGGCAGGAGGCTGCGGTTCAAACATCGATGGCATCGGGTAAGGTAAGCCTTACCTGCAAACGATCCCGATTCGGTGGTCCCCTGCATGACCCTCTCTCCGCCGTTCACCCGCACCGCGACGTCCCCCGTGACCGCCGCGTACACCCGCCTGACCGAGGTGTTCCCCGGTCTGCGGGCCGACGTGCTCGACGGTGACGCCGTGGCCCCGTCCGGAGCTGGCTGGGTCGGTGCGGCGGAGCTGGCCGCCGGCGGTCACGCCGTGGACGCCTTCCTCGCCTGGGACAACGCCCAAGTACTGCGCGACTACGGTCAGCAGGGCCGTCCGGACGTGGTGGCGAGCTTCGGTCTGCACCGGTACGCCTGGCCCGCCTGTCTGCTGGTGACGGTGCCCTGGTTCCTGCAGCGTCGGGTGCCACGGATCCCGGTCGAGGACGTGGCCTTCCAGCGGGCGCTGGGGCATCTGACCGTGCGGGTCCGGGAATTCGCCTGCCTGCCGGACGACCCGGCCGCCACTCTGCCCGGGGCCCGGGTCGTCGCGGACGAGGCGGCGCTGCGGGCCGAGGTCCTGACCTCCCTGACCGAGCACCTCGGTCCGGTGCTGGAGGGCTTCGGGCCGCGCATGCGGCGCGGGAAGCGGGCGCTGTGGGGGATGGCGACCGACGAGATCGTCGAGGGCCTCTGGTACGTCGCGCATCTGCTGGGCGAGGAGCGCCGCGCCATGGCCGAGCTGGAGCTGCTGCTCCCCGGTACGACGAAGCCGTACGTCGGCACCGCGGGCTTCCGCGAGCTGACCGGACCCGACGGCCGGTCGCTGCCGACCCGGGACCGGGCGAGCTGCTGCCTCTTCTACACGCTGCGCCCCGAGGACACCTGTGTGACCTGTCCGCGTACCTGCGACGCGGACCGGGTGCGGAAGCTCAGCGCTGTCCCGTAGCCCAGCTTCCTGGTCCACACCGCCCGTCCGGATGACGTGGAATCGAACGCGACCCGGCTCGACCGAGCGGCCGTTCGAGAAGATTCCACCCATCGATAGCCTCTCCCACCCCCATGGCGTGCTCTTGTCCCGAAACCACCGGAGCGGCACGGGAATTCCGTCACGATGGCGCACGAAACGCCCTACGTGACGCAAGGGACCGCGCATGAGACTGACCGACATATCGCTTGACTGGCTGCTTCCGGGCGCCGTACTGCTCGTGGGAGTCATGGCGGCGGTGACGGTGGTCGCACGCGGCAAGCGTGCCGCCGGCAAGGCCGCGGCCGACGACTCCTGGGAACGCAGCGAGGAGCGCCGCAGACGCAAGGAAGCGCTGTACGCCACCGCCAGTTACGTCCTGCTGTTCTGCTGCGCGGCGGTCGCCGCCGCGCTCTCCTTCCACGGGCTCGTCGGCTTCGGCCGGCAGAACCTGAACCTCACCGGAGGCTGGGAGTATCTGGTCCCGTTCGGGCTGGACGGGGCCGCGATGTTCTGTTCCGTGCTGGCCGTACGGGAGGCGAGCCACGGAGACGCGGCGCTCGGCTCCCGGCTGCTGGTGTGGACCTTCGCCGGGGCCGCCGCCTGGTTCAACTGGGTGCACGCCCCCCGGGGCATGGACCACGCGGGCGCACCGCACTTCTTCGCGGGGATGTCCCTCTCGGCCGCGGTGCTCTTCGACCGCGCGCTGAAGCAGACCCGCCGCGCCGCGCTGCGCGAACAGGGCCTGGTGCCCCGTCCGTTGCCGCAGATCCGGATCGTCCGCTGGCTGCGGGCGCCCAGGGAGACCTTCGGCGCCTGGTCGCTGATGCTCCTGGAGGGCGTCCGCACCCTGGACGAGGCGGTGGACGAGGTGCGGGAGGATCGCAGGGAGCGTGAGCAGGACCGGCTCCGCCGACGCGACCAGGAGAAGCTGGACCGGGCCCGCATCAAGGCCCTGAACCGGCAGAACCGGGTCTGGGGACGCGGTGGACGGGGCGACCGGCAGGTTGATGTGCCCGCCCTCGCCTCGGGCGGCGCGGCGCCGGCCGTCGCGGAGCCCGCCATAGCAGAGCCGGGTCAGCTGCCTCTGCGACCCCGGCCATCCCTGCAAGCCGTCGGCCCGAAGCAGGCGGACGGTTCGAGCTCGAAGAGCCCGGACGCTTCGAGCCAGGGAAGTGACCCGAGGACCGTCGACCTCACCGCCGAGGACGACACCCAGACACTCCCCCGGCTCGACTCGCTGGAACAGAAACTGAAGGATCTGGAGCAGCAGTTCGGCTGAGAGCGCCGCGCGGCGGAGGGCCCCTCAGCGCCTTCCGCCGTGCAGCTCGAACCAGACGACCTTGCCCAGGGCCTGTGCCTCCACGCCCCAGGCGTCGGCCAGGCTCCGGACCAGGATCAGCCCCCTGCCGTGCGTACCGTCGTCGGCGTTCGGTACGTACGGCGCGGGCAGATCCTCCGAGGCGAAGTCCTGGACCTCCACCCGCAGTCGGGCCGGCGTCGCCGTGGCCGTGACCACGGCCCCGTGCCGGGTGTGGATGAGAGCGTTGGTCACCAGCTCGCTCACCAGCAGCTCCGCCGCCTCGGTCCGCTCCTCGTCGGAGCTGTCCCGGAGGAACTCCCTCAGCTCCCGGCGCACTTCGCCCACCGCCGACCGTTCGGTGTGGCCCACCCTGCGGCGCATCCGGGTCGGCGGTGGTGCCTCGCCCGGTCTCCGGCCCCGGGGGCCACGCCCCTCGATGACCGCGGTCCTTCTCTGACGCTTCGCCATTTCCCCCGCCCGCACAGTGAACCGACCTCCTCTGATCCGGCCGCCCGTCGAACAGCCTCACGGGATGCATGCCCCTGTACGTACACGGTCACGCTTGTCGACTCATCAATAGGTGAACGGTCGGGAGCGGCGAGGGGCGCACGGAACATCCCACCCGCGCACGCCATCACCACATAGGCGCAGCTCCGGTTAACGTCCCGCGAATACCCCTGAGTTGACGTTGACTACCCGACTTCTACGCGCGTCATCATGGTGGCATGCGCATCCCCCCACGCATCACTCGGCTCGGCGGCTCGGCCGCCCTCCTGTCCGTCGCCCTCCTCGCCACGGGCCCGGTCACGGCCCAGGCGGCCACCCCGGCCGCCGCCCCCACCACCCACTCCGCATCCGCCTTCCGGGCAGCCGCGGTGGGCAGCATCTGCTATTCCGCCCTGCCGTCCCAGGCGCACGACACCCTGGATCTCATCGAGCAGGGCGGACCGTTCCCGTTTGAGCAGGACGGCACCGTCTTCCAGAACCGCGAGGGCCTGCTGCCCGGCCAGTCCACCGGCTACTACCACGAGTACACGGTCATCACGCCCGGCTCCGACACCCGCGGCGCCCGCCGGATCGTCACCGGTGACCAGGTGGAGGAGGACTACTACACCGCCGACCACTACGCCTCCTTCGATCTGGTCGACCACGACTGCTGACCCTCCGCACGAGGGGTGTTCCCGCACATTCGGAGGGAACGGGTGCGTCTGACCCCGGCGTGACGGGGTCGGACGTCCGCCGCCTCAAGGGCGGGGCACGTTACGGAGGTTGGAGCGGGCCATCTGGAGCATCCGGCCCACTCCACCGTCGAGCACGATCTTGCTGGCGGAGAGCGCGAACCCGGTGACCATGTCGGCGCTGATCTTCGGCGGGATGGAGAGCGCGTTCGGGTCGGTGACCACATCGACGAGCGCGGGACCCTTGTGCTTGAAGGCGTCCTTGAGCGCGCCCTGCAACTGCTTGGGCTTCTCCACGCGTACGCCGTAGGCGCCGGCCGCACGGGCGATGGCGGCGTAGTCGGTGTTCGCGTTGTTCGTCCCGTACGACGGCAGGCCCGCCACCAGCATCTCCAACTCGACCATGCCGAGAGAGGAGTTGTTGAACAGGACGACCTTCACCGGCAGGTCGTACTGGACCAGGGTGAGGAAGTCCCCCATCAGCATGGAGAATCCGCCGTCGCCGGACATCGCGACGACCTGCCGGTTCAGGTCGGTGAACTGGGCGCCGATCGCCTGCGGCAGGGCGTTGGCCATCGAGCCGTGGCTGAACGAACCGATCACCCGCCGCTTGCCGTTGGGCGTCAGATAGCGGGCGGCCCACACGTTGTTCATGCCGGTGTCGACGGTGAACACGGCATCCTCGTCGGCCATCTCGTCCAGCACGGAGGCGACGTACTCGGGGTGGATGGGAACGTGCTTGTCGACCTTGCGTGTGTAGGCCTTGACCACGCCCTCCAGGGCGTTCGCGTGCTTCTTCAGCATCCGGTCGAGGAACTTGCGGTCGGACTTCGGCTTCACCCGGGGTGTCAGGCAGCGCAGCGTCTCGCGCACATCGCCCCAGACCGCGAGGTCGAGCTTGGAGCGGCGGCCGAGGTGCTCGGGGCGCACATCGACCTGGACGATCTTCACATCGTCCGGGAGGAAGGCGTTGTACGGGAAGTCCGTGCCGAGCAGGACGAGGAGGTCGCACTCGTTGGTCGCCTCGTACGCGGCGCCGTAGCCGAGCAGCCCGCTCATCCCGACGTCGTACGGGTTGTCGTACTGGATCCACTCCTTGCCGCGCAGCGCGTGCCCGACCGGAGACTTGATCTTCTCGGCGAACTCCATGACCTCGGCGTGCGCCCCGGCCGTGCCGCTGCCGCAGAACAGCGTCACCCGTTTGGCCTCGTCCACCATGCGGCAGAGCTTGTCGATCTCGTCGTCGCCGGGCCGCACGGTCGGCCGCGCGGTGACGAGGGCGTGCTCGATGCTCTTCTCGGGGGCGGGCCTGGAGGCGATGTCGCCCGGCATCGAGACGACACTGACGCCGCCGCGTCCGATGGCGTGCTGGATCGCCGTCTGGAGCAGCCTCGGCATCTGCTCCGGGTTGGAGATCATCTCGTTGTAGTGGCTGCACTCCTGGAACAGCAGCTCCGGATGGGTCTCCTGGAAGTAGCCGAGACCGATCTCGCTGGAGGGGATGTGCGAGGCGAGGGCCAGCACCGGGGCCATCGAGCGGTGCGCGTCGTACAGGCCGTTGATGAGGTGCAGGTTGCCCGGTCCGCAGGAGCCGGCGCAGGCCGCGAGCTCGCCGGTGACCTGCGCTTCCGCACCGGCCGCGAAGGCGGCGGTCTCCTCGTGGCGGACGTGGATCCAGTCCATGGCCGGGTTACGCCGGATGGCGTCCACGACGGGGTTCAGGCTGTCGCCGACGACGCCGTACAGGCGTTTGACGCCCGCCCTGGCGAGGATGTCGACGAACTGCTCCGCCACGCTCTGCTTGGCCATGGGTGCGCACCCTTCCTTGCCCGTGCTCCGTGCACTTCGGTTGTCCGGACTCCGGAGCCCGAAACACCGTTGCGCCGGGCTCCGGGATCCATCAACCCACGGTGTGCACGGTTACGCCTCCCAGACCGCGGCGCAGGTGCGGTCGTCGGCGTACCCCTTGATCCGGAGCTGGGTGTCGGCGAGGAAGGCGGGCAGCCCGGGCGGTCCGGCGCTCCCCCAGCGCTCGGCGAGCTCGCCGGGGAGCGCCGGCTCGCCGCGCATCGGCTCGGCGAATCCGTTGCTGCACAGCAGCAGCGTGTCGCCGGGGAGCGCCACGGAGGCCCGGAAGCGGAAGGGCTCGGCAGGCTGCCGGGCGGGGCCGTCGGCGTTCGGAAACGGCGGTGCGGCGATCTGGAGGTCCATGGTCAGCCGGTCCCCGTCCGGGCCCTCCTCCTGCTCGTCGCCCGCCCGCGGGCCGCCGCCCTCCGGGACGAAGGGCTCCAGGTCCTGCCAGAGTCCGTCGCGGAGGCGGAAGAGGCCGCCGCTGCCGACGCCGAAGAAGACGCGGGTGCGGCAGTCGGGGTCGGCGGAGAGCAGGAGGCACCGGAGGCTCGCGGTGTACGCGTCCGGTGCCACGCCGAGTTCGGCGGCGCGGGCGCGCAGCTTGCCGTACGTACGGTCGGTGAGCCGGTGCAGCCCGGCCTTCAGATCGCCGCGGCGGCCCGCTCTTATGTCCTCGGAGAGCCGGATGTGGCTGCGGGCGACGGCACCGCCGATCCAGCGGCAGGCGTCGGCCGCGGCGAGGTGCGCCGCTTCGCCCGCCCGGACGCCGCCGGCCACGGCGACGAGGACGAGGGCGCTCTCGGCCGCCCCGAAGCGGGCGGTGAGCAGCCCGTCGCGCCGGGGTTCTCCGCGGAAGCGGGCGGAGTCACCACGGACGGAGGCGGTGCGCAGGGTGTACGTCCCGTACCGCGCGCCGTCCAGGACGGTGTCGGGGGCGAGGCCGTCCAGATTCTCGGAGGTGGCGGAAGGCAGCGCGGCGGGCTCGGCGTCGTAGGTGGGCGGCCGGTCCCCGAGGTGCCCGACGGCCGGCCGGCGGTCGGCCGCTTCGTCGCCGGCGGGATCCGGCGGAAGTACGTGCAGGGCGCTGGGGTCGGGCGCGAGGGCGGGCTCGGGCGCTTCCGGCACACGCGGCGCGGCGAACGTCCGGGGCCCCGGCTGCCCGGCGGGCGCCTCCCAGGGGGCGGGAAAGACGGTGGTGCGGGGGGCGGCCGGCTCCGGCCCGGCGGGGGCGGCCGACTCCGGCTCCGGCTTCCGCTCCGGCACCGGATTCGACTCCGGCTCCGGCACCGGATTCGACTCCGGCACCGGATTCCGCTCCGGTACGGCATCAGCGGCCCGCTCCGGCTGCCGGTCGCGCTTCGCATACGGGTCCCAGGCCGACCGGGGGTCGGGCATGAGCCCTGGAGCCGCTTCAGGATGCGGGACGAGGTCTGGGACGGGGTCCGGGACGGGGGCCGGCAACGGCTCCCGCCGCGCCACCACGGACCGGCTCCGTTCGGGCGGCGGCCGGTACGCATCCGCGTACGGGTCCTCGTAGCGGTCGGCGTAGGGGTCGTACGCGTCGCCGTACGGGTCCCGGACGGTCTCGCGCACGGTGTCCCGGTGGTCGCCCCCCGGACTGCTCACCGTGTCCGACACGGAGTCGAAGCGGTCGTCGAGGCTGTCGGCCGCACGGCCGGGACCGGTGTCGTGCGCGGTCTCGTCGTACAGCTTGCGCCACCAGTCGTCCTCGTGGGCGGCGGGCTTCTCCCCCTGCTGACTCATGCCCATATTGTCCACCGCGAAGGCGGCCCGAAAACGGGACATCGGGAAAATGTGGCGCGCACATGGGTCCGCCGGGCGGCCCCACCCCCCACGGGAAGGACGCCCGGCGGACCGGTCGGAGTGAGCGGCGTGCCGGCACTACCGCCGTTCGTGCGATCGGCCGATCACCGGTTCAGCGGCTCATGAGCTGGCCACCGCTTCAGCGCACGACGTACGCGTCGTTGACGGTCTGCACCACGGAGTTGCCGTTCGCGTCGCTCAGTTCCGTCCGCAGCGTGACGGACTTCCCGGTCGCGTCCGCGTGGTCGACGGTCGCGGTCCAGCGGCCGGCCCGCTGTGCGGTGGTGGCCGCGTGCCAGGTCTCGCCGTCGTCGTAGCTGAAGGAGACCTTCGCGCCGGTGAGTTCGCCGGGGGTGTACCCGGCGTGCCCGGTCGCGTCGAGCCCGATCCTCTGGCCGTTCTCGGCGGGCACGGTCTTCATCCCGTCCGACGGCACGTCGTAGCGCGGGAACAGGAGCGGGAGCCCCTGCGAGGTAACGTCCGGCTGCTGCTCGGAACGGAACGCCCAGGTGGTCTCCGTCTGCGTGGACCGCTTCCAGACCGCCGCGGGCGAGCCGATCTTCGTGGTCATCATGGTGAGTTCGTACGCGGCGTCCTCGGCGGGCACGGTGAAGACACCGAACGGATAGCCGCTGTCGCCGACGAGTTCGCCCTCGCGCTTCAGCCGCATATTGCCGATGTCACCGAACGAGCCCTGCTGACCGATGTGCTCGGAGTCGGTCATGAACGCCGGTGCGACACCGATCAGATCGCCCTGCCGTTCGCCCGCGAGCAGCTCCGCGCCCGCCGCGTCGCGCGGTGCGCCGGGGACCAGCAGCCCCCGGTACCACTCCTCCGTCGTGGCCCGACCCGCTCGGTACGTACGGGCGTCGCCCGTCATCAGCTCGCCCCAGGGGAAGCTGGAGGAGAGCATCTTCTGCCAGACGGTGTCCCCCGCCGTGTAGTACTCGGTGCGCTTTCCGGGGGCGGCGACCACGGCGAGCGAGGACGCGCCGAAGGTCGCGCCGTAGGGCCGGGAGACCAGGAGCGTGTCGACGAAGTCGGTGGCCACGCCCATGGATTCATGGGTGGAGACGACCGAGCCGAGCTTCTTGTCACGGACCTTGTAGGTGCGGTCCGAGGTGATCTGCCCCTTCTCGGGGAACGACAGGTTGTACACGAACGGGCTGACGGCCGTGGCGGTCCAGGAGACCTCCGCCCTCCCCTTGTCGAGAGCCGTCCTCAGTGTGGCGGCCTCGTCCGCCCGCAGTCCGAGGACCGGAAGGGGCGCGGCCCCGTAGCCGATGGACGGCTTCCAGTCGCCGGCCGAGGGACGGTGCACCAGGAGCGCCTTCGCGCCGGCGTCCCGCGCGGCCCGTGCCTGGGCCAGGACGCCTGACGCGTCGTCGCCCACCTTCACCAGGGCGATCCGGTCCTTCGCGCCGGCGGCCTCCAGTTCGGCGGCGCTGCCCGCACCGGCGTCGACGACCTCGGCCCGGCCGGTGCCGTCCAGGTTGACCGAGCCCGTGGTGGCGGGCCGGGGGTGCAGGTCCGCTCCGCCGACCAGGGAGAACTTCTGGAGCTGCGGGGCGTAGGCGCGCCAGACGGAGGCGAACTCGAAGTCCCCGTCACGTGCCATGCCCTGGACGTCGACCAGGTAGTCCTTGATCAGCCCGGTGCCGGCGATGGACCCCGAGTGCAGCCAGGTGTCGTCCCACGAGCGCCCGAACGCGAGGGTCGCACCGCGTGTCTCGGCGGCCCGGTCCTCGGTTTTCACCTTCAGGCGGTGCGCCTTGCGGGCATCCAGGACGAGCGTGGTGTCCTTCGTGACGTTCAGCTGGGGCCGCGCCAGATAACCGACGGATCCGACGAGTTGACCGGTCGCGTCCGTGGTGTCGGGCGTGGCGATGAAGCTGGAGACGAAGTACGCGCCGGGGCGGACACGGTAGATCTGGTCGGTGGCGCCCTCGTTGAAGCGGCGTTCGCCGGACGCGGTGTCGGTGCCGATGAGGTCGAGGGAGGAGACGCCGTCGGCGGGCTTGCCGGTGCGGTCGACGAGCTTGACGCGCAGGGTGACCGTCTCCGGAGCCACGTACAGGGAGAACGGGGTGGATATCCTCACTCCCCCGGCGCCTGTGGCGAGTACCCGGCCGGTGACGTCACCGTACTGGGCGGCGGTCAGCCGGGCGTCGGGAGCCAGCGCGAGGGGCACCTCGACGGTCGCCCCGGCGGGCACGGTGACGGACTTCCGGCCGAGGGACGCGATGGTGGAGCGGACGGTCGAGCCGTCGTTCCCGGTGACGCCCGCGACCTTCACCGAGAGGGTGACCGGCTTCCCGCTCGTGTTGGTGTAGGGCACGGCGACGGTGGCGCGGTCGCTCTTGTCCTGGGGCCAGTTGAAGGTGCCGCCCTGCACGGCCGGTGCGCCGAGTACGGTCGTACGCACGGCACGGTCGACGTCGAGACGGCCGCCTCCGGTCTCGCGTACGTCGCCGGGGACGGCGCTCCGCGCCGAGGAGACGAGGGCGGCCCTGATCTGCTGGGCGGTCCAGTCGGGGTGACGCTGCTTCACCACGGCGGCGGCTCCCGCGACATGCGGGGTCGCCATCGACGTACCGGACAGGGACCGGTACGCGTCCGGGCCCCGGCCGCCCGCGGCGGCTGCGGAGATGGCGACTCCGGGCGCGGCGATCTCGGGCTTGAGGGTGTGCGAGACGATCGCGGGTCCGCGGCTGGAGAAGTTCGCGGTGGTGTCGTCCCGGTCGACCGCTCCGACGGTCAGTACACCGGGTGCGCAGCCGGGCGAGGAGACGGTGTTCAGGGACGGGCCGAGGTTTCCGGCGGCGACGACGAAGAGGGTGTCCTTGTTCTTGCCGAGCTCCTCGGCGGCCAGGCTCATCGGGTCGGTGCAGTCGGTGGGTTCGGCGCTGCCGAGGCTCATCGAGACGACGTCGGCCTTGCTGTCGACCGCCCACTGCATGCCCGCGATGATCCAGGAGGCCGCGCCGGAGCCGCTGTCGTTCAGGACCTTGCCGACCATCAGGTCGGCGCCGGGCGCGACGCCCTTGTTCTTTCCTCCGCTCGCCGCGCCGGAGCCGCCGACGGTGGACGCGACATGAGTGCCGTGGCCCTGGCGGTCGTCGGTGGTGTCGGAGTCGGTGAAGTTCTCCGAGGCGGTGATCCGGTTCTGGAGGTCGGGGTGTTCGGCATCCGCCCCGGTGTCCAGGACGGCAACCTTGGCGCCGGTCCCGTCGTAGCCGGCGGCCCAGGCGAGGTCGGCGCCGACCTGCTTCGTCGACTTGTCGAGACTGGCCTGAACCTTGCGGTCGAGCCAGAGCTTCTTGAGCCCGGCCCCCGAACGGGAGCGGGGTGCGGTGAGGTCGGCCCAGAACTCGGCTGCCCGCTTCTTGTCGGCCTTCAGCGCGAGTCCGTCGATGACGTCGAGAGCCGCTCCGCGCTCTGCCCCGCGCGGGGTGAGCGGGGCGCGGCGGGCGGTGTCGCCGGTGTAGGTGGCGATCAGCGGGACGGCGTCGGCGTGGCTGTCGTCGTACCCGTGGCGGATGAGCCCGGTGACGTTGAACAGCTCCTCGTCCACGGTGCCCGCGGCGAGCGCGGACACGGCGGATTCGGGGTAGACGTACAGGTCCGGGCCGGACTGCCGGGTCTGCACGAGCGGCACGCTGCCGTCCGCGCGGGGCAGGGCGGTGGCGGCGGACGCCCCCGAGGCGTCCGTGGTCACCAGCACCGTGTCGCCGGTGACGAGCGTCAGGGTGACGGGCTTCGGGGCATCGGCGGTGGTGGCCGCGCTCCCGGTGATCGGTCTGTTCGGGTCCCGCTCGTCCGGTGGCGCGGCCACCGACGGCGCGATCACCGTGACGGCGAGCACGGCGGCGGTCGCCGCTCCGAGTGCCGTACGCGATATCGGGCGCATCGCTCTCCCCAGGTCAATCCGGAACGAAGCAGCCCAAAAGGCCGCATTCCGGAGGTTGTTGGTGCTGCGGTGGCGCCACAGTGGCAGAGGGGCCGGGGGTACAGGGGATGATGTGGGCGGCGGGTTTACGCCGTGGCCTCTTCCCGCCACCCGGGACCCGTCGCAGGGGCGCCTCGATGCGCGATCACCACACCCGGGGAGGTCGGAGAATGCTGGGGGCCATAGGTCTCGACGAGAGACAGGAAGCCGCGTACCGCGCGCTCGTCGCGGCGGGAGCCGCGGAGCTCGCCGATCTCGCGCACCGGCTGGCGCTGCCCGAGGCGGACACCGAACGGGTGCTGCGGCGGCTGGAGCAGCAGGGCCTGGCCGCACAGTCGTCGGCCCGGCCGGGCCGCTGGGTGGCGGCGCCGCCCGGCGTGGCGCTCGGCGCGCTGCTGATCCAGCAGCGGCACGAGCTGGAACAGGCGGAGCTGGCGTCCGCGCTGCTCGCCGAGGAGTACCGGGCCGAGGCGAGCGAGCCGGCGGTGCACGACCTGGTGGAGGTGGTGACGGGGGCGAGCGCCGTCGCCCAGCGCTTCCACCAGTTGCAGCTGGGAGCGGTGTCGGAGGTGTGCGCCCTGGTGACGGGCAAGCCGATCGCGGTGACCGGGATGGAGAACGAGTCCGAGGAGCGGGCGACGTCGCGCGGGGTGAGCTACCGGGTGGTGGTCGAGCGTGAGGTGCTGTCGACGCCGTTCGGGATCCTGGAGCTGTCGGCGGCGCTGAGCCGGGACGAGCAGTGCCGGGTGGTGGACCGGGTGCCGACGAAGCTGGTGGTGGCCGACGGGAGCCTCGCCATGGTCCCGCTGACCGCTCGGGGGGCGGAGCCGGCCGCTCTGGTCGTGCACGCCAGCGGTCTGCTGGAGTCACTGATGGGCCTCTTCGAGGCGGTGTGGCGGGAGGCGATGCCCCTGCGGCTGGGCGAGGGCGGCGGCGGGGTGCGCGAGGACGGGGTCGGGCCGGATCCGACGGATCTGGAGATCCTGTCGTTGCTGTTGGCGGGGTTGACAGACGCCAGCGTGGCCAAGCAGCTGGATCTGGGGCTGCGGACCGTGCAGCGCCGCGTCAAGGGCCTGATGGAGCTCACGGGGGTCTCGACGCGGCTCCAGCTGGGCTGGCATGCGTACGAGCGTGGCTGGGTGGCCCGTACCGAGTCGGCCTGACGTCGCATCGGCGCAGGTCGCCGCAGGTGGCCGGGGTCCGCTGACGGGCGGAGCGGGGCACTCTCCGGCAGGCTGGTCAGATGAGTGTGTGGCAGCTCGTCGCCGTGGGCCTGGTCATGCTGCTGGGCCTGGTCGGGGTGCTGGTGCCGGGCGTGCCGGGTCAGGCGATCGTCTGGGCGGCGGTGCTGTGGTGGGCGCTGACGGACATGACGCCGGCCGCCTGGGGCGTCCTGATCGGCGCGACGGCGCTGATGCTGCTGAACCAGGCCCTCAAACCGCTGCTGCCACCGCGCCGCCCGGGCGATTCCGGGGCGCCTCGCCGGACCTTGGTGATCGGCGGGGTCGCCGGGATCGTGGGCTTCTTCGTCGTGCCCGTGGTCGGCGGGATCCTCGGGTACGTGGGGGCCATCTTCGGCGCTGAGCGGCTGCGGCTGGGGAGCCGCGGCGCGGGCTGGGCGTCAGTGCGCTCGGTCATGCGGGCGACGGGCTACGCGGTGCTGGTGGAGCTGTTCTGCTGTCTGCTGGTCGCGGGCGCCTGGCTGGGCGCGGTGCTCTGGGGCTGACCGGGGCGCCCCGGGGCCCGGTCAGCCGGCGGCGGTCCTCGGCTGACCGGGGTCCGGGTCAGCCGAGGACCGCCGCCCCCGCCGCCTCCAGATGACGTACGGCGTAGGAGCGCCAGGGCCGCCACCGCTCCGCGCCCGGTGTTCCGTACGGGTCCACGTCGGGGTCGCCGAGCGCCCGCATCCGGATCAGGGCGGCGGTGCGGCGGCCGATCCCGGGCAGCGTCATCAGCGTCCGTTCCGCCTCGTCGCGGTCGGCCCCGGGGTCCAGCCGCAGCCCGCCGTCGGCGAGCGCGGCGGCCAGGGCCGCGAGGGCCGGGTCATCGGCGGAACCGGCGAGCACGTCCGGCTCCGGGAACACATGGGTGAGCCCGCCGCACGGCACGTCCAGCGGCTTCCCGTACCGCTCGACCAATTCCCCGGCGGCCTCGCGCCCCACCAGGGTCCGCACCGCGGCCTCCTCCGGGTCGGCCGCGCCCGGCGACCGCAGCCCGGGACGGGCGGCGACCAGCGGGGCGAGCCGGGGGTCGGCGGCCAGCGCCTCGTCCACGGCGTACGGGTCGGCGTCCAGGTCGAACAGGCGGCGCACCCGCTGGACGGCGGTGGTCAGGTCGCGGAGGTCGGTGAGCTGGATCCGGGCCTCCAGCCAGGGGCCGCCGGGCGCGGCCTCGTCGACCGCGACGAGCCCGGCCCCGTACGGCAGTCGCAGGGTGCGCCGGTAGACGCGGCGGCCGGGCGGTCCCGTCACCTCCTCGACCCGGGCGACCGCTCCCGCGGCCAGCAGGTCGAACAGGGGGGCGGTGGCGTACGGGCCCCGGTGGGCGAGCCGCAGCGGGATCCCGGCCCTGGTCCCCTCGCGGCGTCCGCCGCCGAGCCCCGTGCCGGCCTCGGCGCGCAGGGCGCTGGGTGTGCGGGCGTAGATCTGCCGGATGGTGTCGTTGAACTGCCGGACGCTGGCGAACCCCGCGGCGAAGACGATCTCGGTGACCGGCAGCCCGGTGGTCTGGAGGAGCACCCGGGCGGTGTGGGAGCGCTGGGCCCGGGCGAGTGCGACCGGTCCCGCGCCCAGCTCGGCGTTGAGCTGGCGCTGGACCTGCCGGGCGCTGTAGCCGAGCCGCCCGGCGAGTCCGGGGACGCCCTCGCGGTCCACCACGCCGTCGCCGATCAGGCGCATCGCCCGGCCGACGACGTCCGCGCGGACGTTCCACTCGGCGGAGCCGGGCACGGCGTCCGGCCGGCAGCGGCGGCAGGCCCGGAAGCCGCCGGCCTGGGCCGCCGCCGCGGTGGGGTAGAAGCGCACGTTGGCGCGTTTGGGTGTGACGGCGGGGCAGCTCGGCCGGCAGTAGATGCCGGTGGTCGCGACGGCGAAGAAGAACGCGCCGTCGAACCGCGCGTCGCGGCTGCTGACCGCCTCGTATCGGGTCCGTTCGTCCATCACACCGTCCAGTGTGCGGCAGCCGGGGCCACCGCACTCGCGGTTTTCGGACGTCGAACCGGTCGCTCCGGGCTACCGCACCCGGCCGCGCTTGGCCTGCATGGCCGCGCGCCCCTCCGCGCCCTTGCGCTTCCAGTCCCGCAGGATCTCGGAGCGCACCCGGGCGTCGGTCTTGGCGACGATCCGCTGGTTCTCGCGGATCAGCTTGCGGTAGCTGTCGAGCCGCCGCTCGGGCAGGACCCCGTCCTCCAGCGCGCCGAGGACGGCGCACCCCGGTTCGGCCTGGTGGGCGCAGTCGTGGAACCGGCATCGGGTGGCCAGCTCCGCGATCTCGGAGAACACCTCGCCGACCCCCGTCCCGGCGTCGTACAGGCCCACTCCGCGGAGCCCGGGGGTGTCGATGAGGACGCCCCCGTGCGGCAGGACGAGCAGGTTGCGGGTCGTCGTGGTGTGCCGGCCCTTGCCGTCGACGTCCCGGGCGGCCTGTACGTCCATGACGTCCTGGCCGAGCAGGGTGTTGGCGAGGGTCGACTTGCCCGCGCCGGAGATGCCGAGGAGCACGCTCGTACCACCGGAGACGACGGCTCCGAAGACGTCGAGCCCCTCGCCCGTGGTGGAGCTGACGGGCAGCACCTGGACACCGGGGGCGATCGCCTCGACGTCCTGGACGAGGTGGGACAGCGTGACCGCGTCGGGCACCAGGTCCGCCTTGGTCAGCAGCACGATCGGTTCGGGACCCTGGCCCGCGCCCCGGCCGTCGCCGAGCAGGGCGGCGCCGCTGGAGCTGGAGAGGGCGAGCGCGAGGAAGCGCTCCAGCCGGCCGAGGTCCAGCTCGACGGCGAGCGAGACGCAGATGGCGATGTGGTCGATGTTGGTGGCGAGCACCTGCCCCTCGGACCGCTGGGAGGAGGTGGAGCGGACGAAAGCGGTGCGACGGGGCAGCAGCGTACGGACGAAGCGCGGATCGCCGTCGGCGTCGAGCGCCACCCAGTCGCCGGTGCAGACGATCCGCATCGGGTCACGGGGCACGACGAACGCGGTGTCGGCGCGGACGGGGCCGTCGGCGGTGATCACGTCGCACTGACCGCGGTCCACGCGCACGACGCGTCCCGGCACGAGCCCCTGCTCGGCGTACGGGGAGAAAGCCGCCGCCCAGTCCTCGTCCCAGCCGTACGAAGTCAGCGGGTGCGAGGAGGAAGGAGCGGTGAGGAACGAGAAAGACAAGGGAAACCCTTCACAGGGTGGCCCCGGCACGCGCGCTCGGCGCGGGAATGAGGGAAGTCGGTCAGCCGGTGGCCACGGGGATGAGGACGATGCTCTTCCGGTTGTGGGCAGTGCCCATCGCAACGACAGTCATCAATGTCCTCACCTCCTGGTTCTTTCCGTTTCCTTGCCGCAGGCGTCATGGCGGCGCCCGGAACAGTGGCCAGATTAGCCGGGCCCCCGGGAGCGGCGTCAACAGCTTTTCCGCGCACCTCCGAAGGAGGCGGCCCGACCGGGGTGTTCGCCGGAGTTGGGCGTAGATCTCCCCCGATCGGGTGATACGCATGCATAGAGCCTGGTCCGGGGCCGTTAGGGTGCCGAGCATGACCACACCCCAGGCCTCCACCGGCACGTTCACCCAAGCCCAGTTGGGCACGCAGATCCTGATCGGCTGGAGCGGTCGGCAGCCCGACGCCGACCAGGACACCGCCTTCCTCCTCGCCTACTCGCTCGGCGACGGGCAGGACGGTCCGGAGATCGGCCGCGAGGCCATGCGCGCCGCACTGGAGCGCGCGGGCCTCCACGTCGGCGGCCCGATCCAGGACGCGGCCGAGAGCCGGGGCGTGCAGGCGAAGCTCCTCGTCCAGGCGGGGCAGGCCGTCCTGACACTGCCTCATCTCTCGGCGCAGTACCCCGCCCCGGCGGAGTGGCTGGCCGCCGCGCAGGCCCAGGGCCAGGTCTACGGGATGTTCGCCACCAGCCCGTGGCCGGACGCCGTGCCCGGGCAGCCGGTCAGCGAGGACCGGCTGCGGGCCTTCGCCACCGACGTGGAGGTCGTCCGCACCGCCGCCCACTGCCTGCTCCCGGTCCGCTCCCTGGGCTGAGGAGCCCTTCCGCCCGCCGCCCCGAACACACGACGAGGCCCACCACCCCCCGTGGAGTGGTGGGCCTCACCCGTGCGGCGTGCGACCCGCGGCGGGGCCGTTGGCACGGAACGAGGACGGGCGGCCCGGAGTGTGATCTCCGGACCGCCCGCACTCAACACCTCAGGCTGTGGTGCGTCAGTTGTTGCCGACGCCGTTGCCCGAGAGGACCGGGATGTCGTCCAGGATGTGCGACAGCGGCTCGTCGCCCTTGGCCTGGGTGGAGTTGTCGGTGCACTGCTGGTTCTGCGGGTTGGACAGGACGTTGATGTCCTGAACCGTGATCGGCACGATGCCGATGAGCGAACCGACGTTGACCTTGGCGGGCAGGCCGACGCAGAGCTTGTTCAGGGTGCCCTGGACGAGCTGGTTCTGCGGGCTCCAGTTGCCCTCCGTCTCGGCGTTGCCGATCTCCGACTCGGCACCGTTGCCGTTGACCGTGGTGGTGCCACCGTCGTTGCCGATCGCCATGGCCGTGGGAGCCGCGGCTGCGGACAGACCGAGCAGGGACACGGCCACTGCAGCGCCGGCCATCATCTTCTTCATCAACTTCACCTTTCGGAGCGTCCCGTTGTGGAACGTACTGATCAACTGCCACCACCCCCGATCGGTTGCGCAGTACCACTCAAATGGGTTCGTTCCGGCGCAAGGTCGACGCCACTCCTCGGTCCTCGGGGGCTCACCCTCCGGGGGCCCCGGCTCCGGAACCCTCGTCCGAGGTGCGGGCCGCCGGTACGAACCCGCCGTGCGGGGGCGCCTGGTCCCGGTGCGGCTCCGAGAGGGGGTGGAGGCCTCCGGCCGCCTGCCACTCGGCGACGAGCCGGTCGTAGATCGGTGTGCCGCCCGTCGCGGGCCGCCGTGCTCCGCCCTGCGGGGTCTGACTGTCGTACGGATCCATACGGAGGCCCTACCCGGCCCGGCCCGGATCGTCAGCCGGTGCTACGGCATCCGGCCCAACCGGACAACCCGGCCGGAGGCGTTGGCACACGACGAAGGGCCAGTCCGTCCGGTCCGGCGAAGGAACGATCGCCGTACGGATGGACTGGCCCCACGCGGGTCGGCCGGAGCGGACCCGGGCTACCCGGTCTCAGTTGTTGCCGGCGCCGTTGCCGGAGAGGATCGGGATGTCGTTCAGCAGGTGCGACAGAGCCTCGTCGCCCTTGGCCTGGGTGGAGTTCTCGGTGCACTGCTGGTTCTGCGGGGAGGACAGGACGTTGATGTCCTGGAGCGTGATCGGCACGACGCCGATGAGGGAGCCGAGGTTCGCCTTGGCCGGCAGGGCGATGCAGGGCTTGTTCAGCGAGCCCTGGATGAGCGCGAACTGCGGGCTCCAGTCACCGTGGGTCTCGGAGTTGCCGTACGCCTGCGAGGCGCCGTTGCCGTTGACCGTGGTGGTGCCGCCGTCGTTGGCGATGGCCATGGCGGGTGCGGCGGCAGCGGCGGAGACACCGACGACCGAGGCGGCGACGGCGGCCGAGGCCATGATCTTCTTGAACATGAAGGAGCCCTTCTGGGGAGTGATGCGGATCGGTGGAAGAACCAGGTGGAACGGTCGTGCTGCGGCGGTCAGCCGCCGAGGGGAACTCCGCCCAGCAGCGGAGCGGCGCCCTCGGCCACCCCGGTTGCCTGGCCCGCCAGCTTGCCGACCGTGCCGTCCTTCGAGACCGTCTCGGCGGTCTCGGCGACCGTGCCCACCACCGGGTCCACGACCTGCGGGGCACTGGCCATCACCTGGTTGAGGCCGCTGTCGAGGCTGAAGTTGGGGGCCGTGGGCGTAGTAGCGGCGAAGGCGGGAGCGGCCGCTCCGAGGGCAGCCACGGAACCGGCAACAAGGGCGGCGGTCTTCGCGTACTTCACTTTTCTGGTTCCCTTCTGCGCGGCATCTGTTTCGGTCACGTTCCCGTGCCGCACACAAGCTTTCTTTACCTGTGACTTCTGCCGCTTTCTCCCTGATCAACGATCCGGCCGCATTCGGGAAACTATGGGGCGACGACTTTCTCCGGCGCCTTCCGCGATTCCGGGCCCCGGAGCCGGGCCGCGAAAAGGCCCCGGACGGCATCCATCGCCCGGGGCCCACCGGTCACGGGCCCGGGGCCCGGCCGGTCAGAGGGTCACTTGTTGATGCAGGTGTTGCCGAACGCCGGGTTCAGCGCACCGATCACGTTGATGGTGTTGCCGCAGACGTTGACCGGAATGTGGATCGGGGCCTGGAGGACGTTGCCGGACAGCACGCCCGGGGAGTGCGCGGCAATGGCCTCGGCACCCGAGTCGGCCATGGCCGGCGCGGCGGCACCCATCGCCATGAGCGTACCGGCGGCGACTGCGGCAACCTTGGTGAACTTCACTGTTTGTCCCTTTCCTGGGCGGAGTCCGGTGCGGTCACGTCTTTCGTGCCCGCCCGAGCCGTTTCCTGACCGCTCGCGACTCCGGCGCTGTCCTACGTAACGATGAACGCCCAGGATGGGAACTGTTCGACGGGCGGATTCCCGGATATCCGCCCGAATGCCGCAATGCCCCTGGGATCGCGGCGGAGAGGCGGGCGAGGAAACCGTGCGCGCGCGTCGCGGAACGGCGACGGGCCCGAGCCGCCCGGTGGAGGAACTCCGAGGACTCGGGCCCGAGTAGGGCGGCTGCGGATCAGTTGTTGCCGGCACCGTTGCCGGAGAGGATCGGGATGTCCTCCAGGATGTGCGACAGAGCCTCGTCGCCCTTGGCCTGGGTGGAGTTCTCGGTGCACTGCTGGTTCTGCGGGGAGGACAGGACGTTGATGTCCTGGACCGAGATCGGCACGACGCCGATGAGGGAGCCGAGGTTCGCCTTGGCCGGCAGGGCGATGCAGGGCTTGTTCAGCGAGCCCTGGATGAGCGCGAACTGCGGGCTCCAGTCACCGTGGGTCTCGGAGTTGCCGTACGCCTGCGAGGCGCCGTTGCCGTTGACCGTGGTGGTGCCGCCGTCGTTGGCGATGGCCATGGCCTGCGTCGTGCCGAGACCGAGGATGGAGGCGGCGACAGCGCCCGTAGCCAGAACCTTCTTGATCACGATTAACCCTTCTCGTACCGATCGCCCCGTAGCGGAGCACCCTGGCTCAACTCGCCGCCCGGCATTAGGTTCTGCCCATTCACCCGAATGCCGGACACGGAGGCCGCCCCCCCATCTCTGTTCGTACGACCGCCTGTTCGTGAAGGAATTGCGCACACCCCTCCGACCCTCCTCGCCCGAACGGGTGGTCGAGGGCGGGCGACTCCGAGCCGTGACCTGTGCAGGAAACGACACTTCTCTGCCGTCAACGCCAGTGACAATCAATGCAGTTGACGGCGAATCGTTTCTCTTTATCCACGAACCGGGATGTTCCGGGTTCGACGGCACCACCCGTTCGGGTGATTACACAATTTCCACGCAAATCCGAGTTTCCCGCCTGAGTCTGAGTCGTTATGGCAGTCGTCCAGCGCGCACGTCTTCATCACTTTCACCATGGCTTCGCCGCAGGATCCGGCTGTGCCGCGGCTCCCCCCGATGGCTGCCCGTCTCCGCGCGCGAAGCACCCACGCGAAGTCCTCGCGAATGTCCTAAGGAAGGGCAAGTAATGCGACAGGTCTTGAACAAAAGCATTATCGTCATGGCGGCCGCATCGGGCCTCCTGGCGGCGGTCGGTGGCACCGCGCACGCCGACGCGTCGGCCGAGGGTGCGGCCGTCGGTTCGCCGGGGGTCGGTTCGGGCAACGCGGTGCAGGTGCCGGTGCACGTCCCGGTCAACGTGTGCGGCAACACCGTCAATGTGATCGCTCTGCTGAACCCGGCCTTCGGCAACAAGTGCGTGAACGCCGACGGCCCGAAGCACAACCACCCGCCGGTGGACGAGCCGCCGGTCGACGAACCGCCGGTCGACGAGCCCCCCGTCGACGAACCGCCCGTCGACGAACCGCCGGTGGACGAGCCCCCCGTCGACGAACCGCCCGTCGACGAGCCCCCGGTGGACGAGCCCCCGGTCGACGAACCGCCGGTCGACGAGCCCCCCGTCGACGAGCCGCCGGTCGACGAGCCGCCTGTGGACCAGCCGCCCGTCGACGAGCCGCCGACCGACACCCCCGGTACCGACACGCCCGGGACCGACACACCCGGCTCGGGTACGCCCGGGTCCGGTACGTCCGGGTCCAACGTCCCGGGCGCGCACCTGGCCGACACCGGTGCCGCCGACCTGGGCCTGGCGGCCGGCGCCAGCGCCGCGCTGCTGCTCGGCGGTGCGGTGCTGATGCGCCGTACCCGCAACGTGCGGGACTGATAGACCTCCTGCGGGAGAACGAGGTCCGGCCGGACAGCGGGGACTGTCCGGCCGGACCTTTTGCGTGCGCCCGCCGCAGTCACGCCGACGGATTCGGGCTACGGACGCAGGCTCCAGAGAATGTCGCGCGACCCGACCGGATCGGGACCCGAGGGGCTCTCCCCCCGTCGCCGTTCAGCGGTGATCCTCGCGCACTGCACGTAGCCTCCACCCGATCGGGACGCCAGGCGGACGATGACGAAGGAGCCTCGCCACCTGTCGTCCACGCCGGAACCGGCGAAGACGTCCCTGAACTCCTCCTCGTCCACGGAATGCAGCTTCAACGCCTCGTACCGCATGGTGAGCCGCATGGCGGCGACGCCTTCGAAAAGGAGGTCCACTCCGTCGTCTTCGGACTCGTCCGAGGCGGATCGGAGCAGAAGCTGCGAGTGTCCGATCCCGTATGTCCACACCCGGAACGTGAGGTCGGATTCGAAGATCACGGAAGCCGGATCGTTGTTACTCAAAGGATTCCTGTCCCTCAGTCCGCGATGCGTTCGAAGACCGCGGCGAGGCCCTGGCCGCCGCCGATGCACATCGTCTCCAGGCCGTACCGGCCCTCGCGGCGGTGGAGTTCGCGGGTGAGGGTGGCGAGGATACGGGCTCCGGTGGCGCCGACCGGGTGGCCCAGCGAGATGCCCGAGCCGTTGACGTTGATCCGCTCGTCGTGGTCCTTCTCGCCGAGGCCCAACTCCCTGGTGCAGGCCAACACCTGGGCGGCGAACGCCTCGTTCAGCTCGATCAGGTCGAGGTCGGCGAGGGTGAGGCCCGCCCGGTCGAGCGCGGTGCGGGTGGCGGCGACGGGGGCGATGCCCATCGTCGCGGCGGGCACCCCCGCGCGGGCGAAGGAGACGAGGCGGACGAGCGGGGTGAGGCCGAGGCGTTCGGCGGTCGCGGCGCTGGTGACCAGGCAGGCGGCGGCCGCGTCGTTCTGGCCGCTGGCGTTGCCCGCGGTGACCGTGGCGTCCGGGTCGGACTTCGCCATCACCGGCCGGAGCGCCGCGAGTTGTTCCGCGGTGGTGTCGGGCCGGGGGTGCTCGTCGGCGGTGACGACGTGTTCACCCTTCCGGGTGCGCACGGTGACGGGGACGGTCTCCGCGTCGTAGCGGCCCTCGGCCGCGGCGCGGGCGGCGCGCTGCTGGGAGCGCAGGGCCAGGGCGTCCTGGTCGGCCCGGCTGATTCCGTACTCCCGGCGCAGGTTCTCCGCCGTCTCGATCATGCCGCCGGGGACCGGGTGGTTGACGCCTCCGGCGGTGACGCGGCCCCGGGCGAGTGCGTCGTGGAGCTGGAGGCCGGGCCCTTTGATGCCCCAGCGTCCGTCGTGGGTGTAGTAGGGGGCGGCGCTCATCACGTCGACGCCGCCCGCGATCACCACGTCGCTGAATCCGGCCCGGATCTGCATCGCCGCGTCCAGCACCGCCTGGAGTCCGGAGCCGCAGCGGCGGTCGGTCTGGGAGCCGGTGACCGTAGTGGGCAGTCCGGCGTCCAGGGCGGCGACCCGGCCGATGGCGGGTGCCTCGCTGGTGGGGTAGGCGTGGCCGAGGATCACCTCGTCGACCCGGGTGGGGTCGATGCCGGTGCGGGCGACGATCTCCGCGATGACACGTGCGGCCAGCGCGGCCGGGGTCTGCTGGGCGAAGGCCCCGCCGAACCGGCCGATGGGGGTGCGCAGGGGTTCGCAGATGACGACGTCGAGCGGCACGACGGGGCCTTTCCTTCAGGGCGACCAGGGCGACCAGGGCGACGGGCGGGGCACGGGTGGTGGGGTGACCTTCGCATCCGGTGACTGAGCGGGTCCAATACCGGATGTGCCCCCTTTTCAGAGGCCCGGCGTCTCAATCGGTCCTCCGCCCGGTCCACGTACGGGGGTGGGCAGGGCGTCCCGGGCGACGGCGAGCACGGCGTGCAGGGCGGCGGAGGGGTTGTCGGCACGCCAGGCGAGGGCCGCCTGGCGGCGGATGGGCGGTCCGGTGAGGGGCCGGTAGACCAGTCCGCTCTGCTGGATGTGGCGTACGGAGGTGACCGTGAGGGTGACGCCGACCCCGGCGGCGACGAGCGCCATGATCGTGTACGAGTCGGGGGCCTCCTGGACGACGCGCGGGGTGAACCCGGCGCTCTCGCAGGCCTCGGTCATGGCGTCGCGCACGGTGGAGCCGGAGTTGGCGGGGAAGGAGACGAACGGTTCGTCCGCCAGTTCGCCGAGCGGCACCGCCTCGTGCCGGGCGAGCGGGTGGTCGAACGGCAGGGCGCACAGCAGCTCCTCCTCGTCGATCACCCGGTGCTCCACTCCGGGCCGGGTCACCGGCAGCCGGACGAAGCCCAGGTCGAGGGAGCCGTCGGCGACCCGGGACAGTGCGACGTTGGCGTACGTCTGACCGGTCATGACCAGTTCGAGGCCGGGGTGTGCGGCGCGCACGGCGCGGGTGAGGCGGGGCAGCGTCTCGTGGCTGGAGGCTCCGGCGAAGCCGATGGTCACCCGGCCGTACTCGCCCCGGCCCGCCGAGCGGGCGGCCCGGACAGCTGTGTCGAGGTCGTCGAGGACGGTCCGAACGGGGTCGAGGAAGGTCTCCCCCGCGCCGGTGAGCCGGACGGAGCGCGTGTTGCGGCGGAACAGCTGGACGCCGAGTTCCTTCTCCAGCTGCCGGATCTGCTGGCTCAGGGGCGGCTGTGCCATCTGGAGGCGTTTGGCGGCCCGGCCGAAGTGCAGCTCCTCGGCCACGGCGAGAAAGGCCTTGAGGTGGCGCAGTTCCATGGGCGGCACCCCCTCGCGTCATTGATATGCCCCGGGTCTTGATCCGACCTTAATTCGGTATTGGACAGCCATCAATGGGTCCTGACACCGTGGGGCCCGCGTATGCGGACGATGAGGAGAACCGTGGACCGGACGGCCGGCAAGGTCATGTCGATGAGGGAGGCCGTCGCCGCCTTCGTCCGCGACGGGGACACCGTGAGCCTCGAAGGGTTCACCCATCTCATCCCCACCGCCGCCGGTCACGAGATCATCCGGCAGGGCCGCCGGAATCTCACGGTCGTCCGGATGACGGCGGACATCGTGGTGGACCAGATGCTGGCGGCCGGGTGTGTGACGGGGCTGGTCTCCTCCTTCGTGGGGAACTCCTCCGCCGGTTCGCTCGGGGAGCTGCGGCGGCGGATCGAGCACGCCGACCCGGAGCCGCTGGCGTTCGAGGAGTACAGCCACTACGGGATGGTGTGCCGCTATCTCGCGGGGGCGCAGCGGCTGCCGTTCTACCCGCTGCGCTCGTACGCGGGCAGCGACCTGACGTCCGTCAACCCCGGCATCCGCAAGGTCGTCTCGCCCTACCCGGCCGCCGACGGGGGAGCCGAGCAGATCTACGTCGTGCCGCCCGTCAACCCGGACGTGACGATCGTCCACGCGCAGCGCGCCGACCGCCGGGGAAACACCCAGGTCTGGGGGCTGACCGGCGTCCAGGCCGAGGCGGTGTACGCGGCGGAGAAAGCGGTCGTGGTGGTGGAGGAGCTGGTGGCGGACGAGGTGGTCCGCTCGGACCCGAACCGCACGCTGATTCCGGCCCACGCGGTCGACGCGGTGGTGGTCTGTCCGCGCGGGGCGCACCCCTCGTTCGCGCAGGGCTACTACGACCGGGACAACGCCTTCTACCGCTCCTGGTCCGCGATCAGCAAGGACCCGGCTCGGCTGCGGGAGTGGCTGGAGGAGTGGGTGTACGGCACCGCCGACCACGCGGAGTACGTGGCGAAGCTGGGCGAGGAGTTCTGGGCGGGGCTGGCGGTCGGCGAGGCGCTGAGCGAGCCGGTGAACTACGGGAGGCGGCTGTGAGCGAGCAGGATCCGAAAGCCACGCGGCCCGTCACCTCCTCGGAGTTGCTGTCGGTCGTCGCCTCGCGTGAACTGGCCGGACGCCGCGCGGTGTTCGCGGGGATCGGGCTGCCGACGCTGGCGGCCGAGCTGGCGCGGCTGACCGTCGCGCCGGGCATCGAGGTGGTGTACGAGTCCGGGGTCTGCGGGGCGCACCCTTCCCGGCTGCCGGAGACCATCGCGGACGCCGTCCTGATCACCGGGGCCGAGGCGGTGGTGTCGATGCCCACCCTGTTCGGCTCGGTGCTCCAGGGCGGGCACATCGACGTGGGTTTCCTGGGGGCCGCGCAGATCGACCGGTGGGGCAGCCTCAACACCTCGGTCATCGGGGACTGGGACCGCCCGTCGGTGCGGCTGCCGGGTTCCGGTGGGGCGGTCGAGGTGATGGCGAACGCCCGGGAGGTGTTCGTGGTGATGCGCCGCCACACACCCCGTTCCTTCGCCGACGTCCTCGACTTCTGCACCACGCCGGGCCCGGACCGGGCGCTGGCGGACGGGATCCGCCCGCTGGGCGTCGGCGTCACCCGGGTCGTCACCGAACTGGGCGTCCTCGCCAGGGAGGGCGTCGGCGACGAACTGCGGCTGGTCGCCGTCCATCCCGGGGTCACCGTCGAACAGGTGCGGGCCGCGACCGGCTGGGAGCTGAAGACGGCCGGCACGGTGGCGACGACGGCCCCGCCCACCCCCGCCGAGCTGCGGCTCCTGCGGGACGATGTCGACCCCGACCGTGTCTACCTCCGCTGAAAGGGCTTCCACCGCCATGCGTATCAGGATCGTCGGAGCCGGGGCCATGGGCCGCGGCATCGCCCAGTGGGCGGCGAGCGCCGGACACACCGTCGAGCTCGGGGACGTACGGCCCGAGGCGGTGACGGACGCCCTGGACTTCGTCGCCTCGATGCTGGACCGGGCCGTCGCCAAGGGCCGGATGCCGGCCGCCGAGCGGGACGGGGCCGTGGCCCGGCTGGTGCCGCTCGCCGAGCCGTGGGCGGCGGGCCCGGAGGTGGAGCTGGTGATCGAGGCCGTACGGGAGGACCTGGCGACCAAGGCCGAGGTGTTCGGGAAGCTGGAGCGGGCGCTGCCCTCCTCCGCCGTCTTCGCGACCAACACCTCCTCCCTGTCGGTGACCCGGATCGCCGCGACGCTCCGGGACCCCTCGCGCCTGGCCGGGCTGCACTTCTTCAACCCGGTGCCGCTGATGAGGATCGTCGAGGTGGTGCCGGGCGCGGCCACCCGCCCGGAGATCCCGGCCCTGCTGACCGAGCTGGTGGAGGGCTGCGGGCACCGGGCGGTGACGGTCGCCGACACCCCCGGCTTCCTGGTCAACCACGCGGGGCGGGGGCTGGTGACCGAGGCGCTCGCGCTGCTGGAGGAGTCGGTGGCGGAACCGGCGGAGATCGACCGGATCGCCCGGGACGTGCTGGGGCTGCGGATGGGCCCCTTCGAGCTGATGGACCTGACCGGTCTCGATGTGACGGCCGCGGTGATCGACTCGATCTGGGAGGGGTTCCGGTACGAGGACCGGCTGCGCCCGTCCTTCCTGACCCCGAACCGGGTGGTGGCGGGGGTGCACGGCCGTAAGACGGGCCGGGGCTGGTACGCGTACGGCGACGGGCTCTCCGGCCCCGCGCCGGAGAGCGCGGTCACCGGGGACGCGGAGCGCCCGGTGTTCCTGGTTCCGGGCGGGCGGCCGGAGACCGCAGCGTACGAGGAGTCCCTGGCCGGGTCCCTGGAGGCGGCGGGGGTCCGGGTCGAGCGGGGCGCGGGGCCGTCCGCGCGGGCCGTGGTGCTGGTGCCCGTCTGGGGGACGCCGGTGTCGGCGGCGGTGGCGGAGGGCGCGTGGCCCCGGGAGCGTACGTTCGGCGTGGAGGTGCTGCCCCCGGCGGGGCGGCGGCGGGTCCTCGCGGTGACGGCGGCCGGCGACGCGGTGGCCGCCCGGGACGCGCGGGCGGTGCTGGCGCGGGGAGCCGAGGGTGATGATCCGTACGCGGTGTCGGTGGTGCGGGACACCGCGGGCACGGTCGCGCAGCGGCTGCTGTCCTCCGTCGTCGCGGTCGGCTGTTCGATCGCGGAGCGCTCGCTCGCCGCGCCCGGTGACATCGACCTGGCGGTGACCACGGGGCTCGGTTATCCGTACGGACCGCTGGCCTGGGGCGAGCGGGTCGGGGCGGCGAGGATGCTGGGGCTCCAGCGGTCGCTGCACGCGACGACGGGCGACCCGCGCCACCGGCCGACGCGGTGGATCACGGAGCGGGCCGCCCTGGGCCTGGCCGTGACCGACCCGGGGACCTCGCCGGCCGACTGCCTGGGGTGAGGACCCGGCGCGGGCGACCGATTCGTACAAGACCGTCGGGGCGCCGCGTGCGTACGGTCGGGGCATGACTCCACGACTTGACGCGATCAGCATCATCACGGCGGACCTGGCGGCCTCGCTCGCCTTCTACCGCAGGCTCGGCCTCGACATCCCCGAAGGGGCGGAGTCCGCGCCGCATGTCGAAGTGACCCTGCCGGGCGGGCAGCGGCTGCTGTGGGACACGGAGGAGGTCATCGCCTCGTTCGATCCGGACTGGAAGCGCCCGGCGGGCGGTGAGCGGGTCGCCCTGGCCTTCGTCTGCGACAGCCCGCGGGAGGTGGACTCGTTGTACGCGGAGCTGGTCGACGCCGGGTACGCCGGGCACCTGAAGCCCTGGGACGCGGTGTGGGGGCAGCGTTACGCGGTCGTCCTGGACCCGGACGGTTGCGGGGTGTCGCTGTTCGCGGCGGCCGACGCCTCGTAGCGCCCGGAGTAGGCGCCGAGCGTCGTCCCGGCGAGGGCGCGCATCTCGCGGGCCAGGTGCGCCTGGTCGACGCAGCCCGCCGTGGAGGCCGCCTCGGCGTACGGCAGGCCCGCGCGGACGAGGGACAGGGCGCGCTGGAGGCGGAGGATCCGGGCCAGGGTCTTGGGGCCGTAGCCGAAGGCGGCCAGGGAGCGGCGGTGCAGTTGGCGGGCTCCGAGGCCGACCTCGGCGGCCGTCGCCGCGACGGAGCCGCCGCGCCGCAGCCGGTCGGCGACGGCCGCCGTGAGCGGGTCCGGGGGGCCGGTCTCGGCGGCCAGGCCCAGGGCGTAGTCCTCCAGGGCGGCCGCGGGGTCGGCGGCCCGGTCGATCCGGTCGACGAGCCCGCTGACGGCGGCACGGGACCAGAGGTCGGCGAGCTCGACCCGGTGGTCGCGCAGTTCGTCGGCCGGTACGCCGAGGAGCACGGGGGCGGTTCCGGGCGGGAAGCGGATCGCGGCGCAGGAGGCGCGGTCGCGGGGGTCGACCCGGAAGGCGTGGGTGTCGGGTCCGGCGACGACCAGGCGGCCGGCGGACCAGATCAGGTCCATGCAGCCGTCGGGAAGGACGGACCGGGCGGGGCCCGGCGGTCCGGGCGGGACGTCCAGGGTCCAGACGACGGCCCCGGCCAGTCGGGACGGCCGTTCCTGGTACCGCTGGTGTTCCCGGGGCATGCTTCCACGCTAGCGCGCGGGCGGTTCCTCGGCGTCCCTGGGCTCCTTGGACTCCCTGGGCTCCTTGGACTCCTTCGTGTCCCTGGGGTCCTTCTCCCAGGTCGCGTGCAGCCGGGACTTCACGTCGTCGGGCGGCAGGAAGCGGGACCAGCGCTCGGGGAACTCGGAGGGCATGTACGCGGGGCCGTCGTCCTCGTCATCGTCGTCGTCCGTTCCGGCATAGGCGGCCGAGCGGGTCCGGGCGACGAACTCGGCGGCCTGCGCGGCCCGGACGCGTTCGGTGGCCTCGCGGGCGGCGGCCGTGGCGAGCGAGGGCCACACCCGGTCGATGGCCGCGTTGACCGCGGCGCCGACCAGGACCGCGAAGGCGGAGATGCCGATCCACAGCAGGACGGCGATCGGCGCCGCCAAGGAGCCGTAGATGGTGGGGCCTTCGACCGTGTTGGTCAGGTAGATCCGGAGCAGGAAACTGCCGAGGACCCACATGCCGAGCGCCATCAGAGCCCCGGGGACGTCCTCGATCCAGGGCGAACGCACCGGCACGGACACGTGGTAGAGCGTCGTGAGGAACGCGACGCCCAGCAGTATCACGAGCGGCCAGTACAGGACGGCTATGACCTCGGTGCCCCACGGCACCAGCTCGACCACCCGGTCCGGGCCGACGACCAGCAGCGGCAGCACCACCGCACCGATCAGCAGGGCGACGACGTACAGCAGGAAGGCGAGCAGCCGGGTCTTGACGATGCCGCGGTGACCGTCGAGTCCGTACATGACGGTGATGGTGTCGATGAAGACGTTCACCGCGCGGGAGCCGGACCACAGGGCGATGGCGAAGCCGAGGGAGATGATGTCGGGGCGGGCCCCGGTCGTGACGTCGGCGAGCAGCGGTTTGGCGAAGTCGTTGACCCCGCGCTCCGACAGCACCGTCTGGGCGGCGGAGAGGATGTTGCGCTCGATGGAGGCGACGGTGGTGGTCGTCGTCCACTCGTCGACGTAACCGAGCAGTCCGATCATGCCGAGCAGCAGCGGGGGCAGCGAGAGCAGGGTGAAGAACGCCGCCTCGGCCGCGAGTCCCAGGATGCGGTACTCGATGCACGAGTTGACGGTGTCCTTGAGCAAGTGCCACGCCATCCGTCGTTTGGAGACGTTGCGGTAGAGCACTCGCGCCCGGTGGAGCCGGCCCGGTGGCCGCTCGGGTGTTTCTTTTGCTGCCTGCACCTCCTTACCGTATCGGCATGGCAGCCACCACCCACACCGTGACCAATCAGGTTCCACCGCTGGTCGGCCATGACGTCTTCGCCGCCGACCGGACCCTGTCCGAGGCCGTCGAACGGCATGTCCCGCCCGAGGTCCTGCCCGTGGCGCTGGAGGAGCTCGGCGAGCTCGGCCGGGCCGCGGGCTCCGCCCAGGCCCAGGAGTGGGGTGCGCAGGCGAACGCGCATCCTCCCGTACTGCGCACCCATGACCGTTATGGGCATCGCATCGACGAAGTGGAGTTCCATCCGTCCTGGCACCGGCTGCTGAGCCATGCGGTGTCGGCCGGGCTGACGGACGCCTGGGGGCGTCCGGCCGGTCATGTCCGGCGCGCGGCGGGGTTCCTGGTCTGGACGCAGGCCGAGGCGGGGCACGGCTGTCCGCTGTCGATGACGCATGCCGCGGTGCCCGCGCTGCGGACCGACCCGGCGCTGGCCGCCGAGTGGGAGCCGCTGCTGACCTCGCACACGTACGTGGAGGGGCTCAGGCCCCCGCGGGAGAAGGCCGGGGTGCTCCTCGGGATGGGCATGACCGAGAAGCAGGGCGGCACCGACGTGCGGTCCAACACGACGCGGGCCGAGCCGTTGTCCGGGGAGGGCGAGTACCTGCTCACCGGTCACAAGTGGTTCTGTTCGGCGCCGATGTCGGACGGCTTCCTGGTGCTGGCGCAGGCGCCGGGCGGACTGACCTGCTTCCTCCTGCCGCGTGTCCTCCCGGACGGCACGCGCAACGTGTTCGCGATCCAGCGGCTGAAGGACAAGCTGGGCAACCGGTCCAACGCGTCCGCCGAGGTCGAGTTCGACGGGACCTGGGCCCGCCGGGTCGGCGAGGAGGGGCGCGGGGTGCGCGCCATCATCGAGATGGTGGCGGCCACCCGGCTGGACTGTGTGGTGGGTTCGGCGGCGCTGATGCGGCAGGCGGTGGCCCAGGCGGTCCATCACAGCGCGTACCGCCGTGCGTTCGGCGGGCTCCTGATCGACAAGCCCCTGATGCGCAACGTGCTGGCGGATCTGGCGCTGGAGTCGGAGGCGGCGACGGTGCTGACGCTGCGGCTGGCCTCCGCGTACGACAACGACACGGCCGAGGAGCGGGCCTTCCTGCGGCTCGCGGTGCCCGCCGCGAAGTACTGGGTCACCAAACGCTGCTCCGCCGTGGTGGGCGAGGCGCTGGAGTGCCTGGGCGGCAACGGGTACGTGGAGGAGTCGGGGATGCCCCGGCTGCTGCGTGAGGCGCCGCTCAACTCGATCTGGGAGGGCTCGGGCAATGTGCAGGCGCTGGACGTGCTGCGGGCGTTGCAGCGGGAGCCGCAGGCGCTGGACGCGTTTCTGCGCGAGGTCGGCCACGCGCGCGGGGCGGATCACCGGCTGGACGCGGCGATCAGGGGCCTGCTGACGGAGCTGGCCGATCTGGAGGGCATCGAGGCGCGGGCACGGCGTGTGGTGGAGCGGATGGCGCTGGTGCTCCAGGGATCGCTGCTGGTGCGCTGGGCCCCGCCCGAGGTGTCCGACGCGTTCTGCGCCTCGCGGCTCGGCGGGAACTGGGGCTCGGCGTTCGGGACGCTGCCGCACAGTCTGGACCTGGCGTCGGTGGTGACAAGGGCCCGGCCGGACGGCGCACAGCGAAAGGGCGCATAGCGAAAGAGGGAGGAAGCGACGGAGGGTGGTGCTGCGCCGACACGGCACCACCCTCCATGCTTCTGCAACACCGGGCGACCGGGACAGGCCCGGCGCACAGTGTTCTGCCACTCTTGTACGGAGCCGCGGGACCTGGCCAGAGTTGCAAAGGGTTGCAACCATTGTGTGGACTGATCGGCGGTCCGGCCAGGTGACCGGCAGGATGGGCCGGGCGGGGAACGTTCGGGGGGAACGGGGACCATGGCGGAGACAGGTTCTGCGGGGGTGGCGCGGGTGACGGGCCAGGGGGCGGGCCGCCAGGAGACCCGGTCGCTCCACCGCGCGCGGGAGGCGCGGCTGGCGGGGACCCGGTCCGAGGTCGCGCCCCGGGCGGAGATCGACGCCTCCTGGGACCGGGTGGTGCGCAGCGGCATCGACCCCGACCAGTCGCCGGAGAGCGAGCTGCTGCAGGCGGACGAGATCGAGCACCGGCGCCACAGCACGGCGCTCGGCGAGCTGATGCCGTTGCTGCGGGCGGGGCTGGCCTCGATAGCGGATGCCGCGCAGCAGATCATGGTGGTGACCGACACCGAGGGCCGGGTGCTGTGGCGGCAGGGCCACAGGGGGGTGCTGCGCCGGGCCCACGACATCTGCCTGGAGGAAGGGGCGGCCTGGGCCGAGGCGGCGACCGGGACGAACGCGATCGGGACGGCGCTGGCCGCCCGGGTCCCCGTCCAGGTCCACTCGGCCGAGCACTTCATCCGGGCGCTGCACGGCTGGACCTGTGCGGCGGCCCCGGTCCGGGATCCGCGCGACGGCCGGCTGATCGGGATCGTGGACATCAGCGGTCCGGCGTCCACGTTCCACCCGGCGACGCTGGCCCTGGTCGACTCGGTGGCCCGGCTCGCCGAGGGTGAGATCCGCACCCGTCACCTGGCGGAGATCGAGCGGCTGCGCGCGGTGGCCGCGCCGATCCTGTGCCGGATCGGCGGGCGGGCGCTGGCGGTGGACGTGCACGGGCGGCTGGCGGCGGTGACCGGGATGGCTCCGGTGGACCGGCTGCCGCTGCCGAAGTCGCTGGGGCCGGGTCCGGTGTGGCTGCCCTCGCTCGGCATGTGCCGGGTCGAGCCGCTGCCGGGCGGCTGGCTGGTACAGGTGGACGACGGCGGCACGGAGGGGGTGCCGCGACGGGTGGTGCTGGACCTGAGCCGGCCCCGGGCGCTCGCCGTGCATGTGGCCGGGCCGCTGGGGAGCCGCACCCAGCGGCTCTCGCCGCGTCACGCGGAGCTGTTGTACGCGCTGGCGGTGCACCGGCAGGGGCGGTCGGCCTCGGAACTGGCGCGGGACATCTTCGGGGACGGCACCCGGACGGTGACGGTCCGGGCCGAGGTCTCCCGGCTGCGGCGTCAGCTGGCGGAGGTGCTCGCCCACCGCCCGTACCGCTTCGGGGACGGGGTGGAGGTGGAGGTGATCCACCCGGAGGACCGCGCGGATCTGCTGCCGCACTCCAGGGCGCCCGTGGTGGCGGAGGCCCGCGGGGCGGCTCCGACCGCCTGAGAGGGGCGGCCGTCGGGGGCGTGGCCTTCCCGGGCGGGGGCCGCCGTGCGGGGGCGGGCGGCGGCATGGTTCTCTGGCCGTCATGAGCGATACCCCGCAGCCCGCAGCCCCGACCACCGAGGTGACCGTCTGGTCGCTGGAGCAGACCTCGCCCGACGATCTCCGGCCCGCCGCGGTACCGGAGGGCGATCTGCGCATCGTCCGGTCCGAGGTGGTGCTGCCGGAGTTCAGCCGGTTCCTCTACTCCGCAGTGGGCGGCGACATCCACTGGACCGACCGGCTGGGCATGACGTACGCCCAGTGGCAGGAGGCTCTGGAGCGGCCGGGGGCGGAGACCTGGGTGGCGTACGAGAACGGGACGCCGGCCGGGTACGTCGAGCTGAACCCGCACGACGACGGCGTGGTGGAGATCATGTACTTCGGGCTGATCCCGGCGTTCCGGGGGCGGCGGATCGGCGGTCACCTCCTCAGTTACGGGGTGGCGCGCGCCTGGGACCTGGCGGAGCGCTGGCCGGAGCGGCCGGCGACGAAGCGGGTATGGCTGCACACCTGCTCGAAGGACGGCCCGCACGCGATGGACAACTATCTCCGGCGCGGCTTCCGGCTCTGCGACACGAAGACCGAGGTGGAGCCGGACGTGGCGCCGCCCGGTCCGTGGCCCGGGGCGTACGGCTCCTGAGCGCCCGTACCCACCTGGCGGGGGGGGGGGGGGGGGGGGGGGGGGGGGGCCCCCCCCCCCCCCCCCCCCCCCCCCCGCCACGAGTGCGGCCCGGACCAGCCTCCCCGGCCCCGGCCCTGTGAGCCATCGGTGTCCCCGCGTCCTCGCTGCCGCTGTCGTGTCCACAGCCACCCCCTGGTCGGCGTCTCCCGTTTTTACCATACGAGCATATGGTTAAAGGGTGCCGCAAGGCGCGACGACGGATACCCTGACGGCATGCCGAAGGTCGTCGATCACCAAGCCAGGCGCATCCAGGTCGCCGACGCCGTACAGGAACTGATCACCGAACAGGGCCTGGACCGGGTCACCGTGGCGCGGACGGCCACCACTGCGGGTGTCTCCGTCGGACACGTACAGCACTACTTCCCGACCAAGGACGAGATGCTGCTGTTCACCCACGAACGCGTCGTGCGGCAGATCCTCGACCGGGTCTCGGCGCTCGGGGAACGCGCCACGCGCCAGCGGCTGCCGATCCGTGACGTGGTCGTCGAGGGGCTCGTCGAATGGCTCCCGGTGGACCCGCGCCGCCGCTCGGCACACCGCGTGGTGCTGGCCTTCCTGGGCCGCACCGTCGACAACCCGCGCCTCGCGCAGGCCCACGCCGAGACGGGGCGGCTCATCCGTTCGATGCTCGCCACGGCGGTCCACAACGGGAAGGAGTGCGGTGAGGTCCCGGACGGCACCGATCAGGACCTCGCCGCCCTCGAACTCCACTCCCTGGTCGAGGGCCTGGCCCTGCAACTCGGCTGCGATCCCGACGCCGCCACCTCCCGCGCCGCCCTCGCCCTCGTCACCGCGCGGGTCCGGACGGTCTTTCCGGGCCACTGCCGCCAGTACGAGTAGCCCGGGAAGGGTGCACCCCCTCACATGATGCACACCGTCGACAGCCTCGCCGCCGAACTCCGGCGCCTGCGGGACCGCCCGAGTGCCGCTGTCGCGCCGCCCGTTCTCTCCCTCTTCGCCGTTGACGTCTCCGGGGGCGCGGCGGAGTACGGACGGCGCCTGCGGTCGGTGCTCTCAGTCGCGGTGCGACTGGGCCGCACCATGGATTTCGAGCAGGAGAACCTCCCGGTCGACGGTGTTCCGGACTGGTTCGCCGCCGTGAGTTCCGGGAGCGGGGAGCGGGCCGCCCCGCGGCTCGCACAGGCCACCCCGCAGTTCGCACGGGCCGGCCGCGACGGGTACGTGACGCACACCGGGGGCGGCCGGCCGTGGGAACTGCACGACTGGCTGCACCGTTTCGCTCCCGACGAGAGCTCCCGGGGCTGGGAGTGGTGGGACGCCACACAGGTCGGACCGTCCCGCGTCCACCTCTGGGTGGACAGCTGGGGGGAATCCATCTTCGGGTGCCAGGAACTGCTCTGGGCCGCCTGGGCGGCGGGGGCGGTCCGCGTCGACGGTCCCGTGGTTCACCGGTCCGCCGTGTGGTCGGCGGAGCGGAACGCCACGCGCTGACACACGCTGCTCACTGACGTCGGCGGCCCGCGGCCGGCGCCCCGGTCATGGCTGACGCACGGCACGCTCCCCCACGGTCCGGTCGTCGCGCAACGGCATGACGTCCCACTGCAGCCTCTGCTCCTCATCCACCTCGGGCTTGTAGTGGTCGACGGGCCGGCCGGTCTCCAGAGACGCGGCCACGGTCTCCATCAGCACCGGCAGGGACGCCCACGCCTCATGGGACCCGCGCCTGACGCCGTCCACGGGCTCGGCTTGATGGACACGACCCCGGTCGATCTCCGGGCGCTGGTCCAGCACGAGGTAGCCCCCTCCGACATCCCGTGCGATGGGGATCAACCGCGGATGTCCGTAGAGAACGCCGCTGAACCCTATGCCCATGAAGTCGGAGTCCACCTCGTCCCCCTTCTCCTCCGCCGTGAGCCTGTCGTAGAAGCCGGTGAAGAGCCGCCACTCCTCCGCGATCCGGCGGGCGCCGATCGGCCTGTAGAACCCGGGCAGCAGCGATCCCCCCTGGTCGCGGAGGCCGTCGTGCCGGAGCAACGACAGCACCAGGGGCTTCGGGAGCGGGCGGCCGATGTCCCGTTCGGTCGCGGCGATATCCGCCGGGTCGGCGGGCGGCATCAGCGCCGCGTAGGTCGTCGGCGCGTGCTCGGCCAGCCAGTTCTCGATACGCGTCCACGACTCACTGATCGGTGCGGTCATGGCACGGGATCCTGCTACCGGGGACTGACAATCACCGGTGCGTGCGACCCCCGCGGCCCGTTGCGGCCCCCGGCCCCGGAGCGACCGTCACCACCACCATGTCGCATGTCGCTCCTGGCCGACGCCCCGCGCGGACCGGATGCCCGCGCGGACCGTACGCCCGTACGCCCGTACGCCCGTCAGCCGTGCATCGCGGAGGTGTACGCGAACAGCGCGATCACGCCGGCGACGCACACGAGGATCACCCATGAGCTGAAACCGGTGTGCCTTCCCCTGCCGTTCCGCCGCGCGGACCCGCGGGTCCGCCGGGGCCGCCGGGACCGCCCCGTGGCCGCCCGGTCCGGAGCGGGCCGCGCCGCGTCGGCCGCCGCGTCGGCCAGCAGGCGCCGGCAGGTCGCGGCGAGCACGCCCGTACCGGCGGAGAGGGGCACCACGGCCTCCGAACGCGCCGGAGCGGTGGTGCCGCCGTCCAGGATGCGACCCGCGCGTACGAGAATCTCGTCCCGGCCGCCCGCCGGAGCAAGGCTGATCCACCGCCGTACGTGCTCACCCCGGATGACCATCCCCCCGGACCGCTCCCGGTACACGGTGTGCTCCCGCCACAACACCGCCGCCAACTCCTCTGCGGTGTCTCTCAGTTGTGCGCCCACCATCCGTCCCCCCACCTCGCGTCGATTCGAACAAGCATCGAACTCTACTGGTGGGCGCGGATCCCGGAGCATCGGCCCCACCGCCCTCGGCACCGGGCGATGGGCGGCCCGGGAACTCGTCGACGAGTTGATGAAGACGAGGGCGGGGCGGGGTAGGGCGGGGCGAGCGTGCCTGGATCAACGCACGGGGAATCCGAAGGAATAGCCCTGCCCCTCCAGCCAGGGCAGGACCTCGCGCAGAGCGGACAACGTCTGGGAGCGCTCCCCGCCCGCGTCGTGGAAGAGGACGGTCGGCCCGTTGGAGATCTCGCGCTTGACGGTGGCGACCATGGTGTCCGCACCGGGGTGCTCGAAGTCCTTGGTGTCGACGTTCCAGCCCAGCGGTCGCATCCCGTGGGACGCGGCGAGCTGCCGGCTGTAGGGGGTGAAGGCGCCGCCCGGGGCCCGGTAGTACTGCGACCGGACGCCTCCGGACGCCTTGATGATCATGCGTTCGGCATCCAGGATCTGCTGCGACTGGTAGGCCTCGGACTTGGTGTCCATCGTGGTGTCGTGCGAGACGGTGTGGTTGCACAGCCGGTGGCCGTCCGCCACGACCTGCTTGACCAGGTCCGGGTACGCCCGGGCCTGGGTGCCCACCATGCAGAACGTGGCCTTCACGCCTTCGTCCTTCAGCAGGCGCAGCACCTGCGGCGTCCAGACCGGGTCCGGTCCGTCGTCGATGGTGATGTTGACGCCCCGGTCCCCGCTGTCCGAGGCGTGCGCGATGTCCGCCGCCACCTTGGCCACGGGCCGGTCCCGCTCGTCCGGCGAGGCGACACTTCCCGCCGGCCGCCCCCCGGTGGTGTCGGCCTGTGCGGTCCACACCGAGGTGGCGGCGGCCAGGGCCGTCACGCCGAGCGCCGCCGCCAGGAGCCGGCTGTGCCATGCCCTTCCCTTGTGCTTGCCCATGTCCGCCCGCCCCTTTTTGCTGTCTCCACCGATGCCGTGCACCCATCTAGACAGGCGAACGCCCCGGTGGGATGCCTCGGTTACCGATCGCGGACATAGCTGCAGGGAGCCGGCGACAAACGGGGCCGTCGGGAGACCGGGTCAGCGGGCGTTGCCCTCGGGGTGGTTGCCCACGGGGTGGTTGCCCTCGGCGAGGGTGTGCGCGACCAGGGCGCCTGCGTGCCCGTGGCCCAGTCCGTGTTCGGACTTGAGCCAGCCGACCAGCTCCATGTGCCTGGTCAGCGGCGAGGCGCGGATGAGGTCCTTCCACTCGGAGACCGGGCGGCCGTACTTCTTCTCGATCGAGGGGAAGTAACTGGCAGGGCCCTTCACGGCGTCGGTCATGGGGTGTCCCGTCTGTCGTGCCCTCCCCGTCCGGAAGGCGTCGGGGGTATGACCGGCGGTGAACGGTGAAGTCATCGGCGTCCGGCAGTGGTTCGGGTCACAGTCCCGCGCCGCTGCGCCGCGCCGACGGCCACCCGACCACCGGAGGCTGGCTCCGCTCTTTGCCCAGACTTTACCCGGATCGGGGCCGGTGCCGGGATGCCCACGCGGCGGGAGCGTGTTGGCGCCGGGTGGACACCCCCGGCTATTGACAGGAAACCGACGTGACAGACGTGACGGCACACGCTCCGACCGGCGTGACGACCAACGTGGCGACCGGCATGACGACCGGCGTGACCACCGGCGTGTCCACCGGCGTGACGACCGGCGTGACCACCGGCGTGACCGGCACGGCAGCCCGCGCGGCGGACACCCTCTCCCGCCCGTTCACCGTCCGCGGGCTCACCAGCCGGAACCGGATCGCGATGGCGCCCATGACCCGGCAGTTCTCCCCGGACGGCGTGCCGGGACAGGACGTGGCGGACTACTACACCCGGCGGGCCGCCGGTGACGTCGGGCTGATCATCACCGAGGGCACCTACGTCGACCACGAATCCGCGGGCACCAGCGACCGGGTCCCGCGCTTCCACGGCGAAGCGGCGCTCGCGGGCTGGGCAGAGGTGGCGGACTCCGTACACCGCGCGGGCGGCGCGATCATCCCGCAGCTGTGGCATGTGGGCGTCACCCGCACCGAAGGCGCCGGGCCCGTACCGGACGCCGAGCCGGTCGGCCCCTCGGGCCTGTCCCTGAGCGGCGAGCCCAAGGGGCGCGCCATGACGCAGCAGGATCTCGACGACGTCATCGCCGCCTTCGCCGACGCGGCGGCGGCCGCCGAGCGCCTCGGCTTCGACGGCATCGAACTGCACGGCGCCCACGGCTACTTGATCGACCAGTTCCTGTGGTCCGGAAGCAACCGGCGTACCGACGCCTACGGTGGCGACCTGGTCTCCCGGACCCGTTTCGCGGCCGAGATCGTGGCGGCCTGCCGCGCCGCCGTCTCCGACGCCTTCCCTCTCTTCTTCCGGATGTCGCAGTGGAAGGCGGACGCCTACGACGCGAAGCTCGCCCGGACCCCTCAGGAACTGGACGACCTGCTCACGCCGCTGGCCGAGGCCGGTGTCGACGTCTTCCACGCGTCCACCCGCCGCTACTGGCTGCCGGAGTTCGAGGGCTCCGACCTGAACCTGGCCGGATGGGTGAAGAAGATCAGCGGCAGGCCGACCCTCACCGTCGGCTCGGTCGGCCTGGACGGCGACTTCTTCAGCGCTTTTCAGGGCAACGACTCCGAGGTCACCGGCATCGAGCAGTTGCTGGACCGGATGGAGCGCGACGAGTTCGACATGGTCGCCGTCGGGCGGGCGCTGATCTCCGACCCCGAGTGGGCGGCGAAGACCCTGCGCGGGCGGACCTCGGACATCACCCCGTTCACCGCGGAGATGCTGAAGACCCTGCGCTGACCCGCGCGCTTTAGGCCCTGTTCGCCGCCGCCGGGAGGTCCGCGCGGATCGCAGAGATCAGGGCGCGGCTGGCATCGTGGGCGGCGGCGCTGCCCTCGGTGGGGGTGGTGCCGGCACGCTGGTGCAGGACGACCCCGAGGACCAGGCGGGAGACTCCGGCGACCTCCTGCGTGGTGGCCCAGACGAGGTTGCCGCCGGCCGGGGTGGAGGAGCCGGTCTTCAGGCCGATGACCCCGTCGCGCCCGAGCAGCTTGTTGGTGTTGCGGAAGGTCACCCCGGCACCCGGGGCCGTGACGGAGGCGGTCGCCACGATCCGCCGGAAGGCCGGGTCCTTCATGGCGGCGCGGGCCAGCCGCAGTTGGTCCTCCGCCGTGCTCCTCGTACTCGTCTCCATGCCGCTCACCCCGGTGTACGTGGTGGCGCGCATGCCGAGTCCGGCGGCGGCCCGGTTCATCTTCGCGACGAACGCCTTCTCACCGCCCGCGTCCCAACGGGCGAGCAGCCGGGCCACGTTGTTGCCCGACGGCACCATCATCAGCTCCAGCAGCCGTCGTTGGGTGTACTCCCGCCCGGCGAGCACGGGGGCGGTCGTCTCGACGGAGGAGTACGACTCGTCGGCCGCCCGCCGGTCGGCGACCACGGTCGCGCCGGGGGCGTCCGCCCGCATCGGGTGGCCCTTCAGGATCACGTAGGCCGTCATGACCTTGGTGACGCTGGCGATCGGGACCGGCTTCTGCTCCCCCCGGGTGCCGAGGCTGCCGATCCCCTCGACCGCCACGCTCGCCTGGCCCTCGCGCGGCCAGGGCAGGTGCAGCGACCTGGCGAGCGGCGCCACCTTCTCCCCCGGGCCCTCGGCGGGGGCCGGCCCGACCGTGGAGCTGCCGCCACCGACGGCGTACCACCCGCCCGTACCGGCCACGAGCACCACGGCGGCGGTCAGCGGTACGAGGACCGAGCGGCGGAGTCGGAAGCGGGAACGGAAGCGGAAGCGGAAGCAGGAGCGGGCACGGAAGCCGCTCCCGGTGGCCGGGGTGGGGTCGGGAGTGGCGGCAGGAACAGCGGGGGTGCCGGGAACAGCGGGGGTGTCGGGCATGGGCTCCTCCAGGTGACAGGTGCGGTTTCCCGTACCTCTGTCACCTTCGAGGAGTCGTTCTTCCGCACCCGTACGGCGCCGTTTCCGCCCCCGCGAGAGTGCGTATCGGTTCTGTATCAGGCCGGACGCGGGGCCAGATCGAGCGTCGCGAGCGCGCCGCCGCCCGCGGCGTTCACAAAGGTCAGCCGGGCTTCGAGCACCTCGGACTGGCCCTGGGCGACCGTCAGGCCGAGACCGTGCCCCCGGCCGCGTTCGCTCGCGCCGGTGCGGAAGCGCTGCGGGCCCCGCTCCAGCAGGTCGGGCGGGAAACCGGGCCCGTGGTCGCGTACGGCGATCCGCGCCCCGGTCACGGTCACCTCGACGGGGGCCGCGCCGTGCCGGTGGGCGTTGGTGACGAGGTTGACCACGATCCGCTCGACCCGGCGCGGGTCGGTCTCCACCACCTCGGCGGCCCCGACGGCGACCCGGGTGTCCGTGCCCGTACGCCGCACCACGTCGGCGACCAGCTCGCCCAGCGGCACCGGGTCGAGGCGGGCCCGCTCGGCGCCCGCGTCGAGGCGGGAGATCTCCAACAGGTCCTCGACCAGGGCGTTCAGGGCTCGCAGCCGGTCCCGTACGAGACCGGTCGCCTCGTCGTCGTCGGGCAGCAGCCCGGCGGCGGTGACCAGGCCCATGAGCGGGGTGCGCAGTTCGTGCGCGACGTCGGCGGTGAAGCGCCGCTCGTTCTCCAGCTTGCGCTGGAGGGCGCCTGCCATGTCGTCGACGGCCGCCGACATCTCGGTGATCTCGTCCCGGGCCCGCCCGGCGGGGCCGATGCGGGCGTCCAGGTCCCCGTCGGCGATACGGCGGGCGGTACGGGCTCCGTGGCGCAGCCGCCGGTTGATCGGTTCGGTGGCGAGGGCGGCGAGGGGGACGACGAAGACGAGGGCGGCGAGGACAGATTTCACGATGCTGCGGTCCAGCAGTTGGAGGCTTCGGACCTCGGCGCTCATGTCGTCCCGGACGACGAGGATCTGATCGTCGCCGACGGCCACGGCGCCCCACATCCAGTACCAGTTGGGCGGATCGACGTCGTACCAGGTGGCGTATCCGCCGTCGGTGGCGGGACGGCGCTCGGCAAGATCGCGGGCCAGCTGTTCGGGCAGCTCCGCCCTGGTCCGTACGTCGATGTCGGCCGGGGCCTTCCCCGTACGGTCGAACTCCCGCTCGGCGGCGATCAGCCGGGTGAGGGTCCGGTCGTGGCCGACGCGCAGCCCGCGCTCCCGGGTCGCGTCGTGCACGAGAAAGCCGACCACGGCCGCGACCGCGCAGCACGCGGCGGCGGCCAGGGCGGCGATCTTCCAGCGCAGGGCGCGGGGGTTGAGGAAGTCCACGGCGTCCGCCGGCCGCTCAGCCGCGGACGAGCTTGTAGCCGAAGCCGCGGACGGTCTCGATCCGGCCGCTGCCGATCTTCTTCCGCAGCCGGAGCACGCACAGGTCCACCACCCGGGTGTCGCCCTCCCAGCCGTAGTCCCACACATCGCGCAGCAGCCGGCGGCGGTCGAGCACCGAGCCGGGCGCGGCGGCGAACTCCAGCAGCAGGCGGAGCTCGGTCGGCGTCAGCGACACGGTCTCGCCGGCCCGGCGCACCTCCATGCCGAGGGTGTCCACGCTGAGGTCCCCGAAGACCAGGATGTGGTCGGCCCGGCCGGACTTCCCGGCCGCGGGGACCTCCGTGTCCGGGCGGAAGGTGGCGCGGCGCAGCAGGGCGCGGATCCGGGCGACCATGACGCCGGTGTCGACCGGCTTGATCACGTAGTCGTCGGCCCCCGCCTCCAGGCCGGCGACCACGTCGAGGGCGTCGCCGCGCGCGGACATCATCAGGACCGGGACGGGGCTCTCCTCGCGGATCCGGTGGCACAGGCCGATGCCGTCCAGCTCGGGCAGCATCACATCGAGGATCAGCAGGTCGTACGTGCCCGCCCGGAAGGCCTCCAGGCCGCTGAGTCCGTCGGCGGCCACGTCGACCCGGTAGCCGTAGCGTTCCAGGGCCAGCTGGACGGCGCGGCGGATGGTGGCGTCGTCCTCGACCACGAGCACGCTGACGGGGGCCGGGCCCCGGGCTTCGGACACGCTGCCTACCTGGGCGTTCGAGGTCATCGGTCGCTCGCATCGTAGTCGGGGGAGGGCGGCGGACCGGGTCACCGGCCCAGTGTGGCCGCCACCGGAAGGTGGTCGCTGCCGGTGGCGGGCAGGGTCCAGGCGGCGCGCGGGGTCATCCCCCGCACCAGCACGTCGTCGATGCGGACCACCGGGAACGCGGCGGGCCAGGTGAACCCGAGGCCGTCGCCCGCCTCCCGTTGCGCGGAACGCAGCTGCGAGGTCACCGGGGCGAGCGCGCGGTCCAGGTACGTCCCGTTGAAGTCGCCCAGCACCACGACCCGGGGCGCGGGCTCCGCCCGGAGCGCGGCGGCCAGCTCGCGGGCCGCGTCGTTGCGCCGGCCCGTCGTGAAACCGGCCGCCGAGACCCGTACCGATGCCAGGTGGACCGCGTACACGGCGACGGGCCCGTCCGGCGTCCGGGCCGTGGCGCGCAGCGCACGGGTCCACGGCATGATCGGCACCGCCTGCACGTCCGCCAGCGGGTATCTGCTCCAGATGCCGACCCCGCCGATCACCGCGTGGTGCGGATAAGCGGCGGCCAGTTCACGGGAGTAGACGGTCGCCGACGCGTCGGACAGCTCTTCGAGCGCCAGGACGTCCGCGCCCGCCCCGACGAGTGCGCGCGCGGTGCCGGCCGGGTCGGTGTTCCCCTCGTTCACGTTGTGGCTGACCACCGTCAGGCCCCCGCCGCCCGAGCGCTTGTCGGTGAGCGCGCCGCCGAAGAGCGTGCCCCAGACGACGGCGGGCGCGAGCACCGCCACGGCGGCGGTCCGGGACCGGCGTACGGCGGCGAGGACGAGGAGGAGTGGCACGCCGAGGCCGGTCCAGGGCAGCAGCGTCTGGAAGAGACTGCCCGCGTTGACCCCCGCGTTCGGGACCCACGCGTGCAGCGCCATCGGCACGGCGCACAGCACGGCGACGGCGGCGAGCAGCCGGCCCGGGCGGCGGGAGCGGCTTGCCTCGGCCGCCCGGGTGCCCGGGGGCGTCCGGGTGCCCGGGGTCGTTCGATTGCCCGACGGCTCGTGGATGCCCGGGGGCTCGTGGGAGGCCGAGGGCTCGTGGGAGGCCGGGGGCTCGTGGATGCCCGGGGGCTCGTGGGCGTCCGAGGGCTCGTGGATGCCCGAGGGCTCGTGGGCGTCCGAGGGCTCGTGGGCGTCCGAGGGCTCGTGGGAGGCCATCGGCCCGTCGGCGCCCATCCGCCCGTCGGCGCCCATCGCCTCGCGGGGGTCCAGGCCGCCCTTCCGGGTGCTCAGCACGGCACGGGTCTCCCAACGTCACGTACACCGGAGGTCGGGTACGCCCCCAGCGTCCGCGAGCCGTACTTCCGGCCGGTCAGAGCGCTGCTTCGGGGACCGCGCGGGTCTGTTTCGGTTACGTATCGGTCAGCGTCCCGGGAGGACTTCGCCGGCCTGGTGCACCGCCTCCTCCGGGTCCAGCCGGGCCCCCCTCCCGTACGCCTCCGTGAACGCGTCCGCTCCCAGCGTGGCCCGGGCCCCGGCGGTGACGCGGTCGACGTCGGCGCGCTCGGCGGGTGGCAGCGGGGCCCCGGCCCGCCGCCGGGCGGCCGCCGCCGCGCCCAGGAGGACGGCCGCCCGGGTGGCGGCGGGGCCGTCGCCGAGCAGCGCGGCCGCGCCGGCGAGGCCTTCCAGGGAGAGGGCCAGGGCGCGGGGCTCCGCGAGGGCGCGGGCGATCTCCAGGCCCGCCAGATGGCGGGCGGCCGCCCCGCGCGCGTCGCCCCGCAGCTCGGCGACGAAGCCGAGCTCGGCCAGGAGCAGATGGTCGCCCGCCCGGGAGGAGACGTCGGCGTGGCCGTCGCGGATGTGCAGCAGATGCCGCTCGGCCCCGTCGAGGTCGCCCGAGCGGCGGGCCCCGAGGGCGAGGCCCATCTCGGAGTGGATCTCGCCGTACTTGTATCCCTGTTCGGCGGCGATCCGGCGCGCCTGTTCGTGCAGCTCACGGGCGCGGTCCCAGTCACGGGCGAGCAGGGCGAGCCGGCCGAGCCCGGAGAGCCGCGCGGACACCTCCGCCTCCAGCCCCCACTCCCGGGCCAGGCGCAGCCCTTCGTGCTGGCGGCGCTCGGCGTCCTCGTACGCTCCCTTGATCTCGGCGAGCGCGGCGAGCGGGGACACGGTCTGCAACTCGCCCCAACGGTCGCCCAGTTCGCGGAAGATCAAGGCGCTGCGTGTGCCGTCGCGGCCGAGACCGGCGAGGTCGCCGGAGCCCAGCGCGAGCATCGCGCGCAGGCCGAGGGCGGCGGCGATGCCCCACTGGTCCTCCGCCGTGGTGAACAGGGCGAGGGCCCGGGTGTTCAGCTCACCGCTCCCGGCCGCGTCACCCGCACTGAACAGACCGTACGCGCACAGCCAGAGCGCCCTGGCCCGGCGCACGGGGTCGGGGATCGCGGCGGCGGCGGTGACGGTCGCGTCCGTGCCGGGGCCGGGGCCGGGGCCGGGACCGTTGCCGTTCGCCGTGGTCGCCGCTGCGGCGGGGTCCCCGGTGAGCAGCGCGAACGCGGCGTGCAGGAGGGCGAGTTCGGATGGGCCGTCCGTCACGGCCAGCACCGCGCCCAGGCTCCGACGGGCCTCGGTCAGCCGGCCCCGCAGCAGCCACCACCGGGCGAGGGCCGTGGCCAGCCGGACCGCCTCCGCCGGCTCCCCCGCGGCCGCCCGGCGCACCCCTTCGTCGAGCGCCGTCCGCAGGTTGCCGGCCTCGGCGTCCAGCCGGGCCAGCCAGGGCCGCTGCCCGGCACCGCGCAACTGCGGCTCGGCGTCCTCGGCCAGCGCCCGGTAGTGGCGCAGATGGCGGTCCCGTACGGCGGTGAGGTCCTCCATCTCGTGGAGCCGCTCGGTCGCGTACACGGCGACGGACTCCAGGAGCCGGTAGCGGGGGCCGGTGGGCCCGTCCACCACGACCACCAGGGACCGGTCGACGAGCCGGGTGACGAGGTCGAGCACCTCGTCCCGGGCGACGCCGTCCCCCGCGCAGACCGCTTCGGCGGCGGCCAGGTCGCAGCCGTCGCTGTGGGCGGCCAGGCGGCGCAGCACGATCCGTTCGGGCGCGCTGAGCAGCTCCCAGCTCCAGTCGATCACCGCCCGCAGCGTCTGCTGGCGGGCCGGAGCGCCGCGCTGCCCGAAGGTGAGCACCCGGAAGCGGTCGTTGAGCCGCCCCGCCAACTCGCGTACTCCCAGAGCCCGTACGCGGGTGGCGGCGAGCTCCAGCGCCAGCGGGATGCCGTCGAGGCGGCGGCAGATCTCGGCGACGGCCCGGCGTTCGGGCTCGTCCGGCGCGTCCGGGTCGCGCGGGAAGCCCGGGGTGGCGGCGGCCGCGCGCTCCATGAACATCCGGACGGCGTCGGCGGGCGGCAGGGGCTCGACCAGGAACATCGCCTCGCCCGCCAGGCCGAGCGTCTCCTGTCCGGTGGCGAGGACCCGCAGGCCGGGGGCGGTGCGCAGGAGCAGCTCGGCGAGTTCGGCGGCGGCGTCGACGACATGCTCGCAGTTGTCCAGGACGAGCAGGGTGCGCCGGTCGCGCAGGGCGGCGGCGAGGCGGTGCGGGAGGGAGTGCCTGGCGGCCCCGGTGCCGGTGCCGGGCAGCGAGCTCGGAGCGTCGTCGCGGATGCCCAGGGTGGCGGCGACGACCTGGGCCAGGTCGGCCGGGGTACCGGCGCGGATGCCGGAGAACTCCACGAGCCAGGTGCCGTCGGCCAGTTCACCGGACCGGGCCCCGTCCCGCTCGGCGGTGGCCGCCGCCACGGCCAGCCGGGTCTTGCCAACGCCACCGGGCCCGGTGAGGGTCACCAGCCGTGCGTCCGCGAGGAGTCGGGAAAGGTCGGCGAGCGCCTGCCGCCGGCCGACGAGGGGGGTGAGGGGGACGGGGAGGTTGGACGGTACGGGGGTGGGGACAACCGGCGTGGGAACTGGCGCGGGGACAGGGGCAGGGGCAGGGGCTGATGCGGGAGCGAGGGCGGGAGCGGGCGGGGCGACGGTGGCCGCCGCGTACGCCCCCGCGCTCAGCCCCGGCTCCTGCCGCAGCACCGCCCCGTGCAGCGCGGCCAGTTCGGGGCTCGGGTCGACCCCCAGCTCCCCCGCCAGCCGGGTACGCAGGTCCTCGTACGACGCGAGCGCCTCGCTCTGGCGGCCCGCCACGTACAGGGCCCTCATCTGGACGGCGCGCAGGCGCTCCCGCAGCGGGTGGAGCGCCACGAGGTCGGTGAGCTCCCCGGCGAGAAGCGTGTGGTCCCCCGCCTCCAGGCGCGCCTCCGCCTGCTCCTCCAGCACCGAGAGCCGCTGTTCCGCGAGGCGTTGGGCGGCCGCCCGTACGAAGAGGCCGTCCGCGAAGTCCGCGTACGCCGGTCCGCGCCACAGCTCCAGGGCCTCGGTGAGCAGCGTGGCCCGCGCGTGGGGGTCCCGGACGGGGCGGGCCCGCGTCACCAGGGCCCGGAACCGTACGGCGTCCACCTCGTCGCCGCCTTCGTCGAGCCGCAGCCGGTAGCCGGGGGGCTGGCGGACCACCCGGTCACGCCCGATGACCCGGCGCAGTTGGGAGATCTTGGCCTGGAGCGCGCCCGACGGCTTGCCCGGGGGCGCGTCGCCCCACAGGTCGTCGATGAGGCGGTCGGCGGAGACCGGCGCCCCGTCGTGCGCGAGCAGATCCGCCAGCAAGGCCCGGACCTTGGCTTCGGGGACCCTGACTTCCCGTCCCTCGCCGTCCCACACCACCAGTGGCCCGAGCACCCCAAACCGCATGGTCGCCACCGTACAGGGCCCCCGGACCGGCACTCGGGCCCATCCGCCACCCGGCGGCCCCGGCTCGACGACCGCCCGGTCCCACCACCCGGCCCCGCCCCGTCGGCCGCCCGGGCCCGTCCCGTCAGCCGCCCGGGCCCGTCCCGTCAGCCGCCCGGGCCCGCCCCGCCCGCCGGACGGCCGTCCGTCCGTCCGTCCGTCCGTCCGAAGTTTTCCCGAAGGTTTCCCGAAGCGCACGGGCGCAGAGTCGTCCTCGCCGGTGGCACTGCTCCACCGGCGAGGAACGGGCGGCCCGGAGGGAGCGGCGACCATGACCAAGTACGCGCGCAAAAAGGCCCTGGTCGCCGGTGAGGCGACCGGCATCGGCCTGGCCATCGCCAAACGCCTCGTGGAGGGCGGGGCGACGGTCCTGCTGACCGCCCGCACCGACGCGGAGCGCGCGCACGCGGTCGCCGAACTCGGCTCCACCGCCCGCGTCGTCACACCGTCGGCCGTGGCGGCCGCCCTCGCGGGGGACGGCGGGTCCGGCTTCCCCGCCGGTGGCGTCGATCTCCTCTTCGCCGACGCGATCCCCACCGCGCGCCCCCTGTTGCCGCACATCGGGGACGGCGGCTCGATCGTGCTGACCGCTCCCACCCCGTGCCCCGACGCCGTGCGGGCGCTCGCCGCCGAACTCGTCTCGCGGGGCATCCGCGTCAACGCGGTGGCCCCGGGCTGTATCGAGTCGCCGGGCTCCGACGCCGTACCCCTGCCCCCGCTGGGTCGTCTCGGAGCGGCCGAGGAGGTGGCGCGCGCCGCGCTCTTCCTGGCCACGGAGGCGACGTTCACCACGGGGGCCCGGCTCCCCGTCGACGGCGGCCTCGGCCGCCCGTGAACCCGCACCCGCCGCCGCCCTGTCGTCCTCTCTCCTCTCCGTCCCGTCCCGTCCCGTCCCGTCCCGTCCCGTCACCGTCCCCGCGTCCCGCACCACCCTTCCGGAAACCAGGAGCACACCCCATGAGCACCGCACCCGACACGGCGTCCGCCGCCCCCGCGGCACCGGACCCGACGAGCGCGGGCGAGGATCAGCAGAAGCTTCCGCTCTTCGCGCTGCTGGCCCTCGCCACCGCCGTCTTCATCACCAGCCTCACCGAGACCCTCCCGGCCGGCCTGCTGCCCGCGATGAGCCAGGACCTGCGGGTGAGCGAGTCCGCGACCGGTCAGACGGTCACCGTCTACGCGATCGGCACCGCCCTGACCGCGATCCCGCTCACCGCGGCCACCGCGGGCTGGCGGCGCAAGAAGCTGCTACTCACGGCCATGGGCGGGTTCGCCCTCGCCAACACCGTGACGGCTGTGTCGTCCGTCTACGAGCTGACGATGGTGGCCCGGTTCGTCGCCGGTGTCGCGGCCGGTCTCGCCTGGGCCCTGCTCGCCGGGTACGCCCGCCGCATGGCCCCCGTACACCTCCAGGGCAAGGCGATGGCCGTCGCCATGGCCGGTATCCCCGTCGCGCTCTCCCTCGGCGTGCCCGCCGGTACGTTCCTCGGCGACTGGCTCGGCTGGCGTGTCGCGTTCCTGTCGATGACGGTGCTCACCGTCGTGCTGCTGGTGTGGATCTTCGCGGCCGTACCGGACTTCCCGGGCCAGGAGCGCGGCTCGCGGCCGAAGCTGCTGCCGACCCTGAAGATCCCGGGCGTCTCCCCGGTCCTCTTCGTCACGCTGGTCTTCGTGCTGGCGCACACGATCCTGTACGCGTACATCGCCACGTACCTCGAAGACCTGGGCCTGGGCGGTTCCACCGGTCTGATCCTGCTGGTCTTCGGAGCCGCCTCGCTGGCGAGCATCTGGATCGTCGGCGCGCAGATCAACCGCCGGCTGCGCGGTCTCACCGTCGGCGGCGCGCTGCTGGTCGCCGTCGCCGCGCTGATCCTGGCCGTCCTCTCCGACACCACCGCCCTCGTCTACGTCGCCGCGGTGCTGTGGGGGCTGGGCTGGGGCGGGGTACCGACCCTGTTGCAGACCGCCGTCGGCGACGCGGGCGGCGATTCTGCCGACGCGGCGCAGGCGATGCTCGTCACACTCTGGAACGTCGCGATGGCGGGCGGCGGCATCGTCGGCGGCATCCTGCTCGACACCCTCGGCAGCGAGTCCTTCCCCTGGACGGTTCTGCTGCTCCTCCTGCCGGTGATCGCGGTCGTGCTCTACGCCCGCCGGGCGGGCTTCCCCGCGCGGCGGCCGGCGACCGATGCCGAGTCCGCGTCCGAGTCCGCGTCCGAGTCCGCGTCCGAGTCCGCGTCCGCGTCCGCGTCCGAGGACGCCCCGGTCGCGACAGCCTGACGACCGACCGCCGGAGGACACCCCTCCCCCGTCCTCCGGCGGTCCCCCTCCCCTCGCGGGCGGACCCGGGAAACGACCCCCGGGGACCGTCCCGGGGGCATGTTCACGATTTGTTGACACTTCGCCGGACGGCCCCGGAACAGGGCTCCACCGCTGGTAAATCCGGACTTTCCACCCGTACGCACGACCCACGCCCACCCCGCCGAAGGACGTTTGCGCAGGTCAGACCCCGAACTTGCAAAATAGGCGGCCGACCCGGGCAAACTCCGCCACGGACGGTACTTTCACCCCGTACTGATGTGCCATGTATCCACTCGGGTGCGAGCGGTGACGAGTATCGAGGGGGCGTAGCGTTACATGTCGTCAACTGAGGTACGCGCGGCGATGCCGGGCGAGGGCGCGTGCATGCAGACGTTCATGGACGAGATCTTCCGGGCGTTCCGGCGGCCGGAGCAGCGCCGTTGGGCCCAGGCGTATCTGTGGGCCCTGATCCATGCGTCGGGCAAGAAGACACCCCGCCGCATGGCGCTGGCGAAGCCCTTACCCTCGGCAGCGGCGCACGGTCTCCACCAGTTCATCAACGCCAGCCCGTGGGACTGGAATCCGGTACGCCACCGGCTCACCGCTCTGGTCGCCGAGCGGACGACCCCGCGCGCCTGGACCGTCGCCGAACTCATCATCCCCAAGCGGGGCGAGCACTCGGTGGGCGTGCACCGACGCCTCGACGCGGAGACCGGACGCACCGTCAACTGCCAGCGTGCGCTGGTCTTCTTTCTCTCCTCGGGCGGCCGGAGCTATCCGGTGGGCTGGAGCCTCCTGCTCGACCGTACGTGGGACTCGGACCGGGAGCGCCGACGCCGGGCACGCGTCCCCGGCTCCGAGGCCGGACGCACCCCCGCCGACCATGTCACCGGGTACGCCGCCGAGGTGGCGGCGCAGCCCCGGCTGCCGCGCGTTCCCTGGGTGCTGGACCTCACCCGGTGCCCCGAGGCGGCCGGGGTCCTCGCGGGTCTCGCCCGGCAGCGGGCGGACGTGGTGTGCGAGGTCCCGCCGGACCATCAGGTGCTCCTCACGGGACAGCACACGCCCGTCGTGACAGGTGTCAGCGCGCTCATGGAGGTGCGGCACGCCCGGCAGACCCATGTCCTGCTCCGGCAGGCCCCCGACGGCCGGGTCAGGGCCGTACCGGTCCACACCTACGCGGGCGCGGTGACGACGCCCCGGCCCGGGCCCGGTGACGACGGGGGCGGGCGCGCGTACCGCGTCCTGGAGAGACCCGACCCGGACGGCCGGCAGCCGCCCCGCTACTGGCTCACCACGCTGACCGACCACCGGGTGGAGGAGATCCTGCGGCTGGCGCGCAGCCACACCTCGGCGCTCTCGGCCGTGGCCGTGCTGCGTCAGCGGTTCGGGGTCCTCGACTTCGAGGGCCGTTCCTTCCCCGGCTGGCACCACCACATGACCATGGCGTCGGCCGCCTACGTCCACCAGCGCCTGTACCCCGGTCCCGGTGCCGGTGCCGGTGCCGGTGCCGGGACCGCGACCGCGACCGCGCCGCCGGGAGCGCCGCCGTGCCGGGTCCCGGCCGCCGCTCTCACCGGCGTCTCCCACTGACGTGGGGCCGAGGAGAGAGGCGGGGCACATGAGACGGGTACTCGTGGTGGAGCCGGACGCCTCCGCCGCGGCGGCCGTGGTCAGCGATCTGCGACGGCAGGGGTTCACCGCCCACGACGTCCCCACCGGAGAGCGGGCCCTGCGGGCGTACGGCGACGCGGATCTCGTGCTGTTCTCCCTGGACCTGCCCGATATCGACGGACTGGAATTGTGCCGGGCCCTGCGGAACGGCGGAGACACGGCACTGATAGCGGTCAGCGCCGCCGACGCGGAATGCGAGCGGGTCCTCGCGCTGCACGCGGGCGCGGACGACTGCGTGATGAAATCCTGGGGATTCCGGGAGATCGGCGCCCGTATCGAAGCGGTTCTGCGCCGCACCCGACCCCGGCAGACCCTTCCCACCGCCATATCCCTGCACGATCTGCGTATCGACCCGCATCTGCGGGAAGTACGGCTGCACGAAAGGCTCGTCGGCGTCACGTCGAAGGAATTCGAGCTGCTGTACACCCTGGCCGCCACTCCGGAAACGGTCGTGACGCGGAAAGAACTGATGGCCCGGGTCTGGGGAAGCGACTGGGGGCACACCAGCCGCACGATCGACACGCATGTGAGCAGCCTCCGGGCGAAGCTCGGCTCCAGCGGCTGGATCATCACGGTCCGGGGCGTCGGCTACCGCATGGGGTACGCCTGGCGGATGCCGGAGACCTCCGCCGGCTGAGCGGACACCGGTCGGCGGACACCGGACGGCCGAACGCCGGACGGCCGAACGCCGACCGACCGAACGCCGACCCGGGTGCGCTCGCCCCGGGGCCCGTCCGCTTCAGGCCGCCGCTTCCTCCAGCCGCCGCAGCAGCGGGTGGTGGGATCCGCCGCTCGCCCCCACCGCCCGCCGCGCCCACCAGGCGGACGCCAGGTTCGAGGTCAGCAGCGGCTGGTGCGGGTCCTGCCGGGCCAGCTCGGTGAGGGCGGCGAGGGTGCCCATGCCCGTCCCCGTGAACAGCAGGGCCGTGTCGGCGGGCAGCTCCCGCTCCCGTATGCGCCGCAGGATCGCCCCGGTCCTCACGGCGTACGGGTCGAAACGCGCCTGACCGCCCGGCGCCGCGGCCTCCTCCGCCGGGACGAGCACCACCCCGTCGACCGTGAGGCCGGCCCGCTCCCAGAAGGCCCGGGAGGTGTCGGTGAGCCACGGCTCGTACGGGGAGACGAGCGTCAGCCGGTCCACCCCGAGCGCCTCGCAGACCGCGAGTATCGCCTGGGTGGAGGAGTGCACGGGCGAGCCGGCGCGCTCGGACAGCTCCTCGCAGAAGGCCCGGTCGCCCTCCGGCTCCAGCAGATAGTGCGAGGCGCTGCACGCGACCACGGCGGCGTCCAGCCGCAGCGCGCCGAAGCTTCCGAGCACGTCCGGAAGCACCTCGTTGTACGTCTCCAGCATCGCCCTGAGCCCGGCCCCGGGAGTCACCGGGAAGCGGGCGGCGTACACATTCATTCCGGGGCCGAGCAGTTGGTTGAACTCGGGTTCCGCCGTGGGGTTTTCCGGCGGCACGACAACCCCCAGGCGGGGCAGCGAGAAGAGATCCATGGACGCACCGTAGGACGCACGCCCCATCAATGGGCCGCCGAGGTCCGCTATTTGGCACTCCTTTTCCTGCCGTGACGTCTCCTGACACCCCTTGACACTCCGCAACACAGCTCTGACACCACAGACATTGCTCTTTTCGGCCAGGCGCCGAAGGATACGAGTCAGCGAATGCAGCCCTGATTGCCCATCCCTTTCACGGAAAGCGGAGCAAAGTAAATGGCAGCAGAAGGACCGGAAAAACAGGAGAGGCCGCCCCGTATATCGGATGCGACGCTGCGGGATTCCGCGCACATGGCGGGGGTGGAGTTCGGCCCCGCGGACGCCGCCGCCATCGCGGATCTGCTGGTGCGGACGGGCGTCGAGCTCGTCGAGGTGGGCATGGTCTCCGGCCCGGACTCCAAGGACGCCGAGCTCGTCCTCGCCACCCACGAGACGGTCACCCCCGAGCGCAGCATGACGCTCGTCGTCGTACGCGACCGGCGGCAGGTCGCCCGCGCGCTGGACGAGGCCGAGCGCCTGGGCGTGCGCCACATCATGTACTCCATCCCCACCTCCGAACAGCACGCACAGCTGAAGCTCGACTCGGCGAGCCCCAAATTCCTCCAGGCGCTGGCCCGCTCGGCGATCCAGCAAGCCAAGGAGCGGGGCTTCCACGTCACGTTCAGCGGTGAGGACGGGGCCCGTACACCCCGGGAGCGGCTCGTCCCCTATGTGGAAGCCGGGTTCGCGGCGGGGGCGGACCGGTTCCGGCTCGCGGAGACCGTGGCCCACCTCTCGCCCTGGCAGATGGAGAAGGTCATCGCGGACCTCACCGCGATCGACGGCTCCGAGATCGAGATCCACTCGCACAACATGCTGGGCATGGCCGTCGCCAACTCCCTGGCCGCCGTGCGGGCAGGCGCCCAGTGGATCTCCGCGACCGTCGGCGGCATCGGTGAGCGCGGCGGCAACGCCCCGCTGGCCGAGCTGCTCACCTCGCTGCGCGTCATCCACGGCGACACCCGCTTCGACCTCACCCATCTCACCGAGCTGTCCCGGATCGCCCTGCGGGGCGCCGGCCTCGGGGACGCCTTCCAGTCCGGGCCGACCACCCCGCACGCCTTCGCGTACGAGCTGCCGGGCCAGCTGAGCCACCCGCACGCGTACGAGACGCTGCCCGCCGAACTCGTCGGCAACAGGCGCGAGTTGCGTGTTCGGACCCGGCTCACCACCGCCCTGGTCCGCTGGGCCCTGACCGACTCGGGACTGGACGTCGACGTCGATGCCTTCACCGCGTGGCTGGCCGAGCGGCAGGAGCGGGACGGCCGCCCGCTGCTGGACCGGGACACGATCCGCAAGGCCGCCGTCGACTTCCGGCCCGTACCCGCGTAGTCCGGCCTGTATCCGCGCAATCCGGCCTATATCCGCGTAATCCGGCCGCACCCGCGCTGTCCGGCCCACACCCGCGCGGTCCGGCCCACACCCGCGTAGTCCGGCCCGCACCCGCACTGTCCGGCCCACACCCGCGCAACTCACCCCGGACCCACGTAACCCACCCCACCCGTATACGGAGTTCACGATGCCCACCGCCACCCTGACCGGCGTATGCCCCGAGTGCGAGACCGATCTGACCGTTCCCCCGGTCACCCCGGGCGAGACGCTCTCCTGCCCCGAGTGCATCCTGACCCTCCGCGTCGAGGCCGTCGAGGACGGCCGGCTGACGCTGGAGATGGTCGAGGTGCAGCTGCGCGACTGGGGCCAGTGACATGGGCGCCGACCGCCCCGTCGCCCTCGTCGCGGACCGGATCGCCTGGGAGGAACGCCTGCTCATCGAGGCGGGCCCGGCCTTCGGCCTCCGGATCGACTGGGTCAACGACGAGTCCCTCTCCCTGGGCCACCCGGACGCCCCGTCGATCAAGGGGTACGACACCCTCCTCGTCCGCAGCCGCAGCTATACCCGGGGCGGGCTGATCGCCACCCTCGCCGAGGCCGCCGGCGTCCCCACCCTGAACACCGCCCGGGCCATCCACGCCTGCGAGAACAAGGCAGCCCTGCGCGCCCTGCTCCACACGGCGGGCGTACCCGTCCCCGACCACCGGCTCGTCCTCTCCCGAAAGGACTTCGACAAGGCGCTCGCCGACCTCCCCCTCCCCCTCGTCCTCAAGCCCGTCTTCGGCGGGATGGGCAAACGGGTCACGCTGATCCGGCACGCCGACACCGCCCACTCCGTGTACGACTACATCGAGGACCTGGCCCACGCCTTCGAGCAGGCCAGTGTGGTGGAGCCGTACCTCGGCGGCAGCTCCGTGCGGTGCCTGGTCGTCGGACGGGAGCTGATCGGGGCCGCCGAGTTCGAGAGCGGCGGCAGCGACTGGCGCAACAACGCGGCCCTCGGCAACAAGAACCGCGCGATCGCCCACGACCCCGACGTCCTCAAGATCGTCGACGGTGTCGTCGATGTGCTCGGACCCGGGATCTACGGGGTCGACCTCTTCGCCACCCCCGACGGTCACGTCGTCAACGAGGTCAACCACGCCCCCGGCTTCCGGGCCGTGGCCTCGGCCACCGGAGCGGACATCCCCTCGGCCATCGGCCGTTACTTGCAGGAGCTACTCGCATGATCCGCGCAGGAGTCGTCGGGGCCTCCGGGCTCGCCGGCGGCGAACTCATCCGCCTCATCACCCAGCACCCCGACCTGGAGCTGACCTTCCTCGGCGGCTCCTCCACCATCGGCCGCCGCCCCTCCGAGCTCCACCCGGGCCTCCGGCTCGGCCACGGGCTGACCGTGCAGCCGGTCACCGAGGACGTCGTCGACCAGGTCGACGTCCTCTTCCTCGCCACTCCGGCCCCGGTCTCGGCCGAGCTGTCCGCGCTGCTCGCCGACCGCGTCCCGGCCATCGTCGACCTCAGCGGCGCGTTCCGCATCCGTACGCCGGAACTCCACGACCGCTGGTACCCGAAGGTCCAGCGGCGCACCGACCTGGCGGACCGCTTCGTCTACGGCGTACCGGAGCTGGTCGGCGACCAGCTGAAGGACGCCCCGCTGATCTCGCTGCCCGGCTGCTACGCCACCGCGATCACCCTGGGCCTGGCCCCGCTCACCCTCGGCCTCGGGCTCGACCTGAAGACGGTCGTGGTGGACGGCAAGAGCGGGTCCAGCGGCGGCGGCATCCAGCTGCGCACCTCCGACCTGCACCCGTTCCGGGCCGGGGCGATCGCCCCGTACTCCCCGACCGGGCACCGGCACGCCGCCGAGGTCGGCGACTTCCTGGAGCGGAGCAAGCCCGGCACCATCGGGAACCTGTCGATGTCGGCCTACGGCGTCCCCAACGTACGCGGGCTGCTGACCAGTTCGTATGTGTTCACCGACGAGAAGGTGGAGCAGCGCGAGCTGAACCGGGCCTACCTCCGCTTCTACAAGGGGCGCCCCTTCGTCCGGGTGCGGCGGCACGACGAGACGCTGATCCCGGTGCCCGACCCGCAGGTCGTCCTCGGCTCCAACTACGCGGACGTGACGGTCCTGCTCGACGAGGAGGGCGGCCGGATCGTCGTGCTCGCCGCGCTCGACAACCTCGTCAAGGGAGCGGCGGGCCAGGCCGTCCAGGCGACGAACCTGCGGTTCGGCCTGCCGGAGGAGACGGGGCTGACACAGCAGCCGGTGATGCCGGCATGAGCGCGGACCGTGCCACCCCCACGGTGGTGAAGCTCGGCGGCAGCTGCCTGGACGACCTCGCCGGCACCTGGTGGGACGACCTGGCCCGGCTCGGCCGGGACCGCCCGCTGATCCTCGTCCACGGCTGGTCCAAGCCGCTGAAGAAGCTCGACGCCCGCCACAGCGAACCGTCGGCGATCCTGCGCGACCGGTACGGCAACCAGAGCCGGTGGACCACCCCCGAGGTCATCGACGACATCAAGACCGTCAGCGCCGTGCTGGCCGAGGACGTCCTCGCCCGGCTGGCGAGCCGTGGCATCACCGCCGAGCGGCTGCTCGGCAGCGACGGGCTGGTCGGCGCGGGCCCGGGCGAGCGCTGGTGGTGGCGGGAGAAGCAGCTCGTCGAGCTGGAGAACCTCGTCGGCCCGATCACCGGCGTCGACCCGGCCCCGCTGAGGAACCTCCGGCCGGGCCACGTCCACCTCGTCACCCCGCTCGCCCGGAACGCGGCGGGCCAGGAGGTCAACACCGACGCCGACCGGGCCGCCGCCGCCATCGCCGGGGCCACCGGCGCACCGGACCTGGTCCTGGTCACCGACGTCGGCCATCTGCTCATCGACGGCGAGCCGGTGCGCCGGATCAGCGCCGAGGACGCGGCCGCCTTCCGCGACCGGGGAGCCAAGGGCGGCATGCGCAAGAAGCTGCGCGCCGCGGGCGAGGCCCTGGAGCGCGGCGTCGAACGCGTCGTCATCGGCAGCGCAGCCGTCACCGAGCTGCTGGACGGCTCCACCGGCACGCTGATCACCCATGAGCGTGCCACCACGGCAGGAGCGGGCGCATGAGCGGATCACGCGTGCTGGTCGTCAACAACGGAACCCTGTCCCTCAAGCAACTCCGTTCCCGTTTCGAGGAGTTGGGATCGGACACGGACACCGTCGACGCCTCGTCCGTACCCGCCCGGGTCAACGGCCGCTACCAGGCGATCGTGCTGAGCGGCACCAAGGTGCGCGCGTACGACAGCGCGTTCTACCAGCCCCTGATCGATCTGGTCACCACGGCGGACGTGCCGGTCCTCGGCATCTGCGGCGGGATGCAGATCCTCGCCGTCGCGGCGGGCGGCCGGCTCGTGGAAGGGCCGCAGCGGGTCGGCGGCCACGAGGCGCGGGTGGACACGGAGGAGCCCCTCTTCAGCTATGTGAAGCCCACGGTCACCGTCTTCCACCGGCACACCCTCTACCTCCAGGAGGCCCCGGCGGGCTACCGCTCGATCGGCCGCTCGGAGCACGCGCCCGTGGAGTTCCTGCGTTCGGACGACGGCCGGATCCACGGAGCCCAGGCCCATCTGGAGTTCCGCAGGGACGGCCTGGAGATCCTGCGGGGCTTCGCGCAGCTCTACCAGTGACCGGGCCGTCCACCGTGCCCGCCAACGACCCTCTCGTACCACACCCCTTCGCACCGCACCCCTTCGCACCGAACAAGGACTTCGCCATGAGCGCAGCAGTGGAAGAACCGCAGGACCCCGCCCTCACCGTGCACCTCAACGGCAGCGGCGGCGCCATCAAGGGATGGGTGGTGATCGACACCCTCGTCGACGGCCTGGCGATGGGCGGCACCCGGATGACCACCGGGGTGACCGAGGAGGAGGTCGCCGGCCTGGCCCGGGACATGACCGAGAAGTTCACCCTGGCGGGGCTGCGTATCGGCGGCGCCAAGGCGGGGATCGTCGCCGACGCCACGAACTCCCGGGGCGCGGTCCGCGAGGAGACCTTCCGCACCTTCGGCCGCACGGTCAAGCCCCTCCTGCACGGCGGCATCCACCTCGGCATCGACATGGGCGTCACCCCCGCCGACCGGGCCGTCTTCTTCGAGGAGGCGAAGTACGACCCCCGCTACCGGCTCGGGGCCCGGGACATGCCGATCGACTGGCGTACGTACTACGAGCCCCTGATCGACGCCACCGGCCACGGGGTCGGGGTCGCCGCGATCACCGCCCTGGCGGCGAGCGGCCGCACCGGGCCCGCCAGAGTCGTGGTGCAGGGGTTCGGCGCGGTGGGCCGGGCGGTGGCACGGTTCCTGGAGGACCGGGGCCACCTCGTCGTGGGCATCGCGGACGTTCGGGGCACGATCAGCGCGGACCGGCTGCCGGTCGCCGAACTGGTCGCCATCACCGATCAGTTCGGGGCCGTCGACCGCACCCGCCTGCCGCAGGACGTGAAGCTCTCCGGGGAGCCGGACGCCTGGCTCGACGTGGACGCCGACATCCTGATCCTCGCCGCGCAGAAGTACGCGATCAACGCCGAGAACGCCCACCGGCTGCGGGCCGGCCTGGTGGTCGAGGGCGCCAACCTCGCCTCCAGCGCGGCGGCCAAGGAGAAGGTGGCCGCCTCGGGGGCCGGGCTGGTCCCGGGCGTGATCGCCAACATCGGCGGCGCGGCCTCGGCGGCCCTGGCCGTCACCCGGGTCGTCCCGTTCGACCTGGCGGCCCAGGCGCGCAAGGCGTGGGTCTTCGACTGGGTCGGCGACCGGGTCCGGCGGAACACCCGGGACCTGCTGGAGATCGCGGCCGCACGGGCGGGCGACCCGCTGCCCGAGCTGCTCGCGGCCCGCCGGAAGGAGCGCTGATGAGCACGGCGGCCACCGCTCTCGGGGAGCGAACGGCTTCCGGAGGCACGACCGTTTCCGCCGAGCGCGCCGCCGAGTACCGCCGCCGGGGCTGGTGGCGCGACACGACCTTCCTGGACGACCTGCACCGCCAGGCGCGCGAGCACCCGCGCCGCCCGGCCATAGCGGGCCGGCGCGTGGCGGAGTCCCGTACCGACACCCTCGACTACGCCGAACTGAACCGGCTGACCGACCGCTTCGCGCTGTCCCTCCTCGAACTGGGCGTCCGGCAGGGCGACTTCGTCGCCGTGCAGCTCCCCAACCGGTGGGAGATGGTGCCGCTGATCTTCGCCTCCATCCGGGTCGGCGCGGTCATCATCCCGATCTCGCCCATCTGCACGGAGGAAGAGCTGCGCCACCGCCTCGGGCTCACCGAGGCCAGGGTGTGCATCACCCTCCCCGCGTGGTCGGGCACCCCGCTGGCGGAGATCGCGACCCGCCTGCGGGCCGAACTCCCCACACTGGAACATGTGTTGGTGGTGGACGGCCCGCCGCCCGAGGGTGCGCGCCCCTTCCACGACCACTTCGTGGCGGAGGAACGGGAGGAGCGGGAAGGCGCCGCCGCCCGGCTGGACGGTCTGGCGCTCGGCCCGGACGACCCGTTCGTGGTGCTGTTCACCTCCGGCACCACCGGTCTGTCCAAGGGCGTGGTGCACAGCCAGAACACGGTCCACTCGGCCGTACGCGGGTACGTCGACGCGTTCGGAGCGGGCGAGGACACCAAAAGCGGCGACACCGGGGCCGGTGACGGCGACGCCGGTGGTCACGCCGATGGTGACGCCGATGGTGACGCCGGTGGTCACGCCGGTGGTCACGCCGGTGGTCACGCCGGTGGTCACGCCGATGGTGACGGCGACGCCGATGGTGACGGCGGCGGCTGGGTGGCGGCGGTCTCCACGCCGCTCGTCCACTACTCGGGCTTCGCGCAGGGCGTGCTGGCCGGGGTCATGCTGGGCGGCACGGTCGCTTTCCAGGACGTCCGCCGCAACGAGGCGCTGCTGGACCTGGTGGAGCGGTACGGGGCGACCCTGCTGTACGGGCCGCCCGCCACCCTCGCCGATGTGGCCGCGTCCCAGCGGGCCGAGCGGCGCGACACCAGCACGCTGCGGCATGTGGTGATCGGCTCGGCCCCGGTCCTGGAGGAGCTGGCCGACGAGGTCCACGAGACGCTCGGCGCGCGCGCCCACTCGCTGTGGGGCATGTCGGAGAACGGCCCCGTGACGACCACCCGCCCCGAGGACCCCGAGGGCTGGGCGGCGCGGAGCAACGGCAGCGCGATCGACGCCATGGAGACCCGGATCGAGACGTCGGAGGCGTACGGGAGTGCCGATGCCACGGGTGCGGTGGGCCGGCTCAAGGTGCGCGGCGCGTCCCTCGCGCTCGGGTACCACCGGCGTCCCGAGGCGTTCGCGGCCGAGCTGGACGAGGACGGCTGGTTCGACACCGGCGACCTCGCCCGGGACGACGGCCGGGGCGGCATCCGCATCATCGGCCGGGCCCGGGACGCGGTCGTGCGGGACGGACGGGTCGCGCCGATGACGGAGCTGGAGGCGGTGATCGGCAGCCACCCCCGGGCGGAGGAAGCCGCCCTGGTCGGTCTGGAAGGGGCCGGCGGGCAGGGCCACGGCAACGTGATCGTCGCCGTCGTGGTCCCGCGCGGCGGCCGGGGCCCCACGCTGGAGGAGATCCGGGCCCGGGTCACCCGGGCGGGCCACGACGCCCGCTTCCTGCCGGACCGGGTGGAGCTCCTCCCCGCCCTCCCCAAGACCCTGACCGGCAAGGTCCGCAAGGCCGAGCTGCGCGAGCGGTACGCCACGGACACCACCCCCGCCTGACCCCGCCGGCCCACCCCTTCACCCACCGACCACCCACCGAGCACTGGAGCTGTGTCATGCCCGAACGCACCCCGGTCCCACCGGTCTCCGCACCGGTCACCATGTCGGCGACCCTCGCCGCCGACGAGGCCCTGGCCCGACGCCGCCGGGCCGGGGAGCGGGTCCTGTCGATGGCGAGCGGGGAGATCGGCCTGCCCGTGCTCCCCGCGCTCCGCGACCGGCTCGCGGCGGCGGCCGACGAGAACGCGTACGGCTCCGTGGCCGGAAGCCCCGCCCTGCGCACCGCCGTCGCCGGTTACTGGCAGCGGCGCGGTCTGGGCATCGACCCGGGGCTGGTCGTGGCGGGTCCGGGCAGCAAGTCGTTGCTGTTCGCCCTGCTGCTGGCCATCGGCGGGGATGTGATCGTGCCGGTGCCGAGCTGGGTGAGTTACGCCGCCCAGGCCCGGCTGGTCGGGGCCCGCCCCATCCCCGTACCGATCCTGCCGGGGCAGGGCGGGGTGCCCGACCCGGACCGGCTGCGCGAGGCGGTCGCCGACGCGCGGTCCGCCGGGCAGCACCCCCGGGCCGTCGTCGTGACCGTGCCGGACAACCCGACCGGCACGGTCGCATCGGCCGCCACCGTACGGCGGTTGGCGGAGGCAGCCCGCGAACTGGACCTGGTCGTCGTCTCCGACGAGATCTACGGCGACCTCGTGTACGACGGCTCCGAGCCGGCCGTCTCCCCGGCCCTGCACGCACCCGAACGGACCGTCGTCACCACCGGGCTCACCAAGAACCTGGCGCTCGGCGGCTGGCGTACGGGCGTCGCCCGGCTGCCCGACAGCGAGCTGGGGCGCGCCCTGCACACCCGGCTCGTGGCGGTCGCCAGCCAGATCTGGTCGAGCCCGCCCGCACCGGTGCAGACGGCGGCCGCGTACGCCTTCGGGGAACCGCCGGAGGTCGTCGAGCGGGTCGCGGCGAGCCGGCGGCTGCACGGGGCGGTGGCGCGCGCGGTCGCCGCCCGCTTCACCGCCGTGGGCGCGGAGCTCGCCCCCGTGGCCGCGACCTGCTACCTCTACCCGGACTTCGAGCCCCTGCGGGAGCACCTGGCCGAGGCCCACGGGGTGCACGGCGGCGACGGACTGGCCGCACTGCTCTCGGAGCGGTACGGAGTCGGCGTGCTGCCCGCGACCGCGTTCGGGGAGGCCCGCCGCCCCCTGCGGATCCGCGCGGCGACCAGCCACTTCTACGGCGACACCGCCGAGCAGCGGACGGCGGCACTGGAAGCGGCGGGGGCGGCGGATCCGCTCGCCCTGCCGTGGATACGGGGATCGGTCGACCGGATCGGCGAGGTGCTGGCCGACCTCGCGGGCGCACCGGTCCCCGCCCTCGCCCCGAACGCCTGATGTCACCCGCCCCATCCACGTACTGCCCGCCCCCTCCACGTACTGAAGGAGAAGACCGATGCCCCACTCCCACCTCCCCGTCCTCTTCGAGGCCCTCTACAACGGCGAGCGCCACGTCGGCTTCGGCCGCCCCGAGGACGGCGCCCCGCACACCCTGTACCGAGTGGAGGACGGCCGGGTCGCCGCCGCCTTCATCGCCACCGACGGCTCTCCGGAGGCCCTGCGGGCAGCCCTCACCGAGGGGGCGACGAGTGTCGTCGTCACGGCCGGGGCCCCGGAGCTGCGGCTGCTGCCGCCGCTGCTGCCGGGGGGCGCGGGCAACGCCCTGCTGAGCGGCTTCATGGGCACGCACAAGAAGAAGTGGGGCGGCGAAACCGCCCCGGAGGACGGCGAGTTCACCCCGCCCAAGTGGTTCTTCAAGGGGTTCGGCGACTGGGTGAAGCTGCCCGGCGAGGACCTGAACGTGCCCGCAGCGCCGGTCGCCCTCATCGAGGAACCGGAGGTCGCCCTCATCTACGTCAACGACGCGGACGGCACACCGCACTACGCCGGCTACACCTTCGGCAACGACCTGTGCGACATCGGCCTGCACCGCCAGGACCCGGGCTACAACCCGTACTGCAAGCTGTGCGACACCGCCCTCGCCCCGTGGCTGTTCCTCGGCCCGCCGCCGCGCACGGTGACCGGCCGGGTCACGATCGTGCGGGACGGCGCGACGGCCTGGGAGGGCCCGTTCGACTGCGGCGACGACGCCCTGTACTACCGGGTGCAGGACATGGCGGACCACCTGTTCACCTTCCCGGCGGTGCGGCGGCCCGGACTGGTCAACTACGTGCTGCTGGGCGCCGACGAGGCCAGCTTCCACGACGGGTTCCGGATCGCCGACGGCGACCGCATCGCCATCGACGTGAAGAGCCACGGGGTCGCCTTCGAGAACCGGGTGCGGTACGTCTCGCCGCCCCCGTCCACCACACCCGCCGCCGCCCCGTCCCCCGAGACCACCGAAGCCGCCACGACTGTCGCAACGGCATGAACACCTCGTGAAACGGGGCCGGTTGACCTGTGCAGGGGCCATCGAGCACAGGCAGGCTCTGAACGTCGCACCGCCACCCCCCCCACCCACCACACCTCACCACAGGCCCCCGCCGGCCGGACTTCGCCGGACCTCACAGGACTTCGCAGGACTTCGCAGGAGGAGACCGCACCGTGCCCGCCACCGCCAAGAAACAGGTGCATCTCGCAGCGCAGCTGCCCGGCATCCACAATGTGACCGTCTGGTCGGACCCGCGCTCCGGGAGCCAGATATCCATCGACTCCTTCATCCGGCTCGCGCAGACCGTCGAACGCGGCAAGTTCGACTTCTTCTTCCTCGCCGAAGGGCTGCGGCTGCGCGAGCACAAGGGGCAGGTCTACGACCTGGACATCGCGGGACGCCCGGAGAACCTCACCGTGCTGAGCGCCCTGGCCGCCGTCACCACGCACCTGGGCCTCGCCGCCACGGTCAACGCCACCTTCAACGAGCCGTACGAGGCGGCGCGCCGGTTCGCCACCCTGGACCGGCTCAGCGGAGGGCGGGCCGCCTGGAACGTCGTCACCAGCTACGACGCGTTCACCGGCGAGAACTTCCGCCGGGGCGGCTTCCTCCCCGAGGCCGACCGCTACAAACGGGCCGCCGAATTCCTGGCCACGGCAAGGGAGTTGTGGGACAGCTGGTCGGGCGGCGATCTGAAGGCCGACGCGGCGGCGGGCGAGTTCATCGCCCCCGGGGCCGGCCGCTTCGCCCATCGGGGGCAGCACTTCGACATCTCCGGCCGGTTCACCACCCCGTCCGGGCCGCAGGGCCACCCGGTGATCATCCAGTCGGGCGAGTCCGACGCGGGCCGGGAGTTCGCCGCCTCCGACGCGGAGGTCATCTTCAGCAAGCACAACCGCGTCGACGTGGCCCGGGACTTCTACCGGGACGTGAAACGACGCCTCGCCGCGTACGGCCGGAGCCCCGAGGACCTGCTGATCCTCCCCACCGCCAACGCGGTCGTCGCCGACACCGACGAGGAGGCCGCCGCCTACGCGGAGGAGATCAGCCGCGAACTGGTCAGCCCCCAGACGGCGATCGCCCACCTGGAGGCGGTCTGGGGCCGCGACCTGTCCGCGTACGACCCCGACGGGCCGCTCCCCGACATCGAGCCCGAGGACGACGCCCACTTCCTCAAGGGGCACTCCGTCTTCCGCAAGGGCCGGGCGGAGACGGCCCGGCAGTGGCGCAAGCTCGCGGCGGAGCGGAACCTCTCCATCCGGGAGCTGGTCATCGAGGTCGGCGGACGCCAGACGTTCGTCGGCAGCCCGCGGACGGTCGCCGACGCCATCGACGACTACGTCCAGACCGGGGGCGCCGACGGTTTCGTCCTCGTGCCCCACCTCACCCCGGGTGGCCTGGACGACTTCGTGGACCGGGTGGTGCCGATCCTCCAGGAGAAGGGCGTCCACCGCGACGACTACACCGGCACCACGCTCCGGGACCACCTGGGCCTGTCCGACGCACCCCGCCCGGCCGGATGGGGCGGCCCCGGGCAGCCCCCGCGCACCGGGCGCGACGACAAGGAGACCTCCGCATGACCGGCACGAAGGACGCCCCCGACGCCGACGCCCCCCTCCATCTGGCCGTCGCGCTCGACGGGGCGGGCTGGCACCCGGCGGCCTGGCGCGAGGAGGGCGCGCGGCCCGGCGAGCTGCTCGACGCCGCCTACTGGGCCGACCTGGTCACCGAGGCCGAACGCGGTCTGCTGGACTTCGTCACCTTCGAGGACGCCCTCGGCCTCCAGTCCGCCGCCTTCCACCTCCCCGACGACCGCACGGACCAGGTCAGGGGCAGCATCGACGCGGTGCTGCTCGCCGCTCATCTCGCCCCGCTCACCACGCACATCGGCCTGGTGCCGACCACCAACGTCACCCACACCGAACCGTTCCACCTCGCCATCGGCATCGCCACCCTCGACCACGCGAGCCGGGGCCGGGCCGGCTGGCGGCCGCAGATCGCGTCCCGCGCGGCCGACGCCGCCCACTTCGGCCGCCGCACCACACCGCAGCTCACCGAGGACGACGTGACCGACTCGGAGCGGATCTCCCGGCCGCTGCGCGCCCTCTTCGCGGAGGGGGCCGAGGTGGTCGAGGCGGCACGACAGCTCTGGGACAGCTGGGAGGACGACGCGGAGATACGGGACGCGGCGACGGGCCGCTTCATCGACCGCGACAAGGTCCACCACATCGACTTCCAGGGCACGCACTTCAGCGTGAAGGGCCCGTCGATCACCCCGCGCACCCCCCAGGGCCAGCCGCCGGTGGTCAGCCTCGCGCACGCGACCACGCCGTACGAGTTCGCCGCGCTCAGCTCCGACGTCGTCGCCGTCACCCCGCACGACCGGGCGGGCACGGCGGCGATCCTCGCCCAGGTCGCGGAGGCGGTGGAGCGCACCGGCCGGGACCTGAACGACCGCCCGCTGCGGACCTTCGCGGACCTGATCGTCCTCCTGGACGAGGAACCGGGCGCGGCGGCCCGCCGCAAGGCCCGGCTGGACAAGGTGGCCGGTGCCGAACTCGCCTCCGACGCCGAGATCTTCACCGGCACGCCCGCCGAACTGGCCGACCTGCTGATCGACCGGCACTCCACCGGACTGGACGGCTTCCGGCTTCGCCCGGCCGTCCTGCCGCACGACCTCACGGCGATCACCCGGGGCCTGGTCCCGGAGCTCCAGCGGCGCGGGGTGTTCCGTACGGAGTACACCTCCACCACCCTGCGCGGCCACTTGGGCCTGCCCCGCCCCACCAGCCGCTACACGCAGGCGGGTTGACGCGCGACCCGGACGGCAGGGGGCCTGACCGGTGGTCAGGCCCCCGTCGTCGATCCCGGGCGGACGATCATCAGCACCACGACCGTCGCCCAGAGCAGATTGAATATCCCGGTGGTCATGGCGAGCCGCGCCGCCGCCGACCGCTGCTCGGCCACCGGCGCGTCCATGAGCAGTTCGCGCTGCCCGGGCAGGACCATCGCCATCAGCAGGGCGGCGGCGATCGCCGTCAGCACGATCGACGCGAGCAGCCAGGCATCGCCCAGCACCCCCATCTGCGCACCGGTGGCGAGGCCGAGGACGGGTACGGCGATGCCGACGACCGCGTACCCCCGGCAGATCTTGTGCAGGAAGGCCGCCGTGCGGGTGTCGTGGTCGTGCGGACCCTCGCTGCCGGGGGCGGGTGGCTTGGCGTAGCGGGGAAACATCGAGGCCGCGACCGTGACCGGCCCGACCGCCAGGATCGACGCCAGAACGTGCAGCGAGAGCAGCAGCTTGGTCACGGGCCCCTCCAAGGGTGCATGGCCACGGCAATGGCCATGGCCGGCGATGGCTATGGATCGCACGGCCGTGTCAGGCCCGACCCATAGGTTGGCTACCAACGCATGGCCGCCGCACCAGGAATAGCACGATCCCGCCCTCGATAGGTAGCCTGCCTACGCATTCGCCGCGGACATCACCGCTCCGCCCGGGGCGCTGGCTCTCCGGCCCTCTCATGTGTAGCCTGCCTACGCATGAGGCAGGATGCGGTACGCGGACATCTGGACGGTCTCCTCCTGGCGGTTCTCGAACCGGCCCCGCTGCACGGATACGCGATCATCACGGCGGTCCAGCAGCGCAGCGGCGGTGCGCTCGAACTGCGGACCGGCACCATCTACCCGGCGCTGAACCGGCTGGAGCGGCTGGGCCTGCTGCGCAGCAGCTGGGAGGCGGAGGGCGGGCGCAAGCGCCGCTGTTACGCGTTGACGGAGGCGGGGGCACGCTTCCTGGCGGACGAGCGCACGGCGTGGCAGGACTTCACCGCCGTGATCGGCGCGGTCCTCAACCCCGTCGCACCGCACCCGCTGCCGCACGGACCGGGCGCATGACCGCCGGCCCCGCGCCCGGTGGCGGCGCGGACGACCTCGTGGCGAAGCACGTCGCCGAGCTGGCCGCCCTCCTGCACGGCCCCGCCCGCCGTAAGTCCCGCCTGGTCGAGGAGGCCCGGGACGGGCTCACCGAGACCGTGGCGGCGTACACACGCGCGGGCGAGCCGTACGAGCGAGCGGTCCACCGGGCGATTGTGGAGTTCGGCTCGGCGCGGGAGCTGGCCGCGAGCTTCCAGCACGAACTGACCATCGCCCAGGCCCGGCACACCGCCCGCGCGGTCGCCCTCAGCGCGCCGTTCCTGCTGGCGTGCTGGTTCCTGGTGCGGAACACCGGGGCCCCGCGGGACGCGGCCGTGCCGCACGCCGCGCAGCTGCTCGCGACCCATCTGGCCACCGTCGCGGGGGCGGCGGTCCTCCTCGCCGCCGCGACCCTGGCCGCCACCGGCGCCCTGGCCCGCCGGCTCCCCGTCCCGCACCGGCTGCCCCTCACGGTCGCCTGGACGGGCACCACCGCCAGCGTGTCCATGGCCGTGGCCACCCTGGCCCTCGCCACCGCCTCGCTCCTCGCTGAGAACCGGCCCCTGACGGCGGCGGCCTGCGCGCTGGCCGCCGCCTCCCACGCGGTCGTCGCCGGCTCGGCCCGTGCCTGCCGCCGGTGCGCACGGCTGCCGTCGGGGGCGCCGGTCACCCCGTGAGTCAGCCGGTCACGGTGAGCGGACCGTAGGCGTCCGGGCGGCGGGTGCTCAGGAACGGGAACAGCTCCAGCCAGTCGCGGCGGGCGTCGAGATCGAGATCGGCGACCAGCACGGCGGGCTCGTCGCGCGGGGCCTGGGCCAGGACACGGCCGTACGGGTCCACGATGAAGGAACTGCCGTAGAAGGTGAGGCCGTTCTCCGCGCCGACGCGGTTCGGCACGATCATGAAGGTGGCGTTGGCGATGGCGTTCCCGGTGATCACCTTCTGCCAGAGCGGCTGGGAGTCGAAGCCGGGGAAGCCCGGCTCGGAGCCGATGGCGGTCGGGTAGACGAGGACGTCGGCCCCGGCGAGCGAGTAGGCGCGCGCCAGCTCCGGGAACCACTGGTCCCAGCAGGTCGGCAGGCCGAAGCGGGCCTCGTCGACCGTGACCAGCGGGAAGGCGTCGGCGCCCGCCGGGCCGGGGCGGAACCAGTCGTCCTCGTAGTACCCCTCGGTGACCGGGATATGGGTCTTACGGGTGCGCTGGGCGAGGGTGCCGTCGGGGGCGACGAGGATCGCGGTGTTGTAGCCGAGGCCGTCGTCCTCGCCGCCGGGCGCCGGGGCCTTCTCGTACAGCGAGGCGTGCACGTACACGCCGTGCTCGCGGGCGGCCTCGGCCGCGAACGTGAAGGTGGGGCCGGTCAGCAGCTCCTCCGCTCCGGCGGGCTCGGGGTGGTCGGCCCGGCGCACGACGGCGAAGTACGGCGACAGCGTCAGCTCCTGGAGGCAGACCACGCGGGCGCCCTCGGCCGCGGCGAGCCGGACGCCTTCCAGCAGGGCGGCCCGGTGCTCGGCGGGGTCCCGGTGCCAGCGCTGCTGAACCGCCGCCACGCGCAGGGGCGCGCGCTCGGCGGGGCGGGTCCGGGTCGGGGAAGCGGGCGGGTTGTACGCGGTGATCAGACGCATGGCGGGTTCCTGGGGAGGGAGGGGCCGCCGGTTCTCGGGGAGGGAGGGACCGACGGGGCGGACGCGGGGGCGGGAAGTGCGTGCCGGAACGTTCCGGCACTGACAGGAATCTAACTCTGCCGGAACGTTCCGGCAACCCTTCGCCCGCCTCTCCGGGAGAGCCCTTAGACTTCACCCCCGTGACCTCCCGGACCGTGACCCTGCTCGATGTCGCCCGCGCCGCCGGGGTCTCCAAGAGCACCGTCTCCGACGCGCTCCAGGGCTCGGGACGGGTCGCGGAAGCCACCCGGGACCGCGTCCGCGCGGTCGCGGCGGAGCTCGGCTACCGCCCCAACAGCGCCGCCCGGCGGCTGCGCCGCGCCAGCACCGGAGCCGTCGGGCTGCATCTGCCGGCGACCGCGACCCGGCTGGACTACTACATGAACCTCGCCTTCGGGGCGGTCGAGCGGGCCCAGGAGGACGGGCTCGACATGGTGCTGCTCGCCCCCTCGGGGGCGGCGGGCGGGCGGATCGCCTCACGCGTCGACGGCCTGTTGGTGATCGACCCCGAGGCCGGCGACAGCGCGGTCCCGGGGCTGCTCGACGCGGGCGTCCCGGTGGTGACCGGCGAGCGCTACCTCGGCCCGGCCACCGGCCCCAGCGGCGCCGTGGTCTGCGACAACGCCGCCTCGCTGACCGTCCTCCTCGACCATGTCACCGAGCGCGGCGCCCACCGCCCGGCGCTCCTCGCCCCGTCCGGCTCCTCGGCCTGGGCGACCGCCCTGCGCACGACGGCCGGTTCCTGGGGGCGGGCCCACGGGGTGGCGGTGACCCTGCGCACCGTGCCCTTCGCCGCGACCCCGGCCGAGGCGGAGGCGGCCACCCGCGCGCTGCTCGCCGCCGACCCCGCCGTGGACGCCGTGATCTGCGCCCCCGACGGCTCCGCCCCCGGCGTCCTGCGCGCGGCGGCGGCCCTCGGCCGGAAGGTCGGGGCGAGCGGTGGAAGCGAAGGGAGCGAGGAGAGCGGCGGAAGCGAAGGGGGCGGCAGGCCCGGCGGGGCCGGGGCGACCGCCGGGCCCCCGGGCGCCCGTCTGCTCGTCGCGTCCTGCGTCGACGGCACCGCGACCCGGGGCGCCGCACCGCCCGTCACCGCGGTCGACCTGCGCCCCGCCGCGTACGGGCGCGCCTGCGCCGAGCTGCTCTGCGACATCCTCGCGGGCCGCGCGGCCCCCGACACCGTCCGCCGCCACGCCTGGTCACTGGAGATCCGGGACTCCACCGGACCATCGACGGCGCACCGGATCCCGTAGACGGGCCGAGGCCCCGGCCCGTCGCCCAACCTCCGGCGAACGGCGACCGGTTGCCGTCCTCCATGTCTCCGCAATGTGAACGTTGTGAGTCGACTGGCAACTGGCGTGGCGGCCTTGACATTTCACCGTGCGGCCGGTGATAAGATCATCTTACTTCCAGTGGGCTGATGGCGTATGGGGGCATTCCGGGAGGGATGAAATCCTCGGCCCCACCTTCGGAGGGGCACCTCCCGAAGCGGCGCACGGTCGTGGCGAACGAGCCCTGGCTGCGTGCCGCCTGACGGGGTGTCAAGCCGTTTCCGCCATGGCACTTGAAGTGAGTCTCATGACATTTCCACAGGGCCCCGTCATCTGGGCGCTGGTTGTCGTAGCACTGGTCGCCGTGGGTGCCGTTCTGCGGGCTCGCGCGACCAACGTCAAGCTCCGCAGACACCATGCCGAGCTGCGCCAGGAGCGCGACGCGCTCCTGCACCAACGGGACGAACTCCACGTCGTCCACAACGGTCTGCTCCAGCGTCAGTCCACCGAGCTGGCTGAGGTCCGCAAGGACGCCGAGGAGGAGACCAAGGCCGTCCTCAAGGCCGCCGTCCGCACCCTCCAGGGCCTCGCGGACGAACAGCAGGTCGTGATCGAGAAGGCCCAGCGCAAGTACGGCGACGACCCCGGGATCCTCGCCGACCTGATGGCCATGGACCACGCCAACAGCCAGTTCGGCCGACGCGCCCAGGGCATCGCCGTGCTCTGCGGCGGCTGGCTCGGCCGGCGCGAGACCGTGGCCTCCGTCTTCGACGTGGCCCGCAGCGCCCAGGGCCGTATCCGGCACTTCGACCGGGTCCGGGTCAACGGCCAGGTGAACTTCTCCGTCGTCAGCCGCGCCGTCGAACCCGTCGCCGTGGTCCTCGCCGAGCTGCTCGCCAACGCCACGAACTACTCCGCCCCCGGCACCCCGGTCGAGATCAACATCCAGGCCGTCCCGACGGGTGTCTGCCTCATCGTCGACGACGCCGGCCTCGGCATGGGCCAGGAGGAGAAGGACCGCGCGGCGGCACTCCTCTCCCCCCAGGCCGCGATCAGCGTCTCCAGCCTGGGCATCCCGCCGCAGTTCGGGTTCGCCGTCTCCGGGATGCTCGCCGCCCGCTACGGCTTCCGGGTCTCGGTGGACTCCGTTTCCCCCTATGGAGGCGTACGCGCGGTGGTCCTCATCCCCGACGAACTGCTCACCACCGAGGCGCCGCCCGCCGCCGCGCCCGTCGAAGCGCCCGAAGCGGCCCTGCCCCACGCACCGCAGACGCGGCAGGCCGACCAGTGGCAGGCCCCGGCTCCGGCGCCCACCCCGCTCTTCCCGCCCGCCCCGCAGCAGCCCGACACCGCCACCCAGCCGCTGGCCCAGATCACCACCACCCCCGGGGGGCTGCCGAAGCGTCGTCGTAAGAGCCCGGTCTCCGCGGTGCCATCGGCGGAACCGGAGCCCGTGCGCAGCAACGAGGAGACCGCCTCCCGACTGGGCGCGTTCCAGCGCGGCACCCGGTCGGGACGCGACACGACGACGACGGAAGGACCCGAGTTCCAGTGAACCCCGATCTGTCCTGGGTGCTCAACGACCTGCTCCAGGTGCCCGGCGCCCGGCACGCGATCCTGGTGTCCGCCGACGGCCTGCTGCTCGCCAACTCCAGCGAGATCGGCCGGGACGACGCGGAGACCGTCGCCGCGGCGATGAGCTCCATGCAGTCCCTCAGCCGGGCCGTCGCCCCCTTCATCGGAACCCGTGAGCCGGGCCGCTGGCGGCAGACGCTCCTGGAGTACGAGGACGGCTGGATCTTCCTGATCGCCGCCGGCACCGGCGCCTACCTGGCCGCCACCGCCGCCGCCGACGTGGACATGGAGGCGATGTCCTTCCGGATGCAGCAGCAGGTCACCGCACTGGGGAAGGCGATGACCACGCCGCCCCGCCAGAACGCGGGCAGCGAAATATGACGGCGCCGGGCGAGGAGCAGCAGGTCAGCAGCGGGTTCGTCCGGTCCTATGTCATCACCGGCGGGCGCGGGCTGCCCGACGCGGAGGACCTCTCCCTGGTCACCCTGGTCACCCTCGCACCCGACCGCCAGCCGCCGCCGAGCCCGAGCCCCGAGGTCAAGGCGATCTGGGAGCTGTGCTCCGGCGGCTATCTGTCGGTGGCCGAGGTCGCCGGCCACCTCGGTCTGCCGGTCGGGGTGGCCCGTCTCCTGCTCCAGGATTTAAACCAGCAGGGACACCTGCTGCGCCGGAAGGCGCCGCCGCCTGCCCAGCTCGTTGACAGGAAGATCCTCGAAGAGGTGTTGCATGGACTCCAAGTCCGGTTCGGCTGAGAGCATCTATGTGCCGGACGCGGTGCAGCGCGCGGCGAAGATCCTCGTCGTCGGGCACTTCGCCGTGGGCAAGACGACGCTGATCGGCACACTGTCCGAGATCACCCCGCTGCGCACCGAGGAGCGGATGACCCAGGCCGCGGCCCAGGTCGACGATCTGCGCGGCGCCCCCGACAAGAAGACGACGACGGTCGCCCTGGACTTCGGGCGCCTCACGCTCAGCGACGAGCTGGTGCTGTACCTGTTCGGCACGCCGGGCCAGCAGCGGTTCGTGGAGCTGTGGGAGGACATGGCGCGCGGCTCACTGGGCGCGCTGCTCCTCGTCGACCCGGCGCGTCTCGCCGACACGTTCCCCGTCATCGACCTGGTCGAGACGTACGGGCTGGAGTACGCGGTCGCCGTCAACAGCTTCGACCCGTACTCACAGCACGCCGAGAACGAACTGCGCGAGGCGCTCGACCTGCTGCCGGACACCCCGGTCGTCTTCTGCGACGCCCGGGACCAGAACTCCTCCGCGCAGGCCCTGATCACCCTGGTCCGCCACCTTCTCGCGCACGCGGCCTGACCCACCCCCAGACGTATCCCGAGCCGGGGCCGACCGGGCCCCGCGATCACACCGAGGAAGCCGACATGGACCCGCAGCCGGGAGCCACCCCGTACAGCGCGCCCGCCGGGTGCCCCATGCACCAGCAGCAGACGTCGCTGTACGGACCGGAGTTCGCCGCCGATCCGCACCGCTTCTACGACGCGTCCCGGACGCACGGCCCCGCCGCGCCCATCGAGCTGGCCCCCGGGGTGGAGGCCACGCTGATCGTGCAGCACGAGGCGGCGCTGCGGGTGCTCCAGAACCCGGCGCTGTTCGCCCGGGACTCGCGGCGCTGGGCCGCGCTGCGCGAGGGCGCCATCCCCATGGACAGCCCCGTCCTGCCGATGATGGTGTACCGGCCCAACTGCCTGTTCACCGACGGGGCGGAGCACCTGCGGCTGCGCAAGGCGGTCACCGAGTCGCTGTCCCGGCTGAACAGCTCCAGGCTGAGCCGGGACGTCGAGCGGATCGCCGACTACCTGATCGACCAGTTCATCGAGCGCGGATCCGCCGATCTGCTCAACGAGTACGCCAAGCTCCTGCCGCTGCTGCTGTTCAACCAGCTCTTCGGCTGCCCCGGCGACATCGGCGACCGGCTGACCCGCTCGATGTCCGCCATCTTCGACGGCGAGGACGTGCTCCGCGCCAACGCCGAGCTGACCGAGTGCCTGATGGAGCTGGTCGCGATCAAGCGCCGCCAGCCCGGCGAGGACATCACCTCCTGGCTGATCCAGCACCCGGCGGGGCTGCGGGACGAGGAGTTGAAGGACCAGCTGGTGATGCTGATGGGCGCGGGCGTGGAGCCGGAGCGCAATCTGATCGGCAACGCGCTGCTGCTGATGCTCGCGGGCGACCAGCCGGGCACGCCCGAGCGGCGCGGTTCGGGGATGCTCGTCGAGGACGCGCTGGACGACGTCCTGTGGAACAACCCGCCGATCGCCAACTACGCGACGCACTACCCGGTGCGGGACATCGAGCTGGACGGGGTCGTGCTCAAGGCGGAGACCCCCGTACTGATCAGCTTCGCCGCCGCGAACAGCGACCCGGGGCTCACCGACGCCCGCCAGACCCTGAGCAAGGGCGCCCACCTGGCCTGGGGGGCGGGCCCGCACGTGTGCCCGGCCAAGTCGCCCGCGACGCTGATCGCGCTGACCGCGATCGAGAAGATCCTCAACACCGTCCCGGACCTCGCGCTGGCCGTACCCGCCTCGGGTGTGGCCTGGCGGCCGGGCCCGTTCCACCGGGCCCTGGTCGCACTGCCCGTACGGTTCACCCCGACGGCCGCGCGGCGCGCGGGCACCGGGGCGCAGCCCCCGGCCGCGACCTCCGCCCAGCTGCCCGACCCGTTCCGGAACACGCCCTCCGCGCCCTCGGTGACGCCCCGTCACGCCTCGGAGCCGGCCAAGAAGCAGAAGGGCTGGTGGAGTTCGTTCCTCGACGTGTTCCGCGTATGACCCACACGCCGACAATTCGCATATGACAACGGGCATTTAGTGACGATTGCATGTGACGGGGGCAACAAAGAACGATGCTTGGCGTCGATATCCGGAGGGGTAGGTTCAGTGCGGTAACCACGGGCCTAGGTCGAGGAACTCTGCGTGAGCATCACTGGCGGTACAACCAGGACGCCCGACGGACGGCGCGCGGTCATCGGTCTGCTCCGCAGACTCCATTCCCCGGAAGGACAGGCCGAGCCGTACGGAATACTCGCGGAGCTCCGGACGATGGGTGACGTCGTCCGCGCTCCGTGGAACGGGTATTTCGTCACCGGCTTCGACGCCTGCAGCCAGGTGCTCCGGGGCCGCAACTGGCTCGCCCCGGATCTCGCCTGGCAGCAGCGGCAGGACGACTCCAAACAGTGGGACGCGATAGCGACCCGGGAGATGACCACCACGCTCGCCCGGCTCAACGCCCCCGAGCACACCTGCCAGCGCCGCTCCCTGGGCAACCTCTTCGACCGTTCCACCATCGAACGCCTCGCCCCCGACGTCGAGCGCGACGCCGACCGGCTCCTGGACGAGCTGGCGGAGAAGCTCCGCTGGGGCCAGGCCGACTTCGTCTCCACCGTCAGCGAGCAGCTGCCGATCAGCACCGTCGGCGGCTGGCTGGGGATACCGCCCGAGGACCACCAGGACATCCTGGAGATCACCCACAACCAGGTGTTCGCCCAGGAACTGCTCCCCACCAGGTCACAGCTCGCCGTCTCCGCGGAGGCGACCCTGCGGCTGCGGGCCTACTTCACCGGTCTGGTCGCCCGCCGCCGGGCGGAGCCCCGCCACGACGTGCTGACCGGCTGGATCCACACCTGGGACGCGATGGAGCCGGACCGGGAGCGGGCGGACGAGATCCTCTACCGGCTCACCATGTTCGTCACCATCGCCTCGCTGGAGACCACCGCGACGCTGCTCACCTCGATGACCTCCCTGCTGACCGAGCCCGGCCGGTGGGCGTGGCTGCGGAAGTACCCGGAGCACATCGACGCGGCCGTCGACGAGGTCCTGCGCCACGACCCGCCCATCCACATCAACACCCGGATCGCCGCCGAGGACACCGTCCTGGCCGGGGTCCCGATCAAGAAGGACAGCATGATCCACGTCCTGTACGGCGCGGCCAACCACGATCCGCGGCGGAACCCGGATCCGGGCGCCTTCGACATCCTGCGCGGCGGCAGCCACCTCACGTTCGGCGGCGGGGTGCACTACTGCCTGGGCGCGGCGCTGGCCAAGCTGGAGGCGCGGACGCTGCTGGCGCGGATGCTGGATCGTTTCCCCACCCTGCACACCGTCTCGCGGCCGGTGTACGCCCCCCGGATGGTCTTCAGACGGATCACCTCTTTGGGCGTGGCCCTGTGAAGCTCTCGCTCCCCGAATTCCTCACCCCGGCCGGCCGCTCCGAGGACCGCTCGCCGACGGTACGCACCCGGCGCGACGGGCCCGTCCTGTACGTGGAGCTGCACGCGCCGGACACCGGCAACGCGGTGACCGAGGCGATGCTCGACGAACTGCTGGACATCGTCGCCGCCCCGGACCCCGAGGTGCGGGTGCTGGTGCTCAGCGGCGCGGGGGACGACTTCTGCCTGGGCGGGGACCGCACCGAGTTCGCCGAGTGGCTGGAGGAGGACCCCGCCGGCCGGGGCATCCGGGTCGCCGGGGAGAAGGCCCGCCGGGTCTGCGAGGCGATCTCCGGCGGCCGGGCGGTGACCATCGCCCGGGTCCAGGGCAAGGCGGTCGGCGCGGGGTTCGCGCTGGCCCTCGCCTGCGATCTGCGGGTCGGCGCGGACACCGCCGCCTTCCGGCTGCCGGAGCTGGCGCTCGGGCTGCCGACCGCCTGGGGCGGGCTGCTGCCCCGGCTGATCCACGAGGTGGGCGCGGCCCGGGTCCGCGAGCTGATCCTCACCGGCCGGGCCTTCGACGCCGCCGAGGCGTACGAGCTGTCGGTGCTCCAGCGGGTGGTGCCCGAGGCGGAGCTGGACGCCGCGGTCACCGCCTGGGCGAAGCCGGTGGTCCGCCGCCCGGAGGCCGCGCTGCGGGTCACCAAGGCGCTGCTGAACTCCTACGCCGCCGCCACCAGGCTGGCCGACCCCTCGTTCCTCGACGCGGAGCTGATGGCCTCGGTCGCGGCCGCCACTCGGCGCCCTCCGGCAGGCGGCGACGGAGCGGGCGGGTCACACTCGTAAAAACCCGAGTGGGAGGTCTCCGGCGTGGACGTACCGGTGTGGCTGTGGATCGTGTTCGCCGTGACCGTGGTCGTCTCGCTGGCGGTCGACCTCCTGGCACACCGCAAGGCGCATGTCATCGGCTTCAAGGAGGCCGGGCTGTGGAGCGCCCTGTGGGTGAGTCTCGCGCTGATCTTCGGCGCGGTCGTCTTCCTGACGCTCGGAACGACCGCCGGAACGGAGTACACGACCGCCTGGCTGCTGGAGAAGAGCCTCTCGGTCGACAACCTCTTCGTCTTCGCGCTGATCTTCGCGTATTTCAAAGTGCCCCGGCAATATCAGCACCGGGTGCTCTTCTTCGGTGTCATCGGTGCACTGGTCTTCCGTGCGGTGTTCCTGACCCTCGGCGTCGCGGTGGTCAACCGCTTCACCTTCGTCCTGTTCCTCTTCGCCGCGATCCTTTTCTACAGCAGCTATAAAATCCTCAGCGGCCAGGAGGAGAATTTCGACCCCGGCAAAAGCTTCGCGGTGCGGCTGCTGCGGAAAATCATGCCGGTCCAGGACCACTATTCCGGGACGCACTTCGTCGTCCGCGAGGAGGGGCGGCGGGTCGCCACTCCGCTGCTCGCCGTGGTCGCCGCGATCGAGGCGGCCGACCTGATCTTCGCGGTCGACAGCGTGCCCGCGGTGCTCGCGGTCAGCGACGACCTCTTCATCGTCTACACCAGCAACGCCTTCGCGATCCTGGGGCTGCGGGCCCTGTACTTCCTGCTGGCGGGGCTGCTGGACCGGTTCCACTACCTGAGCCACGGGCTGGCGATCATCCTCGCCTTCATCGCGGTCAAGCTCATCCTCCAGGCCTCCCACAAGATGATCAGCACCTCGATCCCGGAGATTCCGTCGCCGGTGAGCCTCGCGGTGATCATCGTCATTCTGGCGGTTTCGGTGACCCTGAGCATGCGCCGTCCGGCGAAAAGCCCGGGCTCCACGGACGCCTCCGACGCCGATACGGACAAGTAGGGTCACGGAAAGCAACGCCATCCCCCGGCAACGGAAAGGGAAAGACTTTCCAAAATCCCCCGCCCCGCCTATCGTGAATAAATGGCAAGCAAAGAGCGTGACACCCGACAGCGGGCCGCTTTCATGTGCCCGACCTGCAAGCAGCCCGTCCACTCCGAGATCCACCGCCACAAGTCCCTCGGGATCTTCGTCCCCGTCTGGCGCGCGGGCCCCTGCGAGAACCCCGACTGCGCGGAGTACGCCGCGCGGGAGCGGCCCGCCCGGCACCGGACCCGGGGGTGACACGGGAGAGCCCGAGCGGGCCGGGAGAGCCCGTTCGGCTCTCCTCCCCCGGCCTCCTCAGCCCGCGGCCAGACGCGCGGTGAGACGCGCCTTCGCCGCGGGCCACTCGTCGGCCAGCAGCGAGAAGTAGACACTGTCCCGCCAGCTCCCGTCCGGCCGCCGCCGGTGCCTCCGGAGCACCCCTTCGCGCCGCGCCCCGAGGCGGGCGATGGCCTCCTGCGAACGCTCGTTGCGGTGGTCGGTCTTCAGCTGGACGCGCCCCATGCCCAGCTCCTCGAAGGCGTGCGACAGCAGCAGGAGCTTCGTCTCGGTGTTCACCGCCGAGCGCCAGTGGGCCCGGCCGTACCAGGTCCAGCCGATCTCCAGGCGCTCGTCGTCCACCGCGACGTCCAGGTACGTGGTCCAGCCGACGGCCCGCCCGCTCGGGCGGTGGACGACGGCGAACGGCACGTACTTCGCGTTGCCCAGCACCCCCTCCATGCGCTCGCGCAGTTCCTCGCGGGTCCGCGGCGCCGGGCCGCCCTGCCAGCGCCACACCTCCTCGTCCCCGCCGCCCGCCGCGCGGACCGGCCCCCGGCTGACTAGCGTTGCCGGTGCGGGCGGGGGCCCGTACGGGTGGGGCCGAAGACAGGGACTCCAGGGAAGGACCGGCACCATGGCTGTACAACCCGAGGGCACTCCATGCTGGGCGGACGCCATGTTCGCCGACATCGAGGGTGCCAAGAGCTTCTACGGTGACGTACTCGGCTGGACGTTCGGCGAGAGCACGTCGGAGTTCGGCGACTACACGCAGGCGTACGCGGACGGGAAGGCCGCGGCGGCCGTCGTCCCGCCGATGCCGGGCGCGGAGGGCCACTCGGCGTGGTGCCTGTACCTCGCGTCGCCGGACGCGGCGGCCACCGCGGAGAAGGTCCGCGCGAGCGGCGGCGAGGTGCTGATGGAGCCGATGCGGGTCGGCGAGTTCGGCACGATGGCCCTCGCCCGCGACCCCGGTGGAGCCGTCTTCGGCATCTGGCAGGCCGGCAGCCACGAGGGGTTCGAGACGGAGATGGGCGCGCCCGGCGGGTACTGCTGGGGCGAGGTCTTCACCCGGGACCCGAAGAAGGTGGACACGTTCTACCCGTCGGTCTTCCCCTACACCGTGCGCACGTTCGACGACGAGTCGATGGACTTCTCCCTGTTCGACGTCCGGGGGGAGACGGTCCTCGGCCGGATGGCGATGGACGACGACTTCCCGCCGGAGGTACCCGCGTACCTGAACGTCTACTTCGCCGTGCCCGACTGCGACGCCGCCGTGGCGAAGGCGACCGAGCGCAACGGGGTGCTGCGGTACGGGCCGATGGACAGCCCGTTCGGCCGGTTCGCGACGCTCAGCGATCCGCAGGGCGCCTGGTTCACCGTGGTCGACGTGACCACCACCAAGGGTGAGATGCCGGCGACGAGCCCGGTGACCTGACCCGGGGCCGTCACACCGCACGGGCCGCGACCGGCGAACCGGCGCGGCCCGTACGCGCGCCCGGCGGGATGCGGCGCGCGCCCGGCGCGGCCCGTGCGCGCACCCCGTACGTTCCTCCGAGACCTCTCGCACCTGCCATGGGTCATCGTCCAGAGAATGGTAAATGCCAGCCCATATGGCCTAGCGTGTCGCACATGCAGTCCTACACAATCGGTCAGGCAGCACGACTTCTCGGGGTCAGCCCCGACACCGCACGCCGCTGGGCCGATGCCGGCCGGGTCGCGACCCATCGCGACGAGGCCGGCCGCCGACTGATCGACGGCCGCGCGCTGGCCGCCTTCTCGATCGAGGTCGGCCAGGGCGCGGGCGGCGAGGACGAGGCCGTCTACACCTCGGCCCGCAACGCGTTCCCGGGCATCGTCACCGCGGTGAAACTCGGCGACGTCGCGGCCCAGGTCGAGATCCAGGCCGGTCCGCACCGGCTCGTCTCGCTCCTGACCCGGGAGGCGGTGGAGGAGCTGGGGCTTGAGGTCGGCATGCAGGCGACCGCCCGGGTGAAGTCGACCAGCGTGCACATCGACCGCGTCTGAGACCGGCCGACGTCGAGAATCCAAGGAGCCCGACCCTCATGTCCCCGCTGATCAACCACCGCCGTGTGATCAACCCCCGCCGCGTGATCAACCCCCGCCGTGCGGCCGCCGCCGTCCTGACCACCGCCCTCCTGGTCCCGCTCGCCGCCTGCGGCGACGACTCCGGCTCGGCCAAGGACAAGGGCGAGGGCAGCGGCTCGGCGGCCGCGCCGGGCGCCCCGAAGGCCGACCTGACCGTGCTGGCCGCCTCCTCCCTGACGGACGTCTTCAAGGCGGCGGGGGCCGCGTACGAGAAGGAGAACCCCGGCACGAAGGTGACGTTTTCCTTCGCCGGCTCCCAGGAACTGGCCGCCCAGGTCAAGCAGGGCGCCCCCGCCGACGCGCTGGTCACCGCGGACACCAGGACCATGGACGGCCTCTCCGGCGACACCGGGAAGCCGACCGTCATCGCCAGGAACCGCCTCGTCATCGCCACCGGCGAGGGCAACCCGGAGAAGGTCGGGGGCCTGAAGGACCTCGCCTACCCGAAGCTGAAGGTCGTCCTGGCCGCCCCCGAGGTGCCGGTGGGCCGCTACAGCGCGCAGATCCTCGACGCGCAGAAGATCGAGGTGCGGCCGGTCTCCCAGGAGCCCAACGTCCGCGCGGTCCTGTCCAAGGTCTCGCTCGGCGAGGCCGACGCCGGGCTCGTCTACAGGACCGACGCCGCGACCGCCACCGACAAGGTCGACGCGATCGACATCCCGGACGAGCAGAACGCCATCGCCTCCTACCCGGCCGCCACGCTGAAGACGTCGGAGCACAGCGAGGCCGCCGCCGCGTTCGTCGCCTGGCTCTCCACGCCCGCCGCGCAGAAGATCCTCCAGGGCGCGGGCTTCCAGCAGCCGTAACCGCGCCCCGCCCGGCAGGCCCGTACCGGCAGGCCCGTACCGCATGATCCAACGGGCTTGCCGGGAACCGCACTTCGAGCCCCACGAGGTCACCGATGAAACGTCCAGCGCGCCGCCGTACGCCCGGGGCCCGCGCACCCCTGCTGCTGACGGTGCCCGCCCTGCTGGCCGTGGCGTTCCTGATGCTGCCGCTCATCGGCATCCTGGCCCGCACCTCCTGGGGCGAGCTCGGCGCCCACCTCACCGCCGAGGCCACCACCGAGGCGCTGCGGCTCTCGCTGCTGGTCTCCCTGTGGGCGCTCGGGCTCTCCCTGCTGCTCGGGGTGCCGCTGGCCTGGCTGCTGGCCCGGGTGCCGTTCCCCGGCAAGGCGTTCGTCCGCTCGCTGGTCCTGCTGCCGATGGTCCTGCCGCCCACGGTCGGCGGCGTCGCCCTCCTGCTGGCGTTCGGGCGGCGCGGGCTGCTCGGCCCCTGGCTGGAGGACACCTTCGGCGTCACCCTCCCCTTCCACACCTCGGGGGCCGTGCTCGCGGCGACGTTCGTCGCGATGCCGTTCCTGGTCATCTCGCTGGAGGGCGCGCTCGGCGGGCTGCGCCCCCGGTACGAGGAGACCGCGGCCTCGCTGGGGGCCTCGCCGGTCCGGGTGTTCCTCACCGTGACGCTGCCGATGGTCGCCCCCGGGCTGATCGCCGGAGCCGCCCTGACCTGGGCGCGGGCGCTCGGCGAGTTCGGCGCGACCATCACCTTCGCCGGGAACCTCCCCGGCACCACCCAGACCCTGCCGCTCCAGGTCTATCTGCTGCTCCAGGACTCGCCGGAGGCCGCCACCTCGGTGTCCCTGCTGCTCCTGGCCATCGCGATGGTCGTCCTGATCGCGCTCCGGGGCCGCTGGACCGGCACCCCGGGCGACCACCGGGACCCCGCCCGCCGGTCCGTTCCCGACCGCTCGGACGGTACGGACGGGGCGACCGGCGCGTACGGGACGGGCGGTACGGAGGAGTCCCCCCGTACGACGAAGACGCCCGCGCCGTCCGAACCCTGGCCGCTGCACGCCGACGTCACCGGCTTCACGCACCTCACGCTGGACGCCCCGGGCTCCACCACCATCGCGGTGGTCGGCCCCAACGGCGCGGGCAAGACGACTCTCCTGCGAGCCCTCCTCGGCCTCACGCCCCGCGCGTACGCCACCCTGCGCCTCGGCGACAGCGACGTCACCGCACTCCCCCCGCACCGCCGGGGCGTCGCCTGGGTGCCCCAGGACGGGGCGCTCTTCCCGCACCTGAGCGCCCTGGCCAACACGGCGTACGGGCTCCGCGCCCACGGCGTGCCCCGCGCCGCGGCCCGGCGCGAGGCCCAGGGCTGGCTGGACCGTCTTGGGGTGGGCCACCTCGCCCACCGGAAGCCCGGCCAGCTCTCCGGCGGCCAGGCCCAGCGGGTCGCCCTGGCCCGCGCGCTGGCGGCCCGCCCCCGCCTCCTGCTGCTGGACGAACCGCTCGCCGCCCTCGACCAGACCACCCGGGCCCGGGTGCGGCACACCCTGCGCGGGCACCTCGCGGACTTCGGCGGGGTCTGCCTGATCGTCACCCACGACCCGGTCGAGGCGGTCTCGCTGGCCGACCGGGTCCTGGTGCTGGAGGACGGCCGGGTCCTCCAGGACGAGCCGCCCGCCGAGGTCACCCGGCACCCGCGCTCGCCGTGGGTGGCCCGGATGCTGGGCCGCAACGCCTGGCCCGGCACCGCCACGGCCGACGGCCTGGCCCTGGCGGGCGGCGGACACCTCGTGGTCGCCGAACCCCTCCCGGCGGGCACGGACGCCCTCGCGGTCATCGCGCCGGAAGCCGTCTCCGTACACCGGGAGAGGCCCACCGGCTCCCCCCGCAACGTCTGGCCCGGCACCGTCCGTGAGATCACCTCGGGCGGCAGCCGGCTGCGGCTGCTGATCACCTCCGCCGAGGCCCCGGACCTGGTCGCGGAGATCACCCCGGGGGCCGCCGCCGACCTGGGCATCGCCGACGGGAGCACCGTCTGGAGCAGCGTGAAGGCCACCGAGGTGACGGTCGTCCCGCTGTAGGCGGGAGGTGTCGGCCGGCCCGGTCCGGGAACCAGAACCCCACCGCACACGTACTCCAGTACGACGCGACGGAGAACCACGCGACAGAGAAACACGCGACGGAGAACACGGAGAAACGGGGACCCCATGGCACTGTTCGGCAACGCCCACACGATCAACCCGGCCACCGCCCAGCAGGACTACGCGCGGCTGCTCGGGCAGGGCGAGCAGGTGCACGCCGCCTTCCTGCTGATCCGCGACACGATCCTGTTCACGGACCGGCGGCTGATCCTCGTCGACAAGCAGGGCATCACCGGCAAGAAGACGGAGTACCACTCCGTCCCGTACCGCAGCATCACGCACTTCTCCGTGGAGACGGCCGGGACGTTCGACCTCGACGCGGAGCTGAAGATCTGGATCTCGGGCAGCGCGACCCCGCTCCAGAAGACGTTCACGAAGGGCGTCGACATCTACGAGGTGCAGGCCATACTGACCCAGTTCGTCGCCCGGTAGCCGAGCCGTCCGGGCTCAGACGTACGGGCGCAGCCGGGCCGACGCCGAGTGCCCGGGGGCGGCGGCGCGCAGCTTCGCGGCGCGCTCCCGCAGCTCGGGCAGCAGCCCGTGGAGCGCGTCGCCGGGGCAGCGGGTCTCGAAGCTGTCGCGGTGCCCGGAGATGACGTGCAGCCGGGCCACCTGGCCCTCGTCGAAGCGGCTCTCGTCGTTCGTCGAGACCAGGTCGACCATGCCCAGCGGATCCGCCCCGGGCCGCAGTTTCCAGGCGGCCAGCTCCACCAGCGCGTCCATCATCGGCTTCGGGACCTCGGCCCCCGCGCCGAAGTTCCCGATCGCCGCGATGCCGACCGTGTCGGTGTTGAACCCCTTGGTGTGCGCCCCGAGCACCGAGCGGCCGACGCCGCCGGCGCGGCCCTCGTAGATGGTGCCGCAGCGGTCGACGAGGAAGTTGTAGCCGATGTCGTCCCAGCCGTCCTGCCGGATGTGGTCGCTCTGGACGGCCCGGATCAGGCCGGGGGCGTCCGCGCAGTCGTAGTCGTTGGGGTTGCCGGTGTGGTGGACGAACACCGCCCGCGCCGCGCCCGTGTAGTGCGGCCCCTCCCGGACCAGCTCCTCGTCCGCGTGCCATTCCCGGCGGCTGACGACGGCCGGCTGCGGCAGCCCGCGCGGCGGGCGGGGTCCGGAGGCCAGCTCCGGCCCCAACGCGCGGAACGCCGGGCCGTCCCCGAACACCAGGAGGGCCAGGGGCAGGAGCAGAGCGCCCAGGACGAGTCGGCGGGACCACATGCACTCCACCCTGCGGCCCGGCCTCCGGCTTCGCAGAGGAGCGGGCCGTTCGGGTGACAGGTCACCGGTAGGGGCGTTTCGCCCGGAATGCGAGTATCGCCGGTTCTTCCTACGCTGAGATCCGGATCATCGCCCGCTCCCGGCGGGGGAGCCCGGCGGAGCGAGGAACCATGGCCCACGACCGTGTGCGGGACGAACCGGCGGTCGGCCTCAAGCGAGACGCGATCGGGTTCGTCGACGCCCTTGTCATCGGTCTCAACGCGACCTCTCCGGCGTACTCGCTGGCCGCCGTGATCGGTCCGATCGTCGCCCTGGTGGGGATCTACGCCCCGGGCGTCATGTTCGCCTCGTTCGTGCCGATGCTGCTGATCGCCTCGGCGTTCTACTACCTGAACAAGGTCGACCAGGACTGCGGCACGACGTTCTCCTGGGTGACCCGGGCGATGGGCCCCTGGGCGGGCTGGCTGGGCGGCTGGGCGATCACCATGACCGGTGTCCTGGTGGTGGGCTCGCTGGCCGACGTGGCGGTGAGCTTCGCGCTGCTGGCGGTGGGCCTGGACGGCTGGGTCGACAACGACTTCGTACGCCAGTCGCTCACCGTGCTGCTGATCGTCGTGATGACCGGGCTCTGCGTCATCGGCACCGAGCTGTCGGCGAAGGTGCAGAACGTGCTGATCCTCCTCCAGATCGCGTTCCTGCTGGTCTTCGTCGTGGTGGCGCTCTACCGGGTGTACGCGGGCACGACCGGCTTCGACTCGATCGAACCCTCCCTCGGCTGGCTGAACCCGTTCGGCGCGGGCGGGGCGGCGCTGACCGGCGGGCTGCTGCTCGGGGTGTTCATCTACTGGGGCTGGGAGTCCGCGGTCAACCTCACCGAGGAGACCGAGGACTCGGCGAGCGCCCCGGGCAGGGCGGGCCTCTGGTCCACCGTCGTCCTCCTCGTGACCTATCTGGCGGTCGCCATCGCGGTCGTCGCCTTCGCCGGCACGGCGTTCCTGGCGGAGAACGCGGGCGAGGAGGAGTTCGTCTTCGCCCAGCTCGCCGGGGACGTCCTGGGCGGCTGGGACTGGATCCTGCTGCTGGCGGTGGCCACCTCCGCGATCGCCTCGACCCAGACCACGATCATCCCGGCGTCCCGGACCGCCCTGTCCATGGCCCGCCGCCAGGCGCTGCCGCGGCACTTCGGGCACATCAGCCCCCGGTTCCGCACCCCGGACGTCAGTACGTGGTGGGTCGCCGGGATCGCCATCGCCTGGTACGTGGTGGTCAACCAGATCTCCACCAACGCCCTCTTCGACTCGCTCACCGCGCTGTCGCTGCTGATCGCCTTCTACTACGCGCTCACCGGAGTGGCCTGCGCCGTCTACTACCGGCGCCACCTCACCGAGAGCGTGCGCAACTTCCTGCTCATCGGCCTCGGCCCGGTGGCCGGGGCCGCGCTGCTGACCTGGCTGCTGGTGCGCTCGGTCATCGACATGTCCGACCCGGCCAACTCCTACAGCGGCACCTCCTGGTTCGGCCTCGGCCCGCCGCTCGTCATCGGCATCGTGATCTCCCTGGCCGGCGTGGTCCTGATGGTGGTGTGGCGGCTGCGGGACGCGGTGTTCTGGCAGGAGCGGCCGGGGGTCGCGGACCCGGACCTGGTGCACGCCCCCGCCCGGAAGGAACGCTGAGATGTCGGTCGTCCTCGGTTACGACGAGTCCCCCGGCGCGGCCCGTGCCCTGCGCATCGCCATCGAGGTGGCGGCGGCGTACGGGGAGGAGCTGGTGCTCGTCTACGGGGCCGCCGCCCCCGGGCTGCGCGACGGGGCGGAGTACCGCAGCCACTACGAAGCGATCCGGCAGGCAGGCCGCACCGGCCTGGAGCACGCGCTCACCGCCGCCGAGGAGGCTGGCGTACCCGCGAGCGTGGAGGTCCTGGACGAGAGCCCCGCACAGGCCCTCCTGGAGGCCGCGGAACGGCACGGGGCCCGGGTCATCGTGGTCGGCACCTGGGGCGAGAGCCCGATGCGCGGGGCCCTGCTCGGCTCGACCCCGCACAAGCTGCTGCACATGTCCCCGATCCCGGTCCTGTGCGTACCGACGGAGGACGGCACGCTCTAGGTCGTGTCCGCAAAGTCTCGTCTGGCCCACCCAGAGGGCGGACGACGATACTTTGCGGACACTCCCTAGTACCGGCCCCGGGAGGCACGGGGCGTCACCACGGAGGCGCGGGACCTCACCAGGCCTCACCGGTCTCCGCCGTGCGGCCCGGCACGGCCCTGCCCCCGTCGCCCTCCTCCCGGCGCAACAGCCGGAACGCCAGCAGCGGGAACACGAGCACCGACACCATCGCGGCGGCGACCAGGGCGGCGGCCTCACCCGCCCCGATCACCTTCTCGTCCAGGCCGATCGCGGTGATCGCGACCACCAGCGGCAGACAGGTGGACGCGAACAGCCCGAGCGCGGACCGCGCGGCACGCCCCGTCAGGTCGCGCGGGGCCAGCAGATACGCCGGCACCCCGCGCACCAGCAGGAACAGCAGCAGGAAGACCGGCAGGAGCAACAGCGGGCGCCCGCCGTCCAGGAGCGCCGCGAGGTCGAAGTCGATGCCCGTGACGATGTAGAAGAACGGCACGAGGAAACCGAAACCGATCGCCTCGATCCGCTCCAGGATCTCCCCGCTGCGCTCGGGCACCGCCCCCTGGAGGACGAGCCGGGTCAGCATCCCGGCGGCGAACGCGCCGAGCAGGGTGTCCAGGCCGAAGACGTGGGCGAGGCCCAGCATCCCGGCGAGCAGCAGCATCACGAAGCGGACCGCGAACTGGCCGCTGGAGTGCAGGGTCACGGCGACGATGCGGGCGAACCACGGCGGCCGGGGCCGCATCGCCCAGAACACCGCGCCCGCCGTGACGACCGCGAACACGGCCAGCACCGCGCCCGCCACCCCCGGGCTCCGGCCGCTGAACAGCAGGGCCATCGCGATGATCGGACCGAACTCCCCGACCGACCCGAACGCCATCACCACCGACCCGAACCGTCCCTCCAGCCGCCCCGAGTCCCGCAGGATCGGCAGCACCGCGCCCAGCGCCGTGCTGGTGAGCGCGGTGCCGATGACCAGGCTCTTCGCCAGGTCCGCCCCGCTGAGCAGCAGCGCGACGCCGAGCCCGGCGGCGAACGAGAGGACCCACGCCCCGCCGGCCCGGCGCAGGGTGGAGCCGCGGACCTCGGCGAACCGGATCTCGTAGCCCGCCAGGAAGATCAGCATCGAGAGCCCGAGGTCGGACAGGGTGTCGATGACCTGGTCGTGGTGGGCCCAGCCGAGCACATCGGGGCCGGCCAGGATCCCGAGGACGATCTCGAAGATGACGACGGGGACCGGCAGCCACCGCCCGGTCGCGTAACCGAGCAGCGGGGCGAGCACCGCCAGGGCCATGATCAGGACGAGGGTCCCGGGGTACTCCATCGCTCGTGTATAGCAAGGAACACCCCGGAATCGGCCGTTATGACACCCTGTCGGACGCTGCTCAGTTCGGGCAGTGGGCATCCCGGGCGGGCCGCTTCCCGGTCACCAGGAAGTCGCTGACCACCCGGTCGCCGCAGGCGTTGCCGTTGCCCAGGTACATCCCGTGCCCGCCCTGTCCGACGGTGACCATCCTGGCCCGCTCGCCGAGCGCCGCCCGCATCTTCAGGGCCCCGGCCAGCGGGGTGGCCGGGTCGCGCAGGCTCTGGATCATCAGGACGTTCGAGGGGCCCTTGTCGGTGATGCGGGTGGGCCGCGGCTCCTCGTCGTACTTCCAGAAGGCGCACGGGGTGATGTTCACCGGCATCCCGGCCGTCAGCGGATACCGCGCCCGGTCGGCGGCGACCCGGCCGGCGTACCCGGAGGCCGGACCGGGCCAGCGCACGTCGTTGCAGACCACCGCCATCGTCAGCGCCGCGTCCTCGTCCGGCAGCGCGCCCGCGAGCTCCGGGGGGAGCGCCGGACGGGCCTCCGGGTCCTGCGCCGACCGGATCAGCCGGGCCAGCGGGGCGAACGCGGAGTCGCTGTACAGGGCGAGCTGGAGCGCCTGCCGCAGCCGGATCCCGGTCAGCGGGACGCCGGGCACGTCCGACTCCTTCGGGGCACGGTCCAGCTCCCGGGCCAGCGCGAGGAACACCGGCTCCACACCCTCGGCGTGCCGGGCCAGCCGGAGCCCTTCGGCGTCCCGGGCGGGGTCCGCCGCCCACGCCGCGAAGTCGGGGAAGCGGTCCGCGGCGCCCGGCGCCATGTTGGACAGCCAGCCGTACGCCACCCGCGCCGGGTCCGGGTCGCCGGTGCTGTCCAGGACCAGCCGGTCGACGCGGCGCGGGTGCTCCTGCGCGTACACGGCCCCGACGTAACTCCCGTACGAGGAGCCCCAGACGGACACCTTCCGCTCGCCCAGGGCGGCACGGAGCCGGTCGATGTCGCGGACCTCGTTCCGCGTGGTGAAGGAGCGCAGCTCCGGGCCGCCGTCGCGGGCGCAGGACGCGGCGGTGCGGCGGGCGCGTTCGACGTTCTCCGTGATCGAGCCGTCCGCCGCGGGCCAGGAGCGCAGCGTCACCAGCTGCCGGTCCGCCTCCGGGATCCCGCAGCTCGCCCTGGTGGACCGGCCGACCCCGCGCGGGTCCAGGCTGACCAGGTCGTACGCCCCCTCGGTCGCCGCCCGCAGCGCCTCGCCCTTCTGCGCGAGGCGCTGCACCCCCGAGGAGCCGGGGCCGCCGGGGATCACCACCAGCGCCCCGCGCCGGGCCTCGGGTCGGTCGGTGCGCAGCCGGGTGACCGCCACGTCGACGGTGCGCCCGCCGGGAACGCGGTAGTCCAGGGGGACGCGGAGGGTCGCGCACTGCTGCCCGTCGGGGACGGGCGTCCCCGGGATCGGGTCGCAGGCCCCCCAGCTGAGCGGGGGCGCGGCGGGGCCCACCGGGCGGCTGTGCGCCACGGGCGCGCCGACAGCGGTCAGCGTGCCGGCCGCGGCGGCGGCGGAGACGGTGAGGAGTAAGGCCTTTCGGGTCCACGTAGTCATGGACACAGCCTTGTCGAGCCGGGACGCGGTGCCCATACGGGAGCCCGGTGGACCGAGGTGGGGACACCCCCAGGACCACCCCCAGGGTCACCCCCAGGACAGCCTTCCGGTTCAGCCCCGAGCAGCACCCCGGACCGGATCCTGCCGCACCCGGCCGCCGAGGGCAGCGCGGAGCCGCCCGAGCGGGCCGACCGGAAGTGATGCACGCCACAGGGGTCGGAGGGAACGCCTCCGCGTTCTAGGGTGTCAGGATGCCTTCCCCCCTCACCTCCGAGCAGCCGCGCCCCACCGCCGCTGCCGGCGCCCCGGCGACCGGAACGCCACCGCCCGACGGCCGTGACCACTTCTTCGACAACGCGAAGTACCTGGCGATCGTCCTGGTGGCGATCGGACACGCGTGGGAGCCCCTGCCCCCCGGCCGCCTCGTGGAAGCGGCGTACACCTTCGTCTACACGTTCCACATGCCGGTGTTCATCCTGATAGCGGGCTTTTTCTCTCGGAACTTCGAACTGCGGCCGGACCGGGTGTGGAAACTGGTCACCAGCCTGCTGGTGCCCTACGTCCTGCTCGAAATCCTCTACACGCTCTTCCACCGGGCGACCCGCGACCCGGACTTCGCCCTCTCGCTGCTGGAGCCCTACTGGCTGCTGTGGTTCCTGCCCGCCCTGTTCCTCTGGCGGCTGTCCACCCCGCTCTGGCAGACCGTGCGCTTCCCCGTGCTGGTCTCCCTCGCCATCGCCGCCCTGGCGACGGTGTCACCGGCCGCCGACGGAAGCCTCCAGATCCAGCGCATCCTGCAGTTCCTGCCGTTCTACGTACTCGGCCTGCGGCTGCGCCCGGAGCACTTCACGGCTCTCCGCTCCACCTGGGTGCGGGTCGCCTCGGTGCCGGTGTTCGTGGCCGGGATGCTGCTGGCGTACTGGCTGGTGCCCCGGACCTCGACCTCGTGGTTCTTCCGGAAGAACAGCACCGAGGAGCTCAGCGTCTCCGAGTGGACGGGCCCGGCCGCCACGCTCCTGCTGTTCGCGGCCGCGATCGTGCTGGGCGCGTGCTTCCTCGCCTGGGTGCCCAAGGGCCGCAGCTGGATGACCACGCTCGGCACCTGCACGCTGTACGGGTATCTGCTCCACGGCTTCGTCGTCCGGGGCCTGCGGTACGGCGGCTTCTACGACGACCCGTTCTTCGACACCACGATGGGCACGGTCGCCGTCACCCTGGGCGCGGTCGTCATCATGACCCTGCTCTGCAGGCCCCCGGTCCGGTGGCTGCTGCGTCCGCTGCTGGAGCCGCGCATGACGTGGGCCCGGCAGAAACCACCGGCCGCGCGCGCGTCCTGAGACGCCGAACGGCCGGGAGCCGGGGAGAGGTTCAGTCCACGATGATGTTGTGTCCGAGGACCGCGACGTGCTCCAGCACGTCCTCCAGCGGATCGTCGATCTGGCCCGTCGAGATCAGGGCCACCTGCGGGCCGTTGTGAGCGTCGGTGTGCGTCTCGTCGGCGTGCGCGGCGGTGGCGGGCAGCATGAACGCCACCAAAGCCACGCCTAACGCGGTCAGCTTCCTCATCATGGCGGCGATCATCGCACGCCCCGCGACGCCCGAAGTCGGCGTCGCGGGGCGGGGAAGCAGGTCTCAGACCCCGTCGGCCCGGGGTGCGGACACCGCTCCGGGAGCCTCGCTCCGCGCCTCCGCCGGAGTCCCCAGGAGCGCGGAGGCCGTCTCCAGCGGGGTCCGGGCGGGGGCCGGCGCGGGCACGGCCGACTCGGCGGTACGGCAGGTGAAGCCGAGCTTGGACAGCGCCCGGACCACCTCGGCGGAGCTGAAGTCCCGGCGGTCCTGCCGGGTGATGACCTCACCCACCTGCTTGACGGGGTAGACCCGGCGGCTGATGACCACCGCGTCGCCGGTGACGGGTTCGGGCTTGATGCCCTTCATCGAGTCCTCCACCTCGTTCTTGAACAGATCGAAGGGGAAGCGGGCGATGACACAGCGCATGGTTCCTCAACAGGGGTCGAGTGCACGGGGGACGTGTCGAGTGCACGGAGGGGACGTAAGGGAGCCCGGGCGAGGGGCCCGGAGCACGCGCCGGCGGGGGGATCGCCGGGCGTACGGGGCGGCCGGCGGCGGACCGCCGGCCGCACGGATCACGCGGCGCGGTTGTTCCGGCGCTGCGTCGCGGCCGCACGGGCCTCGGGCGTCGGCACGCCGGGACGACGGCCCCGGGCCGGGGCCCCGCTGCCGCCGCGCTTGGTGCCGCGGCCCATGAACGCGCCGCCGCGGCTGCTGCCGCGCTCCTTGGCCGGGGCGGAGATGACGACCGGGACGCCGGAGGGCGTCTGCGCACCGGTGATCCGGCTCAGCTCGGCCTCGCCGGAGCGGACCTGGGCGATCTGCGGGGTGATCCCGGCGTCCGCCATCAGCCGGGTCATCTCGCGGCGCTGGTTCGGCAGCACCAGCGTGACGACACTGCCGGACTCCCCGGCGCGGGCGGTACGGCCGCCGCGGTGCAGGTAGTCCTTGTGGTCGCTCGGCGGGTCCACGTTGACGACCAGGTCGAGGTTGTCGACGTGGATGCCGCGCGCCGCGACGTTGGTGGCGACCAGCACCGTGACGTGCCCGGTCTTGAAGCGCTCCAGGGTGCGGGTGCGCTGCGGCTGGGACTTGCCCCCGTGCAGTGCGGCCGCCCGGACCCCGCTGTGCAGGAGGTGGTCGGTGAGCTTGTCCACCGCGTGCTTGGTGTCCAGGAACATGATCACGCGGCCGTCGCGGGCCGCGATCTCGGTCGTGGTCGCGTACTTGTCCGTGCCCTGGACGTACAGGACGTGGTGCTCCATCGTCGTGACGGCGCCGGCCGCCGGGTCGACGGAGTGCACGACCGGGTCCTTCAGGTACGTCCGCACCAGCAGGTCGACGTTGCGATCCAGGGTGGCCGAGAAGAGCATCCGCTGCCCGTCCGGGTTCACCTGGTCGAGCAGCTCGGTGACCTGCGGCATGAAGCCCATGTCGGCCATCTGGTCGGCCTCGTCGAGGACGGTGATGGTGACCCGGTCCAGCCGGCAGTCGCCGCGCTCGATCAGGTCCTTGAGGCGGCCCGGCGTCGCGACGACGACCTCGGAGCCACCGCGCAGCGCGCTGGCCTGGCGGCCGATGGACATGCCGCCGACCACGGTGGCGATGCGCAGCTTCAGCGACCGGGCGTACGGGGTGAGCGCGTCGGTGACCTGCTGGGCCAGCTCCCGGGTGGGGACGAGGACCAGGGCGAGCGGGCGCTTGGCGTCGGCGCGGCGGCCGGCGGTGCGGGCCAGCAGCGCGAGGCCGAAGGCGAGCGTCTTGCCCGAGCCGGTGCGGCCGCGGCCCAGGACGTCCCGGCCGGCCAGCGAGTTCGGCAGGGTGGCCGCCTGGATCGGGAAGGGCACGGTCATGCCCTCGGCGACCAGCGCCGCCTTCAGCGGTGCGGGCATCTCCAGCTCGCCGAAGGTCTCCACGGCGGGGAGGGCCGGGGTGACGGTCACCGGCAGGGCGAACTCGCCCTTGAGGCCGGAGGCGGAGCGGCGGCCGTAGCCACCGGACCGGCCGGAGCCACCGGAACCGCCGGAGCGCTTGGGTCCGCCGCCGAAGCCCGCGGCGCGGCGCTCGCCGCCGCCACCGGAGTAACGGGGGGCACCGCCGGAGCGGGTGCGGGAAAATCGGTCGTTCGAGCGGGGCGTGCGTTCGCGGTTCATCTAGAACCTTTCCTCGATGGGGCACGTATCGAGGGATTCTTTTTCGGGAAGCGACCGTGAACGGCACCCAGAATCGCAAGAACGAGCCGATGAAATGACAAAAGAAAACGAAGCCCGGCCGCCGGGAAACAGTGCACCGGACGCGGCTTCGTCGGGGGGCGCGCAGAGCGGGCCCCGGAAACGACAACGAGCCGGGGCCCGCACCCCAAGGTGCGGGCCCCAGCTGCGCAGTACTACCTGAGTGATCAGGCGGGGGTGATGTTCTCGGCCTGCGGGCCCTTCTGGCCCTGCGTGACGTCGAAGTTCACCTTCTGGCCCTCCTGCAGCTCACGGAAGCCGGAGGCGGCGATGTTGGAGTAGTGGGCGAAGACGTCAGCGCCGCCGCCGTCCTGCTCGATGAAGCCGAAGCCCTTTTCCGCGTTGAACCACTTCACGGTGCCAGTAGCCATGTCATATCTCCTTAGGGGCAGAGCCCGCGGGCCCACACTGTGCGGACCCCACGTCGCCGCGATGATTACCCCGTCCGGAAGAACACCGGAAATACAAAAGTGTGCCCGCCGACATCTGACCGGCAAGAACACTTGAAGTTTTTGGGAACCACAACTGCAACTGAGATCAACACTAGCACGGTGGGGCCGGGAGAGGTGGGTGCCTAATATCACCGGCCGTGTCGGAACAGACCGGGAAGAGAAAAGCCTCATCGCGCATTGCGCGAAATTCTGTGCTGACGAATGCAGATATCTCCCCGGGGTCGCTCGGCACCCCGCGCGACCTGCGGCGCGGCGCCCGTCAGCGCTCGGCGGGGCCGCCGGAGCGGGCGGACCGGCCGCGCAGCTCCTCGTTGAGGCGCAGCGCCTCCTCCAGCTGGTCCTCCAGGATGACGATGCGGCAGGCGGCCTCGATGGGCGTGCCGGCGCCGACCAGGTCGCGGGCGCGGGCGGCGATGCGCAACTGGTAGCGGGAGTAACGGCGGTGGCCACCCTCGGACCGCAGCGGGGTGATCAGCCGGGCTTCGCCGATCGCCCGGAGGAACCCCGGCGTCGCACCGATCATCTCGGCGGCTCGCCCCATCGTGTAGGCGGGGTAATCGTCGTCGTCGAGCCGGTCGGTGGCGTGCGAGGGGGGCTCCGGGGGCATCTGCACCTCTTCCGTCACGCGCGACCGGAGGAGCCGGGCGCCGTACGCCTGCGGGGTGCGCCTCTGCTGCGTACACCTGTTTCACGTGACTGCACAAGAAACCCTAATCGCCGGGCAAGGTCATGTCTATCGCGGCCGGAACAGATTCGGGCCACCGGGAAGGACACGGCGGACCCACCCCCATGGATCACTGACCGACCGGTCAGTTGTCGCCGGGAGGACCGTGGGGCCATAATGCACGCGTAGCCCTTCACGCATCCCCCGTCGTGAAGGGCTACACCCCTGTCCGGAGCCCGCTCCGGGCGCCGTGGGGCACAGGATCATTCACGGGCAAGGGACTCCCCTCGTGGTCCCCTGCCCGTGTTTTTTCGAGTTAACAGTGACGTAGAGTGTTTGCGCAAGCTCAGTTCCGACTCCGAGGTGATCGTGGAGGCCCGGATGGCCATGGACGACGGCGACGAACGCGGTCCGAAACCCGTCGAACCCCCCGGTCCGGACGAGCTTCCCCGCCTCGACTCCCTGCGGGAAAAGGTCGAGTACATGGTCGAGAAGACCTTCCCCGGCCAGAAGATCTCGGGCCGGGTCTTCGCCGAGCTGGTCCGCGACCGCGGCGGCTCGCTGTCGCACAGCTACTTCTCCAACATCCTGGCCGGCAAGGTCACCCAGCCCTCCGAGGACATCCTCAAAGCCCTCGGCCTGGGGTTCGGCGTGGACTGGCGCTTCTTCAAGCAGGAGTCCGAGGTCGTCGACGACGTCGTGGCCGGACTCCAGTTCCTGGCCAAGCGCCGCACCGGAGAGATCAGCGGCCTGGCCGGCCGCGGACTGGACGACGACGGGCTGCCGCCGGAACTGCTGCGGTTCGCCCTGTCCCTGCTGGAGGACGCGGCCCGGGAGAAGGACGGGCCGGAGGGGGAAAGCGGCGGCAACGATTCCGCCGCGAACCACCGCCCGGCGGGTCCGGCAGCGTAGCGTCTTGGTCATGTCCCTGCGGAAACTGCGGAAAGAGTGCGAGGCCGGGCTCGCCGACCTGCCCATCCCGGTTCCCTTCACGCTGGACAAGCTCGTCGCCAACATGGAGGAGGCGAGCGGGCGCACGATCCGGCTGCACGAGATGCCGGACCGCCTCGCCCGCGTCAACGCCGCCTGCGGACTGCGCCTGAAGGCGGGCGGCACCAGCCTCGTCCTCTACCGCCGCAGGCCCACCGCCTACCAGACCCAGCACGTGATCCTGCACGAGCTGTGCCACGAGTGGTTCGACCACGGGACGACGCTCGACGCGGAACAACTCCGGGCGCTCCTCCCGGTCTTCGACACCTCGCTGATCGCCCGGATGATCTCCCCGGCCGCCGCCGCGTCCTTCGCCTCCGGCGGTGGCACCGTCCAGGCCCGTGCGCAGTACGCGACCCACGACGAACGCATGGCCGAATTCGGTGCCTCGCTGATCCCCCGGATGGCGCGGGATCTCACCACCGATGACATGGTGGGGCGGCTGGACAACTCCCTGTCCCGCCCGGTGGCCCACCGACGGCGCGGCCTCTTCCCCGGAAGACGGTCAGGCGACGCCTGACACGTGCCACCGACCCACCCGCGGGCCCCCGCCCCGCGCTCCCGACCCCGAGGACGAACACCGCCGTGACCCCCCTCGATCTCGCCGGCTACCTGATAGCCGGCCTGATGACGGCCGTTGCCCTGTGGCGTATGCCCGCTGCCCTGTGGGGCGACGAGGAGGACCGCAGACGGCGGGCCCTGTGGGGCTGCTACGCCGGATTCGCCGTCGCCCTGTGGACGAAGACCGAGGTGGTGCGCATCGGCCTCAACAACAGCGCGATCACCGACCTCGCCGTCCTCATCAAGCACTACACCGCCACGGTGGCAATTCTGGCCATCCTCAGCTACATCGTGGCCATCTACGGCAGCTACCCCGAAGAGGGCGCGGTCCCCCGGCACGTACGGTTCGCGCGGCTCGTCCAGAAGCTGGCGGCCAAGGCCTCCGTCGCCACGCTGATCCTGCTGACCGTCCTCTTCTTCACCGTCGTCGACCGCTCCGAGCCGTCGGACCGCTTCGTCTCCGACCACGCCGGGGAGTGGGGCGCCACGCTCTACATGAGCGTCTTCTACCTCTACCTCGGGGCCGCGTCCGCCGTGTGCGCCTTCCAGTGGGCGCTGGCCACCCTCGACACCCGGCGGCGCCATCTGCGCATCGGGCTCGGGATGATGACGTTCGCGATGTTCATCGGCGTCGGCTACACCGTCAGCCGCACCCTGTTCCTGTGGATCAGCGTGGTGGACGAGCCGAGCGAGGCGTTCGCCCTGCGGTTCGACCAGGTCACCGAGGCCGCGCAACTGGTGCTGTTCGCCTTCTTCGCCCTCGGCGCGTCCGTCCCCGCCTTCGCGGCCGGCGCCCGCCGGGCCCGGCTGTGGCGGGCCCAGGTCCGACTGCACGCCCTCTGGTACGAGCTGATGGCCGCGTTCCCGGACCAGCCGTTCGACCCGCCCGCCTCGCTGGCCCGCGAGCTGACCCGGTTCAACGTCCCGGCCGACCTGCGGGTGGACCGCTGGGCCGCCGACATCGCGGACGCCGCCGAGAAACTGCGCCACTACGTGCCCGACGGGCTGCTCGCCGCCGCCGAAAGGGCCGCCGCCCGCGACACGGACGACCCGCGCCGGGCCGAGTCGCTCACGGACGCCTACTGGATCCGGGCCGCCCTGCTCGCGAAGGACTCCGGCGCGCCCGCCGGCGGAGCCGCGACGGTCGCCGCCCAGCACGCGGCGGACCAGGACGGCGAGGTGGCCCGGCTGGTCCGGGTCGCCGCCGCCTACCGGACGGTCGACGAGGAGCGCGCCCGCGCCGTCCTCGCGGCCGCGACGGCCGAAACCACCCGCACGACGGAGACGAGCGCATGACCGGCACCACGACCGGCGAGGGGATCCCCACCGCCTCCGCCCGCACGGCCTCCGTGGCGCGCACCGTCACCGACGTCCTCCAGCCGCGCAACGTCCTGCTGGCGGGCATGCTCGGCATCGGCCTGGCGGCGGCGGGTAACTGGACAGGACTGCTCTGGGGCTTCCTCGGGGCACTCTGCGCCGGACTGATACCGGCGGGGTACATCGAGTGGGAGCGCGGGCGCGGCACCTGGGGCGACCGCCATGTGGTGGACCGCACCAAGCGGGCGCCGATCTTCTTCGTGATCCTGGGCTCGATCGGCGCCGGCTCGGTGGTGATGGTGCTGGGCAACGCGCCCACCGGCATCCTCGTCGCGATGCTCGCGCTGTGGGTGATGACGATCGGCCTGCTGGCCGTCAACACGGTGTGGAAGATCTCGGTCGACTCGGCGGTGGCCTCGGCGGCCGTCTCCCTCCTCGCCGTCGTGCACTCCCCCTGGTGGATCGCCGCCTACGCGGTGACGACGGCGGTCTGCTGGTCCCGGGTCGCCCTCGGCTACCACACCGTCGCCCAGACCGTGGCGGGCGCGGGCCTGGGCGCGGCGACGACGGTGGCGTACGTGTTCGTCTGAGGGCGACCGGGGCGACGTGGGCCGGCGCTACCGGGTCAGAGCGCGGCGCACTGCCCGGTGCGCGGTCCGCTCACGGCGTTGGCGCGGCGCACTGCCCGGTGCGCGGTCCGCTCACGGCGTTGGCGCGGCCCGTGTCGTCCACGCCCGGCCGGTTGGCGGAGCACACCAGCTGGCCGTGGAGTGAACGAGGGATGGCGCCGGGGTGCCACGGTGGGACGGGGCCGGCGCGGCGTCCGCGCGGGCCGTCCCGTTTGCGGGGGCGGCGGACACCCGGTTACGTGTACGGGGAGGGCGGCCCGCGAACGGGGCGGCCCGCAGGCTGGAGGTACTTCCGATGGCGAAGAACCGGTCCGCGCCCGCCAAGGGCCCGCGCGGCGGCAAGGCCGGGCTCGTGCTGAGCCTGGGCAGCAGCGCGCTCGCGGTCATCAGGGCGACCAAGCAGGTCCGCCGGGCCAAGGGCTCGCACGACAGGCTGAACACCGCCGACGCGGTGGCGGGGCTGCTGCCGCTGATCACCTCGGCCGCCCTCGTACTGCGTCAACTGCGCGGCCGGCGCCGGGAGAACCCGGAAGCGGCCTGAGCACCGGCTCGGCCTTTCGGGCGGAGCCGACCCGAGCACCGACCGGGCGCCGACGCCGCCCGAAAGGCCGGAAATCGCCCTGCCCCCGGGCCACTGAACAGCCACCCGCCGGGGTACGACTGTGCCGTGCCGAAACCTTTCGAGATCACCGCGGCCCGCGCCGAGGACATCGTGACGCTGGGCGAGTGGGCCCACGAGGAGAGCTGGAACCCGGGCCTGAACGACGGCGGGGTGTTCTTCGCGACCGACCCCGGCGGCTTCCTCTTCGGCCGGCTGGACGGCGAACCGGTCACCTCCGTCTCCGTCGTCCGCTACGGCAGCGACCACGGCTTCCTGGGCTTCTACCTGACCCGCCCCCACCTGCGCGGACAGGGTTACGGGCTGCGGACCTGGCAGGCCGGCACGGCCCGGCTCGCCGGACGCACCGTCGGGCTGGACGGGGTGCCCGCGCAACAGGACAACTACCGCCGCTCCGGCTTCCGTACCTGCTGGAGCAACGCACGGTACGAGGGCACGCCCCCGCCCCCGCAGGACGTCGCGCCGCCGCCGGGCACCGAACTGGTCGACGCCAGGAGCGTGCCGTTCGACCTGCTCGCCGCCTACGACCGCCGGCACTTCCCGGCCGCACGCGACACCTTCCTGGCCTCCTGGATCGCCGCTCCGGGCCGCACGGCCCTGGCAGCGGTCCGGGACGGCGAGCTCCAGGGCCTCGGGGTGCTGCGGGCCTGCCGCGCCGCGTCCCGGATCGGTCCCCTGTACGCCACGTCCCCCGCGGTGGCGGCGGCCCTGGTCGGCGCGCTCGCGGCCACCGCCCCGGACACCCCGGTCGCGATCGACGTGCCCGACGCCAACCCGGCGGCGGTGCGGCTGGCGGGGGAGCTGGGCCTGACCCCGTCGTTCGACACCGCGCGGATGTACAGCGGCCCGGAACCGGTCATCGACCGGACCGGCCTGTACGGCATCACAAGCCTCGAACTGGGCTGACCCGGCGCAGCGGCCCCGGGCAGCAGGCCGTTCCGGTCTCGGGCAGCAGGCCGGACCGGTCTCGGGCGGCAAGCGGGACCGGTCTCGGGCGGCAGGCCGGGCCGTCACTCGGCCACTCGGCCCTCGGCCCTCGCCGCCCGCCCCTCGTCACTCGTCACTCCGGAGGGGTCGGCCGCACCACCGGCGGGCCCTCGCGGATCCGGGAGGCCAGCACGGCGATATCGTCCTCCGCGTCCTCGCCGAACCGGTCCAGCACCTGGTCCAGCAGATCCTCCAGATGCCCGCCCGGCGGCAGGGTCAGCGAGGCCAGCCGCCCCACGGACACGTCGATGTCCTCGCCCCGGCGCTCCACCAGCCCGTCGGTGTACATGAACAGCACGGTCCCGGGGCCGCAGGGCACGGACGCGGTCCGGTACCCGCCGAACCCGGTGCCGAGCGGCGGCCCCACCGGCACCGGCACGACCCGGGCCCCGCCGGCGCCCGGGTCGATGAAGACCGGGGGGAGATGGCCCGCGCTGGCCACCTCGCACACCCCGCCGAACCGGTCGACGACGGCGAGCAGACAGGTCGCCGCCCGGTCCAGGCCGGACCGCTCGACCATGCCGTCGAGCTGCTCCAGGATCTGGTGGGGGTGCAGGTCGTCCCCGGCCAGCAGCCGCAGCAGGGAGCGGTACTGGCTCATGGCGACGGCCGCCTCCACCCCGTGGCCCATCACGTCGCCCATCGCCTTGAGGTGCCGGCCGTCCTTGAGCGGCACGACGTCGAACCAGTCGCCGCCGACCAGGACGCCCTCGTCGGCGGGGAGGTAGCGGGTGGCGGTCTCGACGTGCGGGTGGGGTCCCCAGGGCTCGGAGAGCAGGGAGCGCTGGAGTTCGCGGGCGATGCTGTGCTCGTGGTCGTAGCGGCGGGCGTGGTCGAGGTCGACGCCCGCCCGGACGGCGATTTCGCGGGCGACGGCCACGTCCTGATCGCTGAAGGCCGGTGAGCCCTCCGCCCGGACGAGGGTGAGCGCGCCGAGCGGCCGGCCGCGGGCGGTGAGCGGGACGACGAGCGCCTCGCGCAGCCCGAGCGCCCGGGAGGCGGTGATCCGGTCCGCGGTGACGACGCTGCGCCCTCTGGTGTGGTCCTCCCAGTGGTCGAGGACCGGCTCGTTCTCCGCCAGGCAGCGGGTCACCGCGGAGTCCGCCGCGAAGTCGACGTACTCCCCGGGATGGCCGAACCGCTGCACCTGCTCGTCGAGTTCGCCATCACCCCGCACCGCGGCGCGCCGGAGCCGTACGACGCCGGGCACCGGACGGCGTACGGAGTGCCCCACTTCTGCCGGGAACACGTCGACCGCCGCGACGTCGACGAAGTCGGGCACGACGAAGGCGACCAGCTCCCGGCAGGTGGTGTCCATGTCGAGCGTCGTGCCGATCCGGACGGCGGCGGTGCTGAGGAGGGCGATGTGACCGCGGGCCTCCTCCAGCTCCTCGCGCTGGCGGGTGAGGTCGGTGATCTCGACGACGATCGCCATCAGACCGCACGCCGCCCCGTCCGCGTCCAGCCGACTGTACGTGGCACGCCAGAACCGCTGGTCCGCCCCGGCCGCCCCGTCCGCCCCGGTCGCCGCCCAGGTCTGCCCGTGAATCGTCTCCTCGCGGGGTCTTCCGTCGGCCAGGACCTCGCGCAGGGCGGAGGCCTGACCGCGCAGCCCGGGCAGCACCTGGGAGAACGTCCGCCCGATGTGGGAGTCGGCGGGGAGGCCGTTGAGCCGTTCGAGGGCCGGGTTGACGTAGGTGTAGCGGAGATCGTGGTCGAGGACCGCGACGGCGGCCGGGTTTCCGTCGAACAGGGCCGCGACGGTCCTCGGGTCGAAGAACGACGGCATCCCGTCGTCGCACGTGTCGGCCTGCAAGAGCACGCCTCCCGCCGTCGTCGGCTCCTCCGGTCCTCCATCGTCGGCCGCCCGCTCCCGTACCGCATCCGCAGCGCGGCCGGTCAGCCTCGGGCGCCCGTCCGGTCCTGGAAGGGGCCGAGGCCGAGATCGGCGTCCAGGTCGAGGGTGCCTGCGGTGGCCTCGGCGGTGGGCGGCAGGGCGAGGGCCTCGGCCACCGGGCCCGGCAGACTGCCGGAACCGAGCAGTCCGGTGACCAGCGCGGTGGTGAGCCGGTGCCAGGCGGCGGCCCGGCGGATCATGGCGTGGTCGCCGCCCCGGACGGTGACCATGCAGCTACGGGCTCCGGCGCGGCGGGCCCGCGCGGTGAGGGACTGGCTGGCCTGGGGGCTCGTCATCCGGTCCCGGTTGCTGTGGACGAGGACGACGTCACGGCCCGCGAGCTGGGTGACCGGGTCCCCCGGCGGACACCAGGGGGCGAGCCCGACGACGCCCCGCACCAGGGGATGCCCGGCGGCTCGGAGGGCGGCGCGCGCGCCCATGGAATGACCCAGGAGCACCACCGGCAGCTCCTCGCCCGCCTCCTCCCGCAGTGCGTCGAGGGCGGCCACGGCGTCGTGGAAGGGGTCCGCGCGAGTGCCGTTCCAGCCCCGGTGGACGTACCGCACCTGCGTCACGAGGATGTCGTCGCCGGCCGTGCGGGCGGCCCGGGCGACGGCACGGGCGAAGGGGCGCATCCGGGTACCGGGCAGATTCAGCAGCCCCGACGGCGGGGGGCCCGTACCGCTCTCGCGCCCCCCGTGCAGAACGAGAACCGCTGCCGACGGCGGTCGTTGGGCCACGCGTACCTCCAGGTGCGGGTGCGGGGCATGCTGCCCCCTCTCCCCGTATTCGGCGCCGAGGCCGCTCCGGATGGGCGTACGGATCGCCGGATCGAAGGATCGCCGTCGACGGGCCAACGACTCGACGGGCCAGCGGGCCAGCGGGCCAGCGGGCCAGCGGGCCAGCGGGCCAACGGCTCGACCGGGGGCCCGGTCCCCCCACTGTACGGTCACGATCGCGGAACCATCCGCGCCCTCGGCACCATCCCCGTATACGACAGCGAAGGAGCCTCCCATGGCATCAGGCCCTCAACTCGGCAGCGCCGCACCGGACTTCACTCTCCCGGGCGGAGTCCTGTCGGGCGACGCCTTCGAGCGCGCCGACTACCGGCTGTCGTCCGCCCGCGGCCGGTCCGTGGTGCTGGCGTTCTACCCCGGGGACAACACCAGCGTCTGCACGAAGCAGTTGTGCTCGTACTCCTCGGGCATGGAAGCCTTCGAGGGCCTCGACGCCGACGTCTGGGGAATCAGTCCACAGGGTGTGGACAGCCATGAGTCGTTCGCCCGCTCCTTCGGGCTGCGCATGCCCCTGCTGGCCGACGAAAGCCGGGAGACCGCCAGGGCGTACGGGGTTTCCGCGCCGGGCATCGGGGTGCGGCGGGCGGTCTTCCTCATCGGCCCGGACGGGATCCTGCGCTGGAAGCACGTGGCCCTGCTCGGTGCGACGTTCCAGTCGCTCACCACGCTCACGGACCACCTGTCCGGCATCAAAGACGCGTAAAGATTGCCGGAATCCGGCAGTGACCGAAGGAGGTGCCGTATGGGACCATCCAGCCAGATCGACGGAAAACGTTCGGGGGAAGTCGGCAGCAGGAGCAACAGGGGAGTGATCGCGTGACCATTTTTCTCGGTCTCGGCATTGCGGGGATCGTGCTGCTCGCGCTCTCCCTGATCTTCGGCGGGATCCTCGAAGGGCTCTTCGACGGTGTGCTCGACGGCCTCTTCGACGGGCTGCTGTCGCTTCCGGTGATCGCCGGCTTCATCTCGATGCTCGGCTTCGGCGGAGCGATCGTGCTCGGCTCGACGAGCGCCGGAACGCTCGTGGCCACAGTCATCGGCGTCGCCGCCGGCCTGGTCGCGGCCTGGCTCACCTGGAAACTCAGCAAGGCCCTGATGCGCGACCAGACGGACGCCACCCCGCGCGGCTCCGACCTGATCGGCACCTCGGGGTCCGTCGTGACGGCCATCCCGGCCGAGGGCTACGGCGAGGTGCTGCTGCGACTGGGCGGTCAGCCCGTGAAGTACTCGGCCAAGTCGGCCGCGCCCGTCGCGCGCGGGACCGAGATCTGGGTGGAAGAGGCACTGTCGACCACGTCGGTCGCGGTCCGCCCGGTGGAGCGCTGACCACGTATCCACCCTGATCCACACTGACGACCCACCGTTACGCGGCACACCGCACCGGTCAACTCCACAGCACCGCCACGCTCCACAACAATCTGCCGTCCCCCACGGGAGGCAGGGGGGACACATCACATGAGTCCAGTAGTCATCGCCGTCATCGGCATCGTCGTACTCCTCGTTCTGCTCGGCCTCGTCGTCATCACGCGCTACAAGGTGGCCGGGCCCAGCGAGGCGTTCATCATCACCGGCCGCCGCGGCAAGAAGTCGACGGATCCGGTCACCGGACAGACCAGCATCGACAACAGCGGCCAGAAGGTCGTCGTGGGCGGCGGCGTCTTCGTCGTGCCGTTCGTCCAGCAGAAGTTCACCCTCGACCTGTCCAGCCGGCACATCCCGATCGCCGTGCGCGGCGCGGTGACGCTGCGCGGCGTCAAGTCGAACCTCGAAGGCGTCGCGATCGTCAAGGTCGGCGGCAGCGAGGACGCGATCCGCGCCGCGGCCCAGCGCTTCCTCCAGCAGCAGGACGGCATCGTCGGGTTCACCCAGGAAGTGCTCTCCGGCGCGCTCCGCGCGATCGTCGGCCGCATGTCGGTCGAGGACATCATCCGGGACCGGGCCGCGTTCGCCGGGCAGGTCGCGGAGGAGGCCGAGGCCAGCCTCTCCGGCCAGGGCCTGATCCTGGACGCCTTCCAGATCCAGGACATCACCACCGAGGGCTCCTACCTGGAGGACCTCGGCCGCCCGGAGGCCGCCCGCGCCAAGCAGGAGGCGGACATCGCCGAGGCCATCGCGAAGCGGGCCTCGGAGCAGGCCCGGTTGAAGGCGGCCGAGGAGATCGCCATCGCCGAGCGGACGTACTACCTGAAGCAGGCCGAGATCAAGGCCGAGACGGAAGCCGCGGCCGCCAAGGCCAACGCCGCCGGCCCGCTCGCCGAGGCGGCCCGCCAGCAGGAAGTCCTGGCCGAGCAGGAGAAGGTCGCCGAGCGCCAGGCCGCGCTGACCGACCGCGAGCTGGACACGAAGGTCCGTAAGCCCGCAGACGCCGCCCGCTACCAGGCCGAGCAGGAGGCGGAGGCCCGCCGCATCGCCCAGGTCAAGGAGGCCGAGGCCGACGCGGAGCGCTCGCGCCTGACCGGTCAGGGCGAGAAGCTGCACCGTTCGGCGCTGGCCGACGCGGTCCGCATCGAGGGTGAGGCGGACGCCGCGGCGATCGCCGCCAAGGGTGCGGCCGAGGCGGAGGCCATGCAGAAGAAGGCCGACGCGTTCGCGCAGTACGGCGACGCGGCCGTCCTCCAGATGCTGGTCGAGGTGCTCCCGAGCGTGGTGGCGAAGGCCTCCGAGCCGCTGAGCGCCATCGACAAGATGACGGTCATCTCCACGGACGGCGCGAGCCAGCTGGCCCGCACGGTCACCGACAACGTCGCGCAGGGCATGGAACTGCTCACCTCGACGACGGGCGTGGACATGGCGTCCCTCCTCCAGAATCTGAAGGGCCGCGTGGGTACGGTGCCCGCCCCCGCGACCTCGGGCGCCCCGGAGGCGGACGCGTCGACCTCGAAGAACGGCGAGATCGAGATCAAGGGCTGACGCGCGAGGCCTCTCTCAGGGGCTGAGCGCGCTCCCGTCACCCGTGCCCGGCAGCGACCTGTTCGCCGCCGGGCACGGGCGTGTGGGGGCGGCTGACCACGCTCCCCCGGCAGAATGGATGTTCTACCAGGGGGGCCGACGATGACCCGACCACTGCTCTTCCTCGACGTGGACGGCCCGCTCAACCCCTATGCCGCGCAGCCCGAGCGCCGCCCCGACGGCTACATCACGCTCAGGGTGCCGCTGGGCGACGGGCTGCCGGGAGCCGGCGACGGCCTCTCGGGACGACGACGGACCCTGCGGGTCTGGCTCAACCCGGAACACGGGCCCGCCCTGCTGCGACTCGGCTACGAACTGTGCTGGGCCACCACGTGGATGGCCGAGGCGAACCGGTGGATCGCCCCGACACTCGGCCTGCCCGTACTCCCCTTCGTGGACTTCGGCGACGCCCTGTTCCGAGAACGCCCCGACGGAGTCCACTGGAAGACGGGCCCCCTGGTGGACTACGCCGCCGGCCGCCCCTTCGCCTGGATCGACGACGAACAGAGCGCCCCAGACCACGCCTACGTGGCCACGCACCACAAGGGCCCGGCGCTTCTCCACCACGTCAACCCGAGAATCGGCCTGCGCGAGACCGACTTCCGCACCCTCACCGACTTCGCACGCGCCCTGAACAGCCCCGAAGATCCCGGCGACCCCGCAGGCCCCGAAGGCCCCGAAGGCCCCGAAGGCCCCGAAGGATGCTGATCGAGTGATTGAGCGAGATGCCGCGGTTCACATGGTTGAGGAAGAGCTGGAACGCGACTATCGACAGCAGCTGTCGGCCGGGCTGGACCCGATGCGCATGGCGGTGTCGCATACAGAGCGGCACGAGCTGGTGTGGATCGTTTCCTGGACATCCGAGGAGTACCTGCGCACCCGGGACCCGGACCTCATGCTGGCCGGGAACGGGCCGTACCTTGTTGACCGCGTCGACGGAAGCCTGCACCGGATCGGCGTCGTCTCGGCCGTGACCGACGCGTGGGAGACGGACTACCGGTCCCGCATCCGAGGGCAGGACACGCGGACCGCGGTGGACGAACTGCACGACGAGGTCCGGGCGGTGGCAGACACGCGCGGCAGGGTTCACGCCATGCACATCCTGCGCCGAAGAGTCCCGAAGCTCTCCCACACCCAGACCATCGAGTACGTGACCGCCTTGCAACGCGGCGACGCTCCGGCAAACCTGGTGGAAGTCGCCACGGCAGAACTGGTACCGCCGACCGACCCGTTCCTGACCGCGACAACCATCCGCTGAGCCGAGCACCCTGACCACCTCAGCTGTCATGAGGCGAGGAGCGCATGAGCACACACCCGGCACGGCAGATCAGCCCTTCGCTTCGCGGACGTCCTTCCCCTGCTCGGCGAAGGCCTTGAAGTCCTGCATGTGCTGTCGCGACTGCTTGCGGAAGGTGCCGGGCATCAGGAGCCCCACTAGTCGCATCAGCAAGCCGTCGAACCGGTACTCGTTCTCGCTCACCCAGAGGGTGGTCTCCGGACCGGCCTCCGTCAGCCGGTCGCGCGTAACGCTCCACATGCCCTCGCCGCTGATCTCGCGGTCGAAGTGAACAACGCTCCCTTTCGGGATTCCGTGCAGGTCTGCCGGTTCCCGGCGCGTAATGGTCTCGGTGGCCTCGAAAGTCCGCTGCCCCATCTCCATCACGACCCGTGAAGTGGTACCGAGCTGCCCGTGCGGGCCACTCAGCGGCTCGTGCACCACCAGGCCCCTCAGCCACTTCGGCATGTTCGCCGGGTCGGCGAGCAGTTGGACGGTCCTCTCCCGAGGCAGGGCGATCTCGATCGAGACGGTGTACTTCATGGCATGGCCCTCCGAATTCTGTGTGCACGGGCGACTCGACTGATCTCTCACCCGCACAAGGGGTGTCTTAACAAGATCACCGCCGTTCGCGGGTGCCATCGCGCAGGTGGTGTCGGCGGGGAGGACACCGACAGCAACGTGCCTGTTCTGCTACCTCAAATGAGGCTCTGACTTCTGCCGGTTCCGGGGCGGGGGGACCGTGTCGGGGAACGATGACCGCAACAAGGTGTGCCGGGTCGAGGGGGAAACGGTATGACACGGTCATGGGGGCGACCCGGGGCAGAGTTCGCCGGCGGAGCGTTGGACCGGTACGCGTACACGTTCCTCGCGGGTGGTCGGCGGCGCGTGGTCGAGAGCGCCGTCGTGGCGCTCACCGAGCAGGGGACGCTGTCCCTGCGGGCGACTCGGCTCCGTCCCACGGGCGAAGTCCGGTCGACGCATGCGGTCGAGCGCGCGGTCATCGCCGCCTGCCCCCGCAGCAAGCGCGTCGAGGAAGTGATCGATACCGTCGGGCGCTCCCAGCCGGTCGATGACATCGCCCGACACCTGGTGTGCCTCGGCCTGCTGAGCGGGAGGCGGCAGCGAACCACCCGCGCAGGGCGGCGGCTCCTGGCTGCCGCCGCATCAGAAGGAACTCTGCCCACGTACGTACTCGACGGACCGGCGGCTCTCGCCACTGGCCCCGTCCGGCACGGACTGCTCAGTGCCCACCCGATTCCCGACAGCCTCGGCCGTACCCTCCGCCGCATGGGGAAGGCCCTCGACGACGACCACAGCTCATCCACGGAGGCCGCCCCCGGCGGAGGCACCGGCTTTGGTGGCGGCTGTGGTGGCTCGTCGGGCGGCGACTGAGCGCTGCGACTGAGCGCTGAGACATCCCGGGCCGGCTGTCCCTCCGGAGCGAGGCCGACAAGGCACAGCGACGGGCCCCTGCCGAATGCCGAAAGGAGCCCATGCACCGGTGCTCGGGTCAGAGCGCTATCGGCCGGTAGGCCAGTGCTCGGTCGACGATCTGCTCCGGGCTGGGGCCGGGGTCCGGGCCCCAGTAGATGTAGTCGCTGATGTGCGGGCACGCCAGCCCGCGTTCCAGGGCGTCGAGGATCTCGTCCGCCTCCGCCTCGTCGGCACCGTCGAGCAGACGCCGCACGAGAGACAGCGCCTCGTCACGGCTCATCCTCCGGTTCGTCCCCGCGTTCGTGTCGTCCGCGTCGGACGGGGGACGCCCCGCCTCGTGGCCCGCGCTCCGCAGATCCCTCAGCACTCCCCCCGGTCCCGCCCCACCGCGTACAGGTGGCTGTCCCGGAACTGCTCCGCGCCCAGTGTCCGCCCCACCATGATGACCGCCGTCCGGATCACCCCCGCCGCCTTCACCTGCTCGGCGATCGAGTCCAGCGGGCCCCGCAGGATGATCTCGTCGGGGCGGGACGCCATCGCCACCACCGCCGTCGGGCAGTCCGCCCCGTAGTGCGGGAGCAGTTCGTCGACCACCCGGTCCACGTACCGCGCCGCCAGGTGCAGGACGATCAGGGCGCCGCTGCGGCCCAGTGTCGCCAGGTCCTCGCCCTCCGGCATCGCCGTGGCGCGCTGCGCGATGCGGGTCAGGATCACCGTCTGGCCGACCGTCGGGACCGTCAGTTCGCGCTTCAGGGCCGCCGCCGCCGCGGCGAACGCGGGGACGCCGGGAACCACTTCGTACGGGACCCCCGCCTCGTCCAGGCGCTTCATCTGTTCGTTCACCGCGCTGAACACCGACGGGTCGCCCGAGTGCAGCCTCGCCACGTCGTGGCCGTCCTCGTGGGCCCGGACCAGCTCGGCGGTGATCTGCTCGATGTCCAGGTTCGCCGTGTCGATCAGGCGGGCGTCCTCCGGGCACTCGGCCAGCAGTTCCACCGGGACCAGGCTGCCCGCGTACAGGCAGACCGGGCTGGCGGCGAGGATCCGGGCGCCGCGCACCGTGATCAGGTCGGCCGCGCCGGGGCCCGCGCCGATGAAGTGCACCGTCATGATCGATCTCCCTTGTGCGAACGTGCCCCGGAACCCGGGGGCTTGATTACCGACCACTGCGTTACGGGCATGGCCTGGCGCCAGCCGGTGAAACCGCCGACCGGGACGGCGTGGGCCACCGCGAGGCGCACCAGCTCGCCGCCGTGCGCCTTGTGCCGCTCGGCGAGCAGCGCCTCCGACTCCAGCGTCACCGTGTTCGCGACCAGCCGGCCCCCCGGCCGCAACGCCTCCCAGCACGCGTCGAGCAGGCCCGGCGCGGTCAGGCCGCCGCCGATGAACACCGCGTCCGGCGCTTCCAGTTCGGCCAGGGCCGTCGGGGCCGGACCCGTGACGACCTTCAGCGCGGGGACTCCCAGGCGTTCCGCGTTACGGGTGATCCGCTCGGCCCGTACCGGGTCCCGCTCCACGCTCACCGCCCGGCAGGACGGATGCGCCCGCAGCCACTCGACCGCGATCGAGCCGGAGCCACCGCCCACGTCCCAGAGCAGCTCTCCGGGCGCGGGCGCCAGAGTCCCGAGCGTGGCCGCCCGGATGTGGCGCTTGGTGAGCTGGCCGTCGTGCTCGTACGCCTCGTCCGGCAGCCCGGGGACCGTGCCCAGCCGCAGCGCTTCCGCCGACGCCCGGCAGTCGATCGCGATGACGTTCAGGCGGTCTCCCGGGGGGTGCTCCCACGTCTCCGCGAGGCCGTCCACGCAACCCTCGTCCTCGGCGCCCAGCTGTTCCAGCACCCGCAGCCCGCTCGGGCCGAAGCCACGCTCCGTGAGGAGTGCGGCGACCGTCGCGGGGGTGCTCGCGTCCGCGCTCAGGACCAACAGGCGCCGGCCGTCGTACAGCGACGCCGCGAGGCGCGCCGCCGGACGGCCCACCAGCGTCACGACCTCCGTGTCCTCCAGCGGCCAGCCGAGGCGCGCGCAGGCGTACGAGACCGAGGACGGGTGCGGCAGCACGTGCAGCCCCTCCGGCCCCAGCTCCTCCGCCAGCGCCCGCCCGATCCCGTAGAACATCGGGTCCCCGCTCGCCAGCACCGCGATCCGGCGCTCCCGGTGCTCGGCCAGCAGCCGGGGGACGGCGGGCCTCAGCGGGGACGGCCAGGCCACCCGGGCACCGGCGCACTCCGGCGGGAGCAGCTCCAGCTGGCGCGCCCCGCCGATCAGCACCTCCGCCTCCCGCAGCGCCTCGCGGGCCGTACCGGACAGGCCGGGCCAGCCGTCCGCGCCGATCCCCACGACGGAGACGGGATGCGGGGAGGCAGCGGGGGGAGGGGCGGCAGACACGGTCGGGACCTCGTTCGGCGCGGCAGAAAAGAATCAGGAGGAAGGGGTGGTAGGAGGCGCTGGGCGACGCTGCCGAACTTTACTGAACCTCGTGTTCCGCCCCCTCCAGCGGGTGAATCCCAAAAGACTTCGCGCGTGGTGTCGAGAACCCCGCACCGGCCCCGACGTCCCCTGTGCAAGAGGAAGAAACGGAATCGAGCGAACGAGCGACCAGGAGGCGACGGTCATGAAGTATCTGGTGATGGTCCAGGGCAGCCAGGCGGACTACGACGCGCAGACCGGCAAGGGCACCGCGGACAGCCCGGCCTGGGACAAGAAGGCCATGCAGGAGATGTTCGCCTACATGGGCAGCATCAACGACGACCTCGCCGAGTCGGGCGAGCTGGTCACCGGCTACGGGCTGCGGGAGCCCGCGTCGGGCCGGGCCGTCAGCCTCGACGCCGAAGGCCGTCCGGTGGTCTCGGACGGGCCGTACAGCGAGACGAAGGAGCTGCTCGCCGGGTTCTGGGTGCTCGACTGCGAGAGCCTGGAAAGGGTGACCGAGATCGCGGCCCGCGTGGCACGCTGTCCGCAGCCGGCCGGGGCGCCCGACTACCCGGTGCTCATCCGGCCCGTCGACGGCGGGATCGACGACTGACGCACCACCCGAGGACGCGGATGGAACGTACGGCCGACGTCATCATCGAGGACCTGCTGCGCCGCCACGCGCCGCAGGTCCTCGGCGCGCTCGTGCGCCGGTACGGGCACTTCGACCCGGCCGAGGACTCCGTCCAGGAGGCCCTGATCGCGGCCGCCGAGCAGTGGCCGCGGGACGGAGTCCCCGACAACCCGCGCGGCTGGCTGATCCGGGTCGCCTCCCGCCGCCTCACCGACCGGCTCCGCAGCGACGAGGCCCGTCGCAGGCGGGAGGAGACGGCGGCGGCCCTCACCCCCGCGGACGCGTTCGTCGCGCCGCCGCCCGGGGAAGGCCCCTCCGGCCTGGGCCGGGCCCCCTCCGAGGACGACACGCTCACCCTGCTCTTCCTCTGCTGCCACCCCGCGCTCTCCCCCGCCGCCCAGATCGCGCTCACCCTCCGCGCGGTCGGCGGTCTCACCACGGCGGAGATCGCCCGCGCCCATCTGGTGCCGGAGGCGACGATGGCGCAGCGGATCAGCCGGGCCAAGCGGACGCTGCGCGGTACGCGGTTCCGGCGGCCGGACGCCCAGGACCTCGACCAGCGGCTCGGCACCGCGCTCCAGGTCCTCTACCTGATCTTCAACGAGGGCTACACCGCCACCGCGGGCCCCGACCTCACCCGCACGGACCTGGCGCGCGAGGCGATCCGGCTGACCCGCGCCGTCCGCCGGCTGCTGCCCCACGAGGGGCGCGTGACCGGGCTGCTGGCGCTGATGGTCCTCACCGAGGCGCGCACCCCGGCGCGCACCGGGCCGGACGGTGAGCTGATCCCTCTCGACGAACAGGACCGGGCGCTCTGGGACCGTACGGCCATCGCGGAAGGCACCGCCCTGGCCGAGGAGGCGCTCGCCCAGGGCCCGGCCGGGGACTACCAGCTCCAGGCCGCCGTCGCCGCCCTCCACGACGAGGCGCAGCGCGCGGAGGACACCGACTGGCCGCAGATCCTCGCCCTCTACGACCTCCTCGTACGGCGCACCCCCGACCCCGCCGCCGCGTTGGGCCGGGCGGTCGCCGTGGCCATGGTGGACGGGCCCCGGGCGGGGCTGGCGGCGGTCGACGCCCTGACGGGAACGGTGGAGCCGCTCTTCCGCCTCGACGCCGTACGCGGGCATCTCCTGGAACGGGCCGGGGAGCCGGCCGCCGCCCGTGCCGCCTACCGCGCGGCCGCCGACGGCACGCTCAGCGAACCCGAGGCCCGCTATCTGCGCATGCGCGCGGACCGGCTGGATCCGTAGGAGCCCTTCCGGCCACGCCTTCCGGCCAACGCCTGTTCACTCCCGTCGGCCGAAGAACTCGATCTCCGCCACCGCCGTACGCCGGTCCTTCCCCGAGCCGTACGCCGACTCGACCGTGAGCCGGGCCTTGACGGTGTCCGAACCCCGTACGTCGAAGGTCTGCTGGCCCGCCTGGTCGCGCAGCCGGATCGTCCGGTCGGTCTTCTCCCCGTCCTTCGACGTCAGCTCCACCGTGAGCCGCGCCGGGCGGCCCTGCGTCAGGAACTCGTTCTGGCGCGCCGACGTCCCGGAGAACACCACGATCTTCATCATCCGCACCGGCTGCGCGAAGTCGCACTCCAGGTGCTCCCCGACCCCTTCGCCGGTCTTCTCCGGTGCCCAGTAACGGTTGTTGAACCCGTCGACCGCCGCCGCCGCCGGGTGCCCGCGCGCCTCACTGGAACCCCGGCAGACGGCGGGCGGCACGGACTCCGGGGTCCCGGTCTCCTCCTTGGCGAAGCCGAACAGGCCCGAGAGATGCGGCAGCGCGAACCAGACCCCCACCGCCAGCAGGATCAGCACGATGGGCAGCCCGACCCTCGGCCGCCGCCACCCGCGCCGCGGACGCGCCCCCGCCACGCGCGCCTGCCGGGGCCGGCGGCGCAGGATCCGCCGCCACCACGGCAACCGGCCCTCGGGGGCGGGCCCGGGGTCCAGGAGCAGGGCGCAGCGGATGCACAGGGTGCGGCCCGGGGCGTTCTCCGTACGGCAGTTGGGGCAGACGACCGGCGCGCCGACGGGCTCCGGTCCGGGCGGCTCGGTGGCGGGCCCCGGCCCGGCGTCCGGCCACGCGTCGGGCCCGGGCGCCGGACCGGGCGGGCCTTCGCCCGGGCGCCGGGGGGCCGCTGCCCGCGGAGGCGTCGGCGGTCCGGGGGGCGTCGTGGGGGCCGGGGGCAGCGGGGCCGTTACGGGCATGGGCGCGGGTGACGCCACGGGGGCGGGCGCGGGCGGCGTCACGAAGGGAGACGCGGCCGACGTCCCGGAACCGGACGCGGGCGCGGGCCGGCCGGGTGGCGGCAGACCAGGTGCGGGCCGGCCGGAAGCGCCAGGCCCGGTGGAACCGCCGGGCTCGGAACCGCCAGACCCGATGGATGCGCCGGGCCCGGAACCGCCAGGCCCGGTGGAAGCAGCAGGTCCGGCAGAAGCGCTCGGCCCAGGCGGCGCAGGCGGCGCGTGCGGCCCAGCAGACGCGCTCGGCCCGGGCGACGCAGGCGGCGCGTGCGGCCCAGCAGACGCGCTCGGCCCGGGCGACGCAGGCGACCCAGGGGCCCTGCCCGGCCCGGGTGAGCCCTCCCCCTCCTCCCACCCCAGGAACGCCTCGCACGCCGGACAGAACTCCCGCCCCGGCGGGTTCCGGTGTCCGCATTCGTCGCAGATCACAGCAGCTCCAGGGTGAATCCGACGTGCGCCGGGACCTCCGCGCCGATCAACTCCTCCAGCCGCACCCGGTCCGGCTGCCGCACGCCGGGCCCGGAACCGGAACCGGAACCCTCCCGGTCACCGCCTCCGTCTCCTCCGCCTCCGGACGCCCGGATCCGGATGGTCACCCAGGGGCGGTCCTGACCCGGCAGCGGGGTGCCGGGCCCGGTCGACCAGGCGGTGCCGCCGCTCTCGACGATCTCCGGTTCCGTACCGGTCTCCAGCCGGAGCGCCTCCGCCAGGCCGCCCACCGTGCCGCGCCGGGCATGCCGGGCGACCGCGCCGCGCACCGCGGCCCGGCGCAGCTCCGGCGGGCTGCCCTCGTGGGGGTCGACGGCCACCCACTGGGCCAGCCAGTCGAGGAAGTCGTCGGGGGCGCTGCGCGGGTCCAGGTGCGCGGGCAGGTTGTCGATGGAGAGGAGGACGGGGGCGAGGACGTCGTCCAGGGCGGCCAGGAAGCGCTGGAGGAAGTCCTGCTCCAGGTAGACGGCGGGGAGCCGGTCGATCAGGGGGTGCGGGGTCGGCAGCCCCGGGATTCCACTGCGCATCGGATCAGGCCCCCCTCACCCGGAGCTGGTGCTCGTAGCTGAAGACCAGCGCGTGCGGGTCCAGCGCGATCTTCGCGGTGGCGTCGGTGCGTTCGCCGGTGACCGGGTCGGCCCGGTACAGCCGGACGTCCTCCACCAGGTCGACCCCCGGCACCCGCTGGAGCACGGCGAACGCCTCCCCGGACTGGACGGGCCTGCCGAACGGCCAGCCGTCCCCGGCCGGCCCGCCGGTGAGCGGGTTGAAGTACCCGTACAGCGCGGCCAGCGCGCTCATCCGGACCTTCTCCGCGACCGCCCCGCGCTCCGCCTGGACCAGGGCGACGACGGTGACGCCCTGGTAGAACGGCGGCTCGACGACCAGCCGGGCCCCGATCGGCCGCCGGGCGTCCAGGTGTCCGGCGATCAGGGCGAGCGTGTTCGCAGGCGGGATAAGTTCGTCGAACTCGATCCGGCCCTGCTCGTCGCCGCTCCCGGCGGGGACGACGAGCAGCCGCACCCCGCCCGGGTCGGAGACCTCCGCGCCGTCCTGCGTACCGGCCCGGATGCAGTGGACCCGGGCCGCGTCCGGGGCGATCTCCCGGGCGAGGAGTTCGTAGTCGTGCGGGACGACCGCCCGGTGCAGGGTGCGCAGGGTCATGGGCCCGCGCACCCGGGCGCTGTCGACGCTCTCGCCGTCCACGCCCCCGAGCGCCGGCCGGCGGTTCTCGACCCGGGCGACGTACGGGATCGCGCTGCGCAGGACGCGGAGCGTGGAGCGGGCGACGTTGCCGCGCAGCCCCCCGCCTCTGCGGTAGGAGCGGACCCGGACGGTGGCGCCCTTGACCGGAACCCGGCCGTAGTGGCGTACGGAGCCGTCCCGTTCGCGTACGGCGGGGCCGAACTCGACGCGCCCCGCGTTCGGGTCGAGCGTGACGTGCCGGTCCTCGGGGCCGGAGTGCGCGAAGTCGTCGACCCGGCTCCAGCGGGTGACGTCCGAGCCGGCGACGGCGTCGGGCGCCGCCGGGTCGGTCACCTCGACCACGAACTCCCCCGGCACCACCGGCGGCCTGGCCAGCCGGAACACCTGCCCGGGGACGCCCTCCGCCTGGCCCAGCACCTCGTCGGTGACGGTCTCGGCGTGCTCGGCGGCGACCGTCGCGCCGATGGTGAACGCGGTGATGCCGCGCACGACGGGCGGGGCCATGTACGTCGGCTGGCCCGGCTCCGCCTCGATCAGCCGGCAGCGCAGCCAGCCCCCGGTGCGGCGGACGACTGCTGCCGGGACATGGGTTCGCGGGAGGTGGAGGATCAGCTCGCCGGACCGGTTGAAGCCGCCGGTGTCGTCCTTCTCCACCTCGCAGACCGCCCAACTCCGCCCGTCCCAGGCCTCCCAGAGGATCGGCGGCCGTGCCGGGTCGACCCCGACGCCGTCCACCGTGCAGTCCAGCCGGAGCGCCAGTACGCCTGCGGGCACGGCGGCCGACAGGCCGACGTACAGGCAGTCGCCGGGGGCGGGCGTGGCTCCGAAGACGGGCACGTCCCGGCCGAGCGTCAGCTCCTCGGTCCGGTCGACGGCCTCCCCCGGCGAGGGCCAGGTGGCCAGGTGGGCGAAGGCGCACGGCACGATGGAGAGCGGTTCGGAGGTGGTGAAGACGACCGCCTCTTCCGTCTCCGTACGGACGGTGGCGACCTCCGTGCCGGCGCGCACCAGCACCGGTTCGGGGCGGGGGGCGGAGAGCCGGAACGTCACCTCGGTGTGGGCGGCGGTCGGTGGGTGGAGCTGTACCCCGATCAGGTCGAGGAAGGTCAGATAGCTCTTCTCCGGGACCCGGTTCACCCGGTAGACGAGCTGGTCGACCATGGTCGCGAACGCCTCGATCAGCGTCACCCCGGGGTCGGAGACGTTGTGGTCGGTCCACTCCGGGCAGCGCTGCTGCACCAGGCGCTTCGCCTCGTCGACCAGGCCCTGGAAGGTGCGGTCGTCCAGATGCGGGCTGGGCAGGGTCACGCCCTCGCCTCCTCTTCGTGCGGGCCTTCGTGCGGGCCTTCGTGCGGGCCTTCGTGCGGGCCGGGCAGGGTCACGCGCCCGCCTCCTCGTCGTCGGCCGATGCCTCGGTGGAATCGGCGTGCTGCGGGATCACGTAGAACGGGAAGACGAGGTTGCGGGGGTCGTTCGCGCCGCGCACGGTGTAGCCGATGTCGATGTAGAGGACGCCGTTGTCCGCTTCGTCGAACCGGACGACGACCTCGGTCACCTCGATCCGGGGCTCCCAGCGCTCCAGCGCGAGCCGCACCTCGTACGCGAGCTGCCCGGCGGTCCCCGCGTCCGCCGGGGCGAACACGTAGTCGTTGACCGCGCAGCCGAACTCCGGCCGCATGGGCCGCTCCCCCGGCGAGGTCGCCAGGATCAGCCGGATCGACTCCTCCAGCTCGTGCTCTCCGCGCACCAGGGCGATGGACCCGGTGGCGTCGGTGCGCGGCGGGAACGCCCAGCCCGCGCCGATGAACTGCTGTCCCATGGGTCCGGTTCACCCGCCGATCAGTACGGTCGGGCAGCCGGAGAGCACCGGGGAGCCGCAGCCCGCCAGGTCACCGACGCGGGCGGCCGGCTGCCCACCGATGAACACGGTCGAGCTGCCGGGCGGCGCGAGGACGGTCGGCGGATGGGCGGCGGGCGAGGAGCACAGGTGAGCGGTCCCGACGGTGGCGGCGGGCTTCCCGCCGATGAGCACGGACAGGACGCCGGGCGGCCCGACCGTGCCGGGGTGGGCCGTGGGGTCGCCGACCCGGGCTGCCGGAGCGGCTGTTGCGTCGGACATGCTGTGTACTCCTCCCGCACATAACGCGAATGACGTGGACGACGGGGATGACGTGGATGACGCCCCGCCCCGACTGACGTCGCGTCAGTTGAGCTTGACCATCGGCGCGTTGACGTTCACCGAACCCCCGCTCCTGATCTCCGTGCGGCGGCTGCCGTCGACCGTGACCTCGCCGCCCCGCACCTCCACCGGGCCCTGCGCCGCGATGCCGACCTTCCCGGTGCCGCCGTCCACGGACACGCCTTTCCGCGCGGTCAACGTGACGCTCTCGCCGCTCAGTTCGAGCGCCCCGCGCCCCGCTTCCAGGGCGACGCCGTCGGCCGCCCGGATGGAGACCTGCTCCTTGGCCTCGATCGTCACGCTGCCGTCGCTGCCGATGACGATGGCGGTGCCCTTGCGGTCGAGGTCGATCGTGAGCTTGCCGTCACCGGTACGGAGCCGGACGCCCTGCGGTCCGTTCGCCGCGTCCAGCAGCTCCAGCTGGTTTCCGCTCTTCGACGCGAAGGCGCGGCGGTTCACCGCTCCGGTGGTGGGATCGACGAGTTCATCCCCGCCTCCCGCACCTCCCGAGCCCCCAGAGGCACCGGGAGCACCGGCGGCACCTGACGCGCCGGGCGCACCAGCGGATGGGCCCCCACCCCCGCCCCCCGGCCGGTCCTGCCCGTTGTACAGCCCCGCCAGGACGTACGGCCGGTCCAGATGCCCGTGCTCGAAGCCGACCAGCACCTCGTCGCCCACCTCCGGGATGAACGCCTCGCCGCCCCCCGTACCGCCGGACTGCGCCGTGCGCGCCCAGTCGCTCGCGTACTCGTCGGAGAGCCACGGGAACCGCACCTTGACCCGCCCGGACCCCTCCGGATCCTGCGTGTCCGTCACCGTCCCGCTGACCAGCCCCGCGCACCGCGAACCGCCCGCCGCCGCCGGTGAGCCGCCCGTCAGCCCGAAGAGTGACCGCTCCTGCTGCCCCGAGACGGTGATCCAGGTCTCGTACCCGCGTACGGCGTCGAAGACATGGCGCGAGGTCGTCACCGTGTACCGGCCCTCGAACGGCGCGCCCACCGCGTTCAGCGCCACCGCACTGCCCGCCCGCACCTCCGGATTGCCCCGGATCACCGCCTCCAGCTCCGCGAACGACCCGGCGATCCGCTCCGCCAGCGCCTTCGCCGCCTGGTCGACCTGGGCCTGCGCCCCGTACGCCGTGTCGGTCACCACGAACCGGGCCTCGCCGAACGGGGCCGACACCTCCGCCGCCGTCACCCCCAGCTCCAGCGTCGGGGACGAGCCCGCCGGGGCCCGGCCCACCAGCGGCTGCTTCGCCTGGACGTCCCAGCCGCGCACCTCCACCTCGGAGACCTGCTCGGCGGCCGACACCCCGGCCCGGCAGCGCAGCAGATTGCTGCCCAGCTCCAGGACGAGCGGGTCGCGGTCGGCGCGCGCCGAGGCGTCGGGCGCTCCACCCGCCTCCGCCGGCTTCGTGATGTGCAGCTGCCCGTCCCGTACGTACGCCTGCGCGCCCGCCTCCTCCGCGAGGCCGCGCACGAACTCCCAGTCGGTGATGTTGGGTTGGGCGATGTGTTCCAGTACGGGCCCGGCGATGTCGACGGGGCCCGGCTTCAGCCCGGCACGCTGGGCGACCTGGCCGCAGATGTCGGCGAGGGTCATGTTCTGGTAGCTGGCCACCCGGCGGCCCCGGAAAAGCCGGTGCGACTCGTCGAGCCCCCGGACGACGGTGAACGTGCCGGACTCGTCGAGCTCCACCTCCAGCGCGGTGACGACTCCTTCCAGCAGTGGCTTCGGGGCGGTGTCGCCACCCGCGCGGGCCAGTAGCCTGGCCTCGGTGCCGATCTTCAGCCCGGCCTGCTCCAGCAGCACCCGGTCGGGGTCCCGGAACCGCAGCAGGAACAGGTCGGGGAGCGTACGGCTGTCGTCGACATAGCCCTCGACCAGGGTGTTCACGAACTTCGCGGGCAGCGGCGTACCGCCGAACTCCACCGTCAGCGCCGTGGATACGCCCTGCTGCGCCATCAGCCCCGCCCCCTGCCCCGGCCGGCCCTGGCGGCGTCCCGGTCCGAGGAGTCCCTGCCCCTGCCCTTGTCCCTGAGCCGGGCCAGCTCGTCCAGGGCGGGCAGCAGGAGCTGGGTGCCGGGGGCGAGCCGCATCGGATCGTCGATCCCGTTCGCCTCGGCGATCACCCGCCAGGCCCCGGGGTCCCCGTACTCCCGGTGGGCGAGCGAGGGCAGCGAGTCGCCCGAGTCGACGCGGTGGACGCGCCGCGCGGCCAGCGCGCCCGAGGTCGGGTTCTGGCCGGGGGTCTCGCCGCTGATCTCCTCCATGGTGACCTGGCAGACCGCCCGGATCGGCACGCCGGAGGTCGTGAACAACGTGTATTTGGCGGCGACTTGACTTACGTAACCGGGGAAGCCCGTCAGTCCGCCCCAGTGGAAGACGACCCACGGCGGGGACGACCGTTGCTGCTGCCGGGTCTCGTCCGTCGGCACGCAGCACGCGAAGAGCTGCTCCACCGAGGTGACGACCCGGGTGTCCTGGGTGTCGCTGGCGTCGAAGAACATCTCGACGGTGAGCTTGCTGGGCTGGGATCCCTGGTACTCCGGCGGGCCCGAGCTCTTCGCCCCCTTCGCCGGACTCCGCTTCCAGGAAGCCGCCTTGGTGAGGCTCAGCTCCTTGGGGTTGAACTGGAAGTCGATCCGCCCGCACGGCCCGCCGGGCGTCAGCCCGCCGCCGGTCGGCGGGGTCCGCAGCTCCAGGTAGGCGTGCTCCAGCTTGGGCCGCGCCGAGCCGCCCTTCGCCGCCGAGGCCACCCCCGACGTACCGGCCGCGCTGAACGCGATGGGACCCGCACCGCTCATCGTCCTCAGCCCTCCATCACGTAACCGTGGTGGGCGATCTCGATGGTCTCCATCGCGACCTTCGGCGACTCGGGCGTGAACGAGGGCCCGGTCCACCGCACCGGCACGACCTCCAGCAGCCCCCACTGGGCGACCTTCTGGCCGTCCCCGGTCCGCGCCTCGATGTGCGCGGTCTTCCGGCTGAACCCGGTGGTCATCGTGGCGAACCAGCGCGCCACCTTCTCCGTCTCCCGGGTCAGCGGCCGCGACAGCTTCACGTTGGAGTACTTCAGCCGGGTCGGCAGCTGCCACAGATGCCCGTTGTTGCCGCCCTCCTCCCGGGTTTCGAGGACCACTTCGCAGCCGAGGCCCTCGCACGTGTTGAACGACCCGAGCTCGATGTCGTCGATGGTCACGACGAAGCAGACGCTGACGGCGGGGTCGCTGTCCTGGGCGGTGGCCATGACACGTACCTCTCAGTTCGGTCGGGCTGTTCAGCGATCGGGCGTTCAGTGGCGGGTGTTGATGAGATGACCGGCGCGTTCGCGTTCCAGCCGGAGATCGTTCTTCAGGAGCCGGCTCAGCGGGGCGTACAGGGCCCGGACCAGCTCGTCCGTGACGACGGGAGCCCCCCTGCCGTCCTTCGGGGCAGCCCCGGCTCCACCCTCCGTCTCCGTCCCGGGGCCGGGCCCGGGCACCACGCCGTCCTCCGGTTCCGTTACGGGGTCGGGCTCGGGCGGCGGCGGTTCCTCGGCGACCTCGGCGACGACGGAGTCCCGCTGGACGACCGGCCGCGAGGTACCGGAGACCGGCGCGCCCGCGAAGACGACACTGCCGTCGGCCATCCGCTGCGCCACCCCGGCCGCCACCGCCACCGCCCCGGCCGAGGGCAACCGGCGCACACTGCCGGAACCCGGCAGGGAACGCGCCACCGAGCCCGGCACCGGAGGCCCTGCAACTGCCCGCCGCTGAAGGGACGCGGAGGGCCCGGAGGCCGCCGAGGGCGGACCTGCGGGGACGGACAACGCGGGCGCGGGCCCCACGGAGACACCGGGACCGGCCACCGGCCCCCCGCCCTCCGCCCCGGTCCACCGGACCGGTACGCCCTCGGGGGGCGAGGCGGACCCGCCCGGGTCCGGCGCGGACCCCCCGGCGGGCCCGGAACGCGGCTCCGCGGCGCGCTGTACGTCGACGTTCCGCGGGACCAGGGGCCGATCGCCCAGGAGGGGGACGACGGGCCCGCTGTCAGCCGGGGCAGACGGGGCGGGCAGGGCGGGGGACCGACCGGAGAGGGCAGGCGGACCGTCCGACCGCTGCACGAAACCTGCGATACCCCCGGCATCACCGGTACTCCCGGCATCACTGGTACTTCCGGCCTCACCCGCATCGCCTGCCCCACCCACATCGCTCGCCCCACCGACATCACTCGCCCCACCGGCAGAAGCAGGCGCTCCCCCTGCCAGGTCATCGGGACGGCTCCGGGACACCTCCCCCACCAGCGGATCGTCACCGAGCAAGGGGGCGGTGGGCTGGTCCGCTGCCCCCGGCCGGACGTCATCGGACAGGCCGGGCACAGCCGGGGCCACGGGCGGAACCTGGCCCCCCAAGGCTTCCGGGCCGGAGGCGGCCCGACGCTGGGCGGTCGGCGGCAGACCGGGCAGAGGCGCACCGAGCCCGGGGGCCCGCCGGGGCCGCTCCCCCGCCGGAGGCAGCGCAGCCCGCTGAACGCCGACGCTGCCGGAGGCCGGGGCGGGTGGCGGGTCGGGCGACGGAACCAGAGGTGCGGGCTCCGCCACGACGGGCCGCTCCCCCACCAGCCGCCGTACGGGCAGCTCCTCCCCGCCCCCGCGACCGCTCTCCGCCCCGGCGGAGGACGTCATGGCGGAGGTCTCGCCGCCGTACAGACGCTGTACGGGTACGGGCGCGGACACCGTCCCGGGTACGGCCACAGGCCCACCCGCCCGCCCGAAGTGGGTCACCGACCCCCGCACCGGCATGTCCACGGACCGCTGAGCCGCGACCGACGACTGCGACTGCGACGGCGACGGCGACGGCGACGGCGACGCGGCGGATTCCGCGACACCGACCCCGACCCCGACACCACGCACCAGCCCGGCCGGAGCATCAGGGCTCACCAGGTGCCCGAGCGGGGTCCCGAGCGCAGGGTCCTGGCGGGTGGTGAGCGACGCCTCGAACTCCGCGGGCCCCACCGTCAGTTGCTGCCCGGACACCACCCGCTGGATCGGCTCCAGCCGGTTCACGTCAACCCGTTCGCCACGATCGGCCACGAACAGAGGCGCGGGGGCGGGTGCATCGCCGGAGCGGTCCGCACCGCCGCGGCCGCCCCGCAGCCAGGACATCAACCCCATGAGCTCCTCGTCCTCCCCTGCACGGTGTGTCCCGCCCGGCCGCCGGCTAGTGCCCGTTGAGGCGGGCGACCTGCGCGACGAACTTCAGACGTTCCGGATGTTCCAGGTCCAGCAGGTCGTCCAGCGGCCAGTGGAAGTGGTAGGCGAGGTACGCGACCTCCTCGTAGAGCAGGTCGGCCGCGTACGTCACGATTCCCCCAGGCGGCCACCGGCGAGATTCACCGCGAACTCCTCGTCGCAGGACGGGCAGGTGACGGCGGCGCGGGTGTGGCCCTCGGCGTTGATCCGGCGGTAGAAGTCCTGGAGGAAGGCCAGGTCGGAGGCGAACAGATCCTCGATGACACCGGGGTGGATGTCCTCGACCGTGCCGATGCGCGTCACGACCCGGGAGATGAGGACCACCGACAGATAGGCGGAGTTCTCCCTGACCCGGTCGTCCCGCAGGGGGACCAGCTCGTCGCGTGCGGTGGCGAGGCGCATCACGCCCGTACGGTGGACGGTCCCCGACTCGTCGACGTAACCGCGCGGCAGCTCGAAGCCGAACTCCGTTCGCAACGTCTCCTGTTGGCGCGCCGCACCGCCCCTCGCTCCGGCCGCCCCGGCCTCGACCTGCTCCGGGCTCTGGAACTGGACCGAGCGGCGCATCAGTCGAGTTCCATGCTCTCGTAGGTGATCGCCAGCTTCTCGGTCAGCACCGAGGTGTCGCCGGCCTTCAGGGTGCCGATCTCCAGGGACTTCGGCCAGGCGTTGATGAGCTTGTAGCGCTTGATCGGCAGGCCCTCGTAGTCGTAGACGATGACGGCGCCGTTGCGGCGGGCGTTCGTCATGCGGCCGAACCGCGAGTCCTTGATCCACCGCTCGAAGCTGTTGTCCTCGGTGAGCCCGCGCGTCACGGTGACCTCACCCGCCTTGGGGCGGCCGGGCAGCTTCTTGATGGCGTACTTGCCGTCGAAGGTGTTCTGCTTCAGCTCGATGACGTCCTGCTCCATCTTCAGACCGCTGACCTCGGTGATCTGCTTGATGATGACGCTGTCGAATTCGAGGCCGAAGGAATGCCCGACGGAACTGTCGAGATCGGGAAGTGGCACAGCAGACTCCTTACGCCGGACTCAGGAACGGGCTGTCAACGGTCGGGGCGGTCAACGCGTCCTCGGCAGGTCGTCACTCGTCGACACCACCGCTGCCGCCGGTCAGCTGGGAGAGCCGGAACACCACGAACTCGGCCGGTTTGACGGGGGCGACCCCGATCTCGCAGATGACCTGACCGGCGTCGATGCTCTCCGGCGGGTTCGTCTCGCGGTCGCACTTCACGTAGAACGCCTCCTCCGGGGTCAGCCCGAACAGCGAGCCCTTGCGCCACTCGTTGACGAGGAACGCCGAGACAGTGCGCCGGACACGGGCCCACAGGGCGTCGTCGTTCGGCTCGAAGACGACCCACTGCGTACCGGCGAGAATCGACTCCTCCAGGTAGTTGAAGAGCCGCCGGACGTTCAGGTACCGCCAGGCGGGGTCGGATGCCAGCGTCCGTGCACCCCACACCCGGATACCCCGGCCGGGGAAGGCGCGGATGCAGTTCAGCCCGATCGGGTTGAGGAGGTCGTGCTCGCCCTTGGTGAGCTGGGTCGCCAGCGCGACGGCTCCCCGGACGACCTCGTTCGCCGGGGCCTTGTGCACCCCGCGCGTATCGTCGTTGCGCGCCCAGACCCCGGCGATGTGCCCGCTGGGCGGTACGAGGGTGGCGCGGCCGGACGCGGGGTCGGCGACGCTGATCCAGGGGTAGTAGAGCGTGGCGTACTTGGAGTCGAAGTTGGCCTGCCCGGTGCGCCAGCCACGGATCTGCTGCGGGGTGAGTCCGGGCGGCGGGTCGAGGATGGCCACCCGGTCGCCCATCAGCTCGCAGTGGGAGATCAGCCCCTGCTGGACGGCGACGACCGACTCCAGGTCCAGCAGCCCGCGTTGGTACGCGCTCATCAGATCGGGCATGGCGATCATCGTGACCTCGTCGACCGCTTCCAGGCCGCCCAGGCCCGTACGGCGGTCGGCGTCGCCCACGTACACCTCGGGGGCCATCGCACCGGAGCTGCCGGCGGCGGGGGCGGCCGGCGCGAGGATCACCGTCTGCGGCGCGGGCGGGGCGGGGGCGGCGCCGCGCCCCGACTCCCGTACCTCGATCAGCCCGGACTTCGCGTTGACGCGGGTGGCGACGTTGTCCTTGCTGCGCTTGGTGGTGACGGAGGGATACGTCTCCACGACCTGTCCGTCGCGCTTCACGAGGAACCGGAAGACGTCGGCGGGCGGATCGTCGCCCTCCACCGGGGCGACCTCCACGCTGATCTCGCCGCTCACGCCGGGCCGGGGCCGTACGGCGTAGGGCCCGACCGGGACCTCGGCGCCGACGGGCAGTTCGCCGGTCTCCCCGGCCGCCCCGACCCCGCCGCCGGCGCCCTCGCCCGGCTCACCGTCCTCCGCGTCCGCCGTGCCGTCGTCGACCCGCACGATGTAGCAGACGCCGCCGCCGTTGGCGAAGAAGCCGTAGACGGCGGACGCGAGGTAGGCGCCGTCGACGAAGTCGCCGAACGTGGCGACGAACTGGCTCCAGTTGGTGATCAGCGTCGGCTCGTCGAACGGCCCCTTCTGCGCGAAGCCGACGAAGGCGGCGACCGAGGTGCCCACCCCTTCGATCGGCCGGGATCCGGACTCGACCTCTTCGACGTAGACGCCGGGGGACAGGTACGACGGCATAAGGCCTCTCCTCGACACACTCCTGGACGCACTGCTCGACCGTGGGACGCGGGTCATTCTCGCCACTGCGGCGATCACCGGGAACGGACGGTCGGCCGCCCCGCCGCGCATCGAGGGCTGCCCGATGAGGCAACGCGACCGCGCCACGGGTGCCGCCCCGCCCTGCCCCGTACGCGGTCCGCGCGCGCTGTGTACGTCCCCGGATTCCCCGGCACGGTGGCGACCACCACGCATGCCCCCCATCCGGGCCGTCCGGGTCATCCGGGCGGCCTCCTGGCCGGCGGGGGCGGGAGGGGCGGAAGGGGCGGGAGGGCGGATGAAGACGGTTCCGGAAAAGCCCTCCGCGACGCCACCGCGTCAGGACGCCGCACGCACCCCGAACCCCCACGCCGTACACGCCCCGGACCACGGGACGGCACACACTCCGGCCCTCGACTCCTCCTCCTCCTCCTCAGTCCCCCCGGCCCTCGAACTCTCCCGCTCGGAAGCGCCGCGCACGGAGCGGGTGGCCACAGCCCCGCCCCCCGACCCCCGCCCTGACCGCCGCCCCGACCGCCGCTCCATCCAACGGCTCCAGCGGATGGCGGGGAACGGGGCGGTCTCGCGGCTGGTCGCCCAGCGGTACACGGCACCGGTGAAGCCGCCCCCGGCTCAGTCGGCGGGCTTCCGCAAGGTGAAGGCCGACGTGGCGGGGAAGAAGACCCGGCTCGCCGCGCACGCCCCGGCGGCCAGTGAGTCGAAGGCCTCGCAGGACGCGGCGGTAGCCCCGCCGGACGACAAGGAGGCCCAGGGCAAGGCGGCCAACGCCGAGAAGATGAACGCGGCGAAGCCCGGGGAGTTCGACAAGAAGGCGTTCATCGACGCGGTGAACAAGGCGATCGACTCCCAGGCCCCCAAGAACCTCGACGAGGCCGACAAGTTCGCCAAGTCCGGCAAGGCGGATCAGGTCAAGGCGGAGGTCGACGGCAAGGTCACCGACGGCAAGGAGTCCTCCGCCAAGGACATCGACACCGCCACCAAGGCCCCGCCCGACACCTCGGCCGCCAAGGACAAGGAGGTCACCCCGCTCACCCCCGACCAGGCTCCCGGCAACCCGGGCGCACCGTCCGCCACGGACGCGGTCCCCGAGAAGCAGCCGGCGGCCGTCACGGACTTCTCCGAGGGGCCGGCCGAGAACGACAAGGCGATGGCGGACGCCGAGGTCACCGAGGAACAGCTGGCCAAGGGCAACGAACCGGAGTTCAACGAGGCACTGTCGGCGAAGAAGACGTCGGAGGCGGACGCGGCGAAGGCCCCCGCGAAGGGGAAGGCGGCGGAGGACCAGCAGCTCTCCACCGCCAGACAGAACGCGGCGGCCTCCGGAGCCCAGGCGATGGCGGGACTCACGGCGACGCGCGCCACAGCCGGCAAACAGGTCGACGGCGGCAAGAACGACACGAAGTCGAAGGACGAGAAGAAGCGCGCCGAGGTCACGGCAGAACTCCAGAAGGTCTACGACGGCACGAAGAAGGACGTCGAGGACACCCTGTCCGGCCTGGACAAGAAGGTGGACTCGGCGTTCACGTCGGGCGAGAAGTCAGCGCGGGACGCGTTCACGGCCGACCACAAGAGCCGGATGAAGAAGTACAAGGACAAGCGGTACTCGGGCCTCATGGGCAAGGGCCGCTGGATCAAGGACAAGTTCGCCGGCCTGCCGAAGGCGGCGAACGACCTCTACCAGGAGTCCCGCAAGCTCTACGTCTCCCGCATGCAGACGGTCATCTCCTCGGTCGCGGACATCATCGGCGCCGAACTCGGCAAGGCGAAGGCCCGCATAGCCAAGGGCCGCACCGAGCTGAAGGCGGAGGTGGACAAACTCCCGGCGGACCTCCGCCAGTTCGGCGAGGAGGCGGCGAAAGACTTCGCGGGCAAGTTCGACGACCTGGAAGCCACGGTCAACGAGAAGTCGGAACAGCTGGTCCAGGACCTGGCCCAGAAGTACACGGCCGCCCTCAACAAGATCGACGAGGAGATCAAGAAACTCCAGGAGGCCAACAAGGGCCTGATCGAAAAGGCGAAGGACGCCATCGTCGGCGTCATCAAGACGATCAACGAGCTGAAGAACCTGCTCCTGGGCATCCTCGCCAAGGCCGCCTCCGCGATCATGAAGATCATCAAGGACCCGATCGGGTTCCTGGGCAACCTGGTGAAAGCGGTCGGCGCGGGCCTCAACCTCTTCATCACGAACATCGCCGACCACCTGAAGACCGGCGTCGTCTCCTGGCTGCTGGGCACGGCGGTGAAGGCGGGCCTGGACCTGCCGGCCAAGTTCGACCTCAAGGGCATCATCCAGCTCATCGGCTCGATGCTCGGCCTGACCTGGGACAACATCCGCACCCGCGTCGCCCGCAAGGGCGTCCCCGACGAAGCGATGAGCGCGGTCGAAACCTCGGTCCCGGTGGCAAAGAACCTCGCCGCCGAAGGTCCGGCCGGCGCGGTCAAGGAGATCCAGGCGGAAGCGGGCGACCTCAAGGCCACCATCCTCGGCAAGTTGACGACCTACCTGATCCCCACCGTCCTCATCGCAGGCATCACCTGGATCATCTCCCTGCTCAACCCCGCCTCAGCGTTCGTCCGCGCGGTCAAGGGAATCATCGACATCGTCACGTTCATCGTGACGCAGGGCGCCCAGATCGCGGACTTCGTCAACGCGGTCCTGGACGCGGTCATCGCCATCGCCAACGGCGGCCAGGCCGGCGTCCCCAAACTCATCGAAGCCGCCCTCGCCACCAGCATCCCGCTCCTGATCGGCTTCCTCGCCGCCCTGCTGGGCATCGGCGGCCTCGCCAACAAGGTCAAGTCGGTCTTCCAGTCGGTGTCACGGCCCGTCACCCGGGCGATCGACAAGATCGTCGACTTCATAGCGAAGAAGGGGAGGGCGCTGTGGCGGAAACTCAAGAGCAAGGGCACCGACAGAAAGGAAAAAGAGAGCAAAGAAGCAAAGGATGAACGAAAGAAGAAAGAGCTACCCGATGCAATATATCAGGCGAAGTCCATCATCGATCAGCACGAGAAGAGTAACTCACCAGCCGAAGCGGTTACCGCAGAATTGATGACACTGCGGAAAAGATTCTCCTGGATCAAGGGCTTTAATACGACGAGGTCGGCAACCGGATCAAATTTTTCCATGAGAGCCAGTCACCACCCACTGGGACCTTACAGCGAGACAGAGGCCATAAGGAATCAACTGAGGAAGTTCGGGCCGGATTTCATAAAGAAGGTACACACTCACTGGTGGGAATCGCAGATCAGGCGACCAAAAATCGCGTCCGGACAACTGTGGGACGACACCGTACTCAACCAGACCGACAGCCAGGCCAAAAACCATCTGGAAAAAGAAAGCACCGCACTCGATGTGAAGAGAGAATTTTACGACGGAAACAATCGCAAGATCAATGCCGATGCATTCAAAGGTCACGTTTTCGGCGTGAACAGCGGCCTACGGAAAGAGCTCATCAAGCTCCTCGGCGAGGGGGCCCTGAAAGAGCTCAAAACAAAAGGAATAGCAGCCGCCCACGACATTCCCGATACGCTCAATACTCTTAACTCAATGAGCTTCCATTCCGAGCAGGAAACCTATGGCAAATATGACCCTTTCCCCGAGTTTGCCTCCGAGAGCGAGCACACTGATTTCCGCCCCGTCTCTATGGATCTGGATGAAGGAAGAAGTACGGCAGAAACGAGGGTGACCACGGTGACGACGGCCGCAGGAAAGAAATTCACCGTCACCCAGGACATCAAGTCCGGCCTGAAGCTCACCGTGGAAGGGAAAGATCTGAATCTCAAGGAGCCTGGCGACCCACGAGGAGTAACCCAGGACTCCCCGGGATTCATTGCGAATCAGCAGCTCAATCGTTCCCATGTGATCGCCGACTGGTTCGGAGGATCTGGCTACCGGGACGCCTTGAATCTGGTGACAGCGAGCGATCACTACAACAAGCGAATCATGGGTGACGCCGAATCCGACATCGCAGGGGAAGTGGTGGCATTCGCCACCAAGCATGGCCTGACTCGATCACAGGTCTCCATGAACCTCAAGGTCACTGTCACCTTCGGAGAGCTACTCAAGGACGTCTTCTTGAGAAACATCCAGAATCAGGAATGGTATACACCCGGTGAGGCTACGTCGGAGGCCCAACTGAAGAAGCTCATAAACATACTTATGAATCCACCGGTGAGGCGCGTCATGGGCGCCGTCTACGAGTACACGTTCACGTCCAGGGTTTCAGACATACCACCCGAGGGCGACTCGCGACTCATTCAGTCCGATGACCATCTTTTCATAAAAAGGAGCGCACAACTGTGACACCTATGGAAGATGCCGTGAAGTTCTTCAACGCCTACTTGGACATCGAGCACGAGGGAAGTGTAGCCACTTACTCGGCGTCGGACGAGGTGGTGAACGAACTCCGAACCAAGAGCATGGGGTTCTGGCATGCATCGCCAGGTACAACTCTGTCGCCAAGCTTTGGGCGACCCATGGGAATGCATCCCGATCAGCTTGCGACTTTGGCTCGCAGCGTGAATCTGGCACGGCGGACACTGTTTATGGTCGCAGAATACCGAAGGCCTGATGGAGAAACCCTCTATGCCGCTTTCACGAGCGGTGACAGGACCAGGACAACCCAGTCCTACGGCGGCCTACTGCATGCAGCCGAGGTAGAGGGCGAGTTGAAGATCGTCGCATCCTACAAGGAGGACTTCGACAAGGCGTCTCCGCCGGTTCATTGGCGTCACTCCCAAGGCGCGGAAATCAATCTTTCCGGCGCTCCGGTGGCCGTCCGTCCGCTCGAAGCGCCGACGGGGCAGGCCGCCCACCAAGAGGACTGGGAGGGCCTGCGAGACTCCGTGACCGGCCCCTGAAACTGCACGTCACACCTCACGCCCGCACCAACCCGAAAGCAGGGCCCGGCCCGACTCCGAAGCGGACACCGACTGGCTCAACTGCCGGCCTACGGGCTGGATCCACGGCTCTGCATCAGCGTCATCCCCGTGTCCATCGCCGGGCAGCCCCTCTGCTAGAGAGAGTATTAGAATGAGCCCATGAGCGAAGAGCCCATCTATCGACCAGGCGAAGGCCCCACCGCCAACGTCTCCGTCAGCCTGCACTCCGGCAACATCGCCGCCGTCCGCGCGCGGGTCGGGAAGCGGGGGTTCTCCGCGTACGTGGACGCCGCCGTGCAGCGGCAGATCGAGCGGGACAACCTCGCCGAGCTGACCGCCGCCCACGAGGCGGAGCACGGTGAGTTCAGCCAGGCGGAGATCGACGCCGCCCGCGCCCTGCTGCGCGGAGACGCCAACGGCGGCGTGGGGAGCGCGGCCTGATGAACCGGCCGGGCACCCTCGTCCTGGACAGCGAAGGGCTGTCGAAGGTGGTCGCCGACGACCGCCACGTCATGGCCCTGGTGCGCGGGGCCGAGCAGGAGGACATGCGGGTCGTGACCAGCATCCTCACCCTCATCGAGGCACACCACGCGCGAGTGAACTCAGCCCGCTTCAACTGGGCCGTGTCCCGGCTGAACGTGGAGCCGGTCACCGAGGAAATCGGGCGTACGGCGATGGCCCTGCTCGTCGATGCGGGCCTGCACGGGCACAAGTACGCCATCGACTCCGTGGTCGCCGCCACCGCGCTCCACGCCCCGAAGCCGACCGTGGTCCTGACATCCGACCCCGAGGATCTGACCACGCTCTGCGGCGACCGCGTGCGCATCGTCAAAGTCTGATCCCAGCCCTCGGGCCCCCGTTCCCGCCCTCAGGTCACCAGCCCCAGATACGGCCCGAACTCCGAAGCCAGCGTCAGCCGCCCCAGTTTCTGGTACTCCCGCTGGATCGCGTGGATCACCGTCTCCATCGTCACCGCGCCCCCCGCCTCCGCCGCCAGGTACGCCGAAGTCACCGCGATCGAGCGGATGTTGCCGCCCGCCAGCTCGAAGTTCTCGGCGCAGAAGGGCAGGTCCAGGTCTGTGCCGCGCGGGAGGGTCGGGCCCAGGCAGCGGTCCCAGAGGAGCAGGCGTTGTTCGGGGTCCGGGACCGGGAAGTCGATGACCAGGTCCAGGCGGCGGGTGAAGGCGTCGTCCAGGTTGGCGCGGAGGTTGGTGGCGAGGATGGCCAGGCCGTCGAAGGACTCCATGCGCTGGAGGAGGTACGCGCTCTCCACGTTGGCGTAGCGGTCGTGCGCGTCCTTCACGTCGGAGCGCTTGCCGAAGATCGCGTCCGCCTCGTCGAAGAGGAGCACGCCGTTCACGCCGGCCGCCTCCGTGAAGATGCGCTCCAGGTTCTTCTCCGTCTCGCCCACGTACTTGTCGATCACCGTCGCCAGGTCGACCGTGTACAGGTCCAGTCCCAGGTCGGCGGCGATCACCTCCGCCGACATCGTCTTGCCGGTGCCGGAGTCGCCTGCGAACAGCGCCGACACCCCCCGGCCCCGGCCCCCGCCGGGCCGCATCCCCCATTCGCCCAGCACCCGGTCGCGGTGCCGTGCGCGGGCCGTGAGTTCGCGGAGCTGGGTGTGGGTGTCCGGTGGGAGGACCAGGTCGTCCCAGGTCACCGTGGGTTCGATGCGGCGTGCCAGCCGGTCCAGGCCCGCCGCGTTCTGGGCGCGGGCCCCCCGCCGTACATGGTCCGCGGTGAGCTCGCCGCCCGACAGCCGGGCCGCCTGGGCGGCGGAGCGGGCGGCTCCGGTGATCTGTTCCGGGGTGAGGAGGAACGGGGCCAGCAGCTGGTCCGGGGCGATGGCGGGCGGGAGCGGCGCGTCCTCCCTGAGCCGGTACGCGTCCCGCCACAGCGCCCCGCGCGCCGAGGGCTCCACCCGGGGTGCGTGCAGCAGCAGGGGCGGGGCGACCGACCAGGACGCGTCCCAGGGCGCCCGGCCCACCAGGACCGTCGGGACCGGGGTGGCCGTGAGGAGCCTGAGCAGCCCCGGGCGCTCCCGGGACACCGCGTCCAGCGGCGCGCAGACCAGGCCCGCCCCCGTCAGCCGCGCCTCCCGGACCAGGGCGCTCACCGCCTCGGCGGGCGACGGGTCCTCCGCCAGCCGGGCCAGGTCCAGGCCCAGGACCCCCCGGCCCGCCCGCGTCAGGGCCGACGCGGCGAGCGCCGTGCCCGCGCCGCCCTGGTCCTCGCTCAGGTAGGCCAGCCGGACGCCGTCGGCGAGGACTGCGGCGAGCGGGGCCGGGTCGCCCACCCCGGGCACGGCCTGCCACGGGGCCAGCAGGTCCGCCAGTCGCGGGTCCGGGGTGTCGTCGCCCAGCAGGTGCGCGGCCACCCGGTCCGGCACCCGCAGCGCCCGGCTCAGGAACGGGCGGTGCAGGTCCTCCGCCAGGAGCAGCCCGCCGGCCCGGAGCGGCGCCCCCGCGGCCAGCCGGGCACGGGCGGCGGGATCGGAGAGGGCCGCGCCGCACAGGCCCAGGGCCAGTCCGATGGACGGTCGACGCCGGGAAACGTCGTCGTTCAGATAGCCGTAGAACGCCTCGAAGCGGTCGTCCAGATCCGGTACGAGCGCGATGAGCAGGATCTCCGTGTCCAGCGGTGTGAGGCCGAACTCCCGCGCGAGCGACGCCAGTCGGGAGCCCGTCTCCTCCCCGGCCGGCGAACCCTCGACCGGGGGGCCGCCCAGTGCCGGAAACCCCCTCGCCCCCTCCTCGTCCAGCAGCCGCACGATGTTCTCGTCCGTCAGGTACAGCCCCCGGAAGTCGTCGTCCGGGTCCGGATCGGTGCTCCGCCGCAGCTCCACCGCGTCCCGGATGCGCCGCTCCACGGCCGCCGCCCGGGAGAGCAGATGGCGGAGGTCCAGGACGGCGACGTCCCGCGCCGTCACACGTCCCCTTCCTCAGATGGCGTTCCCCGTCTCTCAAGTGGCGTGTCCCGTCTCCCGGGTGGCGTGCCCCGCCGTTCCGTGATCCGCAGCGACACCCCCCGTCCGTGCGCCCCGCCCGAGGGCGCGGAGGAAGGCTCCCGGGCCGGCCGCCCGGGACGCGACCCGTACACCGGCAGCCCCGGCCGGCCCGGCTGCGCCTCCGTGGCACCCACGCCCGCCCGCTCCCCGGAAACCATCGCGGGTACGTCCCCGAACTGCGCCCGCAGCCCCTCGTCGCCCACCGGCGGGCCCGCCGCGTAGACCGGCGAGGCCGTCACCGGAACGCTGATCACCAGGTCCAGCGAGGGCTTCAGCTCGCCCCCGAGCGCGCTCCACACATCGGCGAACGACCGGTCCTCCGGGGGAGGCAACGCGATCGACATCGGGACGGCGGCCCCGACCTCGGCGAGCGAGCCCGCCAGCCGCTCCGGCGGCAGCGCCTCGTACCGCAGCAGACAGGCCAGCAGGGAGGAGAGCAGCCGGTGTTCGTCCTCGGGGCGTTTCGTCCACGCCGTGATCAGGTACGACAGCTTGAAGAAGCGGGGTGGGCGGCGGCGCGCGACGATCGCCCCGTGCTCGTCGTACTCGTTGTGCAGGCCGCGCTCCCGCCGCCGCATGTCCTCGCGGATGTCGTAGAGGTAGAGGTTGACCATCGGGGCGTTGACCTTGGCTGCCCACTCCCGGGTCGGAGCGTCGAAGACCACCGCGATCTGGCGGCCCTCCAGCACCTCGGCCCGGATCAGGGCGCGCAGGACGTCGTCCACCTCATGGATCATCCGGTGACCGCCTCCGAAGCGAAGAGCCCGCTCATGACCGGCCCGCGAAGTCCGGGGGCTGGAGGTTGTGCTGGACGACCAGCACCGGCTTCCGGAGGCGCGGGAGATCGCGGGCCTCGGCGCGCAGGACGCGCGGGCCCAGCGTGTCCTTGCGCAGGACCAGCACCTGCACCTCGAAGGTGCCGTCCCGGCCGACCCGTACGCCGGACCGGTCCGCGGTGATGCCGATGTTCCACGTGAAACGTACGGTCTCGCCCGGCGGATAGTCCTTGCCCCGGGCGAGTACCGGCTGCCCCGGTTTCGCCACCTGCGGGGTGACCGTCAGCGAGGGCTTGAGGACCCTCAGCCGGTCCATGTCCCGGTTGTTCGCCGACCGCCCGTCGGGCAGGGTGCCGCGCACCGTGGCCCGTACGTCACCGGTGACCGCCGCCCGGTAGGTCGCCGTCTGCGTCACCACGACCCGGTCCCCGGCGGCGATCGCGCAAGGCCGCGCCGCCGTGCACCGGCTCAGGCCGGACAGGCTCCGGTCCTTCGACTCGCCCGTCCTCGGCCAGGCTGCCCCGAGGACGACACCGGTCGCCGTGTCCGGGCCCGCGTTGGTGATCGTGAACCGGGCGGCGGCGGGCCGCCCCACGTACGTACGGTCCGGGCTGACATCGGCCCGGACCGCGAGGTCGGAAGCCGGCGGCGGGGGAGGCGGCGGCGGAGCGGGCGGGTCCGGCGGGACGACGGGTTCCAGCACCTCGAACCGGGCGGTGTCCGCCCCCGTGTTGCCCGCCGAGTCCGTGGCGGAACAGGTGACCGTCGTCGTTCCGACCGGAAAGAGCGATCCGGACGACGGGGTACAGGTCGCCGGCAGTGCGCCGTCCTGCGGGTCCGTCGCCGTGGCCGTGTAGTCGATGCGGACGCCGTCGTCGTCGGGTGCCCTGGCCGTACGGTCGTCCACGGTGACGACGGGCACGTCGACGTCGTTCACGGCGATGCTGATCTGCTGCTGGAAATCCGGGTCGGGCACCGCGGCCGGCCCGACCGTGTCCGTCCCCGGCACCTGGGTGCCCAGCAGGAACTGCACGGTGCAGGTCAGCGTCGTGCCCTGCGGGGCGTCCTCCGACACATCGACGGTCTCCGCGAAGTGCGCGGTCTCCCCGCTGGTGAGCTGGCGGGTGGGCGGGGCGAGGGCGACGGTCAGATGCGGATCGCAGGCGTCGAGGCGGTAGCCGACGGAGGTGGGGAGGTTGTCGAACCCGTCGATGATCGCCTCGGCGACCCGGTCCCCGTCGATGCCTTCGAGCAGTCGGCCGCCGGTGGCCTCGATGATGCGGGTGGCCTGGCCCGGCGTGGTGGGCGGGTCCTCGACGTAGTCCGGGTTTCCGGCGTCGCCGTTGCCGTTGAGGCCGTCGCCGATCGTGCTCTCGACATCGACGCCGATCACCCGTACGCCCTTGTCCTGGAGCGCGAAGATCGTGTCGTCGATGGTGTGGCCGTTGCTGGGCGCGTGGCTGGAGGCGTCCCCGACGAGCACCACGACCGGGCTCGACCCGTCACGGAACACCGTCGTGCCGCCCGCGCCGTCGGCGATCTGCCACAGCCCGTTGATCCAGTCCTCCGAAGGGCCCCGGCTCGCCCCGCCGAGGTCGGTCTTCAGTTTGTCGACACCCTCCTGCACCTTCACCAGGTCGTCCGTCAGCCCCGTGAGCACCTGGAACCCGGCGTTGACGTCGCCCTCCTGGTCGCCGAACGTGGCCACCGCGAAATGCGAGTCGGGCTGCTCGTCCAGGATCTTGCCGGTGATGGCGGGCAGGTTCTCCCGGACACTCCTGATCGGGTCGGCCATGCTCGCCGTACCGTCCACCAGCAGGACGACATCCGGCCGCGGCGGGATCGCCGGGGTCCGCACCTGCTTGTCCACGCCCGTCGAGCCGCCCGGGTCGAGCGTCTCCTCCAGTGCCGCCGGGGTGACCCACGGCTCCGGCGGCACGGGCACGGCGGACGCCACGCCGCTCACGCCCGACGCGGGCGCGAGACCGGCGGCCAGCAGCAGGAGAACGATCCCGGCCGCTCGCCTTCGCGGTCCCGTTCCTGGCTGAAACCACCGCACGGCGTTCCCCTCCCCGCGTCCTGCCCGATACCCGGAGGCCACCGTCGCGCACCGGCCGGCCGCGTACGGAGAGAGACGAGTCACTTCCGCGGGAAGGCCGAACTGCCCGATGGTGCAGAGGCCTTCGTGAAGCGGCCCTCGGATGAGTCGGCCTCCAGACGAACCGGCCCTCAGACGAACCGGCCGTCAGACGAACCGGCCGTCAGACGAACCGGCCGTCAGATGAACCGGTCGGACGAACCGGTCGGTCGAACCGGCCTTCAGACGAGGCCGTCAGATGACGAGGCCGTCAGATGAGGCCCTGACGCATCGCGTACGCCACCGCGTGGGAGCGATTGCGCAGTTGCAGACGGGTCATCACCGAGTGCAGCACGTTCTTGATCGTGCGCTCGGAGTACGCCAGCTTCGTCGCGATGTCCGCGGTGTCATACCCCTCGGCCACCAGCCGCAGCACGTCCACCTCACGCGCGGCCAGGCCGGTGAAGTGCAGGCCGCGCGGGCCGAGCACCTGACCCTGGAGCCTGCCCACCTCTTCGAGCAGACGCCCGAGCAGGTCGGAGGGCAGATGCCCCTCACCCCGCGCCACCGTTCCGATGACCTGCACCAGATGGTCCGGCGTCGACTCGGACCGCCTGACGACCCCCGCGACCCCGCACTCCGCCGCGCTCACCAGCTTCTGTTCGTCGATGTCCGTGGTCACCAGCACCGTGCGGCAGGTGCTGGTGCGCTGGATGTTGCGCAGGACGCGCAGGACCTCGTCGTCCACCGCGTCCACCACCATGACCACGACCTGGGGCGTCGGATCTCCGTCGTCCCGGTCGACGACAGCGACCTCGGGACGGGCCCGTAGCTGACTGGCCACTCCGGCCTGGGAAATCGGGTCCTGCGCGCGTAAAACGACAGTGATGCGCTCCATGCGAATGCTCCCCCTGGGCACCAGCCGGAAGCATCACACTGCAGGCACAAGCTCCACAGCTGTATTGGTCCGCCCCATCCGTTGTGAGGCGGTCTAAAGATTCCCGTTCTTACTCGCGAGGAAACTAAAAGGTTGCCTCGGGCATCGCATCTGCCCGAAAGTGTTCCTCCGTGACCGGTGCCCGCCCTCCGGCCCGGTCCTACGGTCCGCGTATGAGTCTTACCGCAAGCCTCGACGCGTCGTCCGTCACCGTCGTACCGGGCGAGGAGACGACCCTCCCCCTGCAGATCCTCAACTCCGGCCGGACCGTCGAGGAATACCACTTCGAGGTGGTCGGGACCTGTGCCGCCTGGTCGGCGATCGAACCCGCGGTCCTCTCCCTGTACCCCGGCGACTCCGGAACCGTCTCCCTGGTCATGCGCCCGCCGCGCGAAGCGACGGTCCTCGCGGGCGAGAGCACGTTCGGGATCCGGGTGATGCCGACCGGCGACCGGAGCGACACCGTGGTGCCCGAGGGCCGGGTGACCGTCCTGCCGTTCACCGAGACGACCGCCGAGCTGGTCCCGCGCGGCTCGAACGGCTCGCGCGGCGGACGGCACCAGTTCGCCGTCGACAACCGGGGCAACACCCCGGTGACCGTACGGCTCGGGGCCCAGCCCGGTACGGAACAGGCGCGGGTCGTGTTCGCCGCCTCCGAGCTGCGGATCGAGCCGGGGCACGCGGAGTTCGCGAAACTGCGGGTCCGCCCGGCGAAGCGGATGTGGCGCGGTACGCCGGTGACGCACGCCTTCCAGGTGTTCGCCGCCCCGCAGCCGCCCGAGGGTGAGGAAGCGCCGGCCCCGGTGCTGGTGGACGGCTCCTACCAGCAGGATCCGATCCTGCCGCGCTGGCTGCCCCGGGCCCTGCTCACCGCCGCTCTGCTGCTCCTCGTCCTGGTGGGACTCTGGTACGCGCTGCTGCGCCCGGCGGTGAAGTCCGCGGCCCGGGAGGCGGTCACTCCCGAGGCGGTACGGTCGGCCGCCGCGGCCGACAAGAGCAAGGCCCCGGAAGAGGGCGAGCAGGGCGGCGCGGGCTCCGGAGGCGGCGACTCCGCCGGTGCGGGCACGGGCGGCGGCTCGGCCGGCCCCACCCCGTCACCGGGTCCTTCCGCCTCGGGCGGCAACGGCGGCGGCGGCGACGCGGCGGCGGGCGCCCCGACCAGCGCGCAGGCCCGGGTGCAGGACGCGGTGGGCGGCGGCCCGAACACCGGGACGGCCCTGGAGGTACCGGCCGGTCACACCTTCCAGCTCACCGACATCGTGGTGCAGAACCCGCAGGGCGACGCGGGCACGGTCACCGTCACGGCCGGCGAGGACACCCGCGTCCTGAGCCTCGGTCTGGAGAACTTCCGCGACTCCGACTACCACTTCGTGACCCCGATCCTGGTGCCCGCGGGCGGCAAGGTCACGATGACGATCGACTGCCGGCGGATCGGCAAGCCGGTGGGCGCCCCGGCCCCCTCGCGGTGCTCGTCCTCGATGTTCCTGGGCGGGACGATGCGCACGGACACCCCGGCAGGCTGAAGCCCGCGCCGGGACCGGGCGGACCGGGGCAGGGCCGGGGCGAAAGCGGGGCGGGCTCCCTCAGGCCGGAGGCTTCTCCTCCTCTTCCTCCTCCCCCGGCTTCTTCTCCGCCGCACGCTGCACGAACGACCCCTGTACGTCGGCCGGTTGCTCGTCCTCGTCCTCCGTGGCCGCCCGCTGCACGGCGGAAGCGGCGGCGGACGCAGGGGCGGACACGGGGGCAGCCGGGGCAGGCGCGGCCTCCGGCGCGGGATCGGACAGCACTCGGTCCGCGTTCGCGACGGCTTCGCGCTCGAACCGGTCCGAAGGGTCGCTGACCCGGATGCCGCCCGGGGCCTCCGTTCCCTCCACCGGGCCGTTGCGCTGCTGGATCACATGGGTCAGCTCATGGGCCAGCGTGGTGCGGCCCTGCGGCGATCCGGGGTCGTAGGCGTCGCGCTGGAACACCACGTTGTTGCCCACGGTGTACGCGTGCGCCCCGACGCCCTTCGCCGACTCGTGCGCGGCGGAGTCGTGGTGGACGCGCACGTCGGAGAAGTCCGCGCCCATCCGGCTCTCCATGTCCGTACGGGTGTCGGTGTCCAGGGGCGAACCGCCGGAGGAGACCACGTCGTGCACCGGCGACCGCTGTTCCTCGGCCTGCCCCGCCTGCCCCGCCTGCCCCGCCTGCCCCGTCTGCTCGGCCTGCTCGGCCTGCTCGACGGCGGGTTCGGCGGTCCCGGTCCGGGAGCGCTGGACCATCGCCCCGATCGCCCCGTTGCCGGCAGTCCGCTGGAGCAGCCCCATCCCGGCCGCCCCGACCACATCGGCCCGGCCCACGGCGGCGGCCCGGAAGACGTGGTGGGCCTGCTCGCCGGACACCTCCGCAACGGTGTCGCCGCGCTGCTCATCGCGCTCGTGGGCCTGCTCCCGCCCACCGTGTCCGTGGTGCTCACCGTGTCCGTGGTGCTCACCGTGTCCGTGGTGCTCACTGTGTCCGTGGTGCTCGTGGTGTTCTTGCTCGATGTCGTGCGCGTCCATGCTCATCTCTCCCCTGACCGCGCTGTCCTCGGCATTCCACGATCACGGGGCGGCCCCCGGGCCGTCCAGCCCGCGCCCCGGCCCGGCCGGGGCATCCGGAACTGCCTCATCGGGCAGCGCGCCGACACGGACGGACGCGCACACCACTGCCGCCCCGCTCCTTACTCCCTTCGGCCGACAGAGGAGAGGCCATCGGCGCAGTACCGGTCGCCGTCGTCCGCCGTGCTCGCGATGATCGGCAGCATGACCACGAGCGACAGCGGCAAGGACATCACCCTGCGGATCGCCCAGAATCCGGAGGCCGACGAGCTTCTCGGCCGCAGTCCGCTGGCCGCTCTGGTCGGCATGCTGCTGGACCAACAGGTTCCGATGGAGTGGGCGTTCACGGGCCCGTACACCCTCGCGGAACGCATGGGCTCCGACGACCTGGACGCGGGGCGGATCGCCGCCTACGACCCGGACGCCTTCACCGAGCTGTTCACCACCAAACCGGCTCTGCACCGCTACCCCGGCTCCATGGCCCAGCGGGTCCAGCAGCTGTGCCGCTTCCTGGTGGCGGAGTACGACGGCGACGCGAGCGCGGTGTGGCGGGACGCGGCGACCGGCGACGACCTGCTGAAACGGCTCAACGCGCTGCCCGGCTTCGGCGAACAGAAGGCGCGGATCTTCCTGGCGCTGCTCGGCAAGCAGTTCGGCGTACGGCCGGCGGGGTGGCGGGAGGCGGCGGGCCCGTACGGCGAGGCCGGATCGCACCGGTCGGTCGCCGACATCACGGGCCCGGAGTCGCTCGTCGAGGTGCGCGCGTACAAGCAGGAGGCCAAGGCGGCGGCCAAGGCGGCTGCCAAAGCGGCGAAGAAGGCGACCAAAGCGGCGAAGAAGCCGAGCGGGCCCTCGCCCCGGAGGTCGGGCGGCTCACCGCCCAAGAAGTCGGGCGGGTAGTCGGCCTGCTCCGGCGCTCGACCCCGAAGTGACGTGGTCGAGAGCCGGATCAGGCCGACACCTCCCTCTCACCGATCGAATCCGGCCACATCTGTTCACAGGCGTCACCCCACTCGCTAGCTTTCGCAGCACATTTGTTCAGCCGTTCAGGTACTGAGCCGCTCGGAGCACCGGCGGTTCAGGTACTGAGCCGCTCAGAGCACCAGCCGTTCAGACCGGAAGGACTCCTGTGCACGCAACACGTCGCAGAGCCATAGCTGTCGTGGCCGCCACCGCCCTGGCCACACCGCTCCTCCTGGCCGCGTCCCCGCACCCCGGCCGCCCCGCGCCGCACGACCCCGGTAAGGAGGCGGCCAAGCTGTCGAAGGAGTTGGTGAGGAAGGCGTCCGCACGCGACGCCTACCGCCACCTCCAGCAGTTCCAGGCGATAGCCGACTCGACCGACGGTCACCGCGCCGCCGGCTCACTGGGCCACGACGCCTCGGCGGCGTACGTCTACCGCCAGCTCCAGCGGGCCGGGTACAAGGTCTCGTACGAGAACTTCCGCTTCACCTACACCGAGACGCTGGCCGAGAAGCTCGCCGTGGTGACGCCGACGCCCCGCGACGTCACGATCAAGGCCATGACGTACACCCCGTCGACCGAGGTGGGCGGCCTGACGGCGGCGCTCGTCGCGGTGCCCGTCGACGGGACGACGGGCTGCGAGGCCGCCGACTACGCGTCCACGACCTTCACCGGCAAGATCGCGCTGATCAAGCGCGGCGGCTGCTCCTTCGCCGAGAAGCAGGCGGCCGCCGCCGACGCGGGCGCGGCCGGGGCGGTCATCTACAACAACGTCGAGGGCGCCCTGTCCGGCACGCTCGGCGAGGTCGCGGCGGGCAGGATCCCGACCGGTGGCCTCACCCAGGCGGAGGGCGAGAAGCTGGCCGCCGACGTCGCGGGCGGCGAGGTCACGGTCTCCTTCGAGATCCGTGAGCTCCAGGAGGACCGCCCCACCCGCAACGTCATCGCCGAGACGCCCGGCGGCAGCACGGCGCAGACGGTGATGCTCGGCGCCCACCTCGACTCGGTGACCGAGGGCCCCGGCATCAACGACAACGGCTCCGGCTCCGCCGGCCTGCTCGAAGTCGCACTGGACCTGGCGAAGTCGAAGAGCAAGCCCGCCAACAAGGTGCGGTTCGCCTGGTGGTCGGCCGAGGAGAACGGCCTGATCGGCTCGGAGAAGTACGTCGCGGCGCTCTCCGAGAAGCAGCGCGAGCAGATCGCGCTCTATCTGAACTTCGACATGATCGCCTCGCCGAACGGCGTCCAGTTCGTCTTCGACGGCGACAACTCCGACAATGTCGGCGAGGGCGCAGGCCCGGAGGGCTCGGCCCAACTGGAGCGCGACATCAACGAGTTCCTCGACGGCAAGGGCAAGCCGCACGAGGGCACCGACTTCACCGGCCGCTCGGACTACGGACCGTTCATCGAGGTCGGCATCCCGTCCGGCGGTACGGACACCGGGGCGGAGGGCATCAAGACGGCGGCCCAGGCCGAGGTGTTCGGTGGCGAGGCGGGGATCGCGTACGACCCCTGCTACCACGCGGCCTGCGACGACCTGGACAACATCGACATGGGTCACTTCGACACCAACATCGACGTGATCGCCAACGCGGTCGGGACGTACGCCCACGACCTGCGCTCCCTGACCCGCCCGGTCACCCCCGACACCGGCACGGGTACGCCCGGCAGCGGTGGCAGCGGCGGCGGCCTGCGCGAGGGTCACGGCCGGGTCGCGGAGTAGGAGCGGCAGCCCGAAACGGGCCCGCCCCGTAAGCGGCGGAACGCGAGCCCGCACGGTGGACCAACAGCGGGCCCCGGTGCGGAATCCCCACGGATTCCGCACCGGGCCCGCTACCGGGACCCCCCGCGACCTCCCACGCCCCCACGAACTCCGCGCCCCCTGCCCAAATATCCGACCCTATGCGGCGCTCTACACCCTTTGCACCGTCATCGCGGTGAGCTTCCCTGGCTGCGCCCGGTGGCCCTTGCCCGGTAGGCTTTCCGTGTGATCTTCAAGCGCATCGGAAATGGGAAGCCATACCCCGACCACGGCCGGGAAAGCACCCGACAGTGGGCGGATGTCGCGCCGCGTCCGGTTCGCCTGGACCAGCTCGTGACCACCAAGGGCCAGCTGGACCTGGAGACGCTCCTCGCCGAGGACTCCACGTTCTACGGCGACCTGTTCGCCCACGTCGTGAAGTGGCAGGGCGACCTCTATCTGGAGGACGGCCTGCACCGGGCGGTCCGGGCCGCGCTCCAGCAGCGCCAGGTGCTGCACGCCCGCGTCCTCGACCTGGGCTGACGCCGCCCCCGGCCGCTCGCGCACACCTCCACGAGGGCGCCCGCACACCCCACCCGGGTTCCGCACCCCACCGATGCCCAATTCGGGCCTTTCGGGTGTTTTCGCGCTCATCCGGGTGTCATACGTTGATCATCTTGTACGCATGGACACAGGGTCGCATTACGCTGCCTCCATGAGCATGCTCACTCCCCCCGGCATGGGCGGAAAGTACCGCATCACGGGCGACGCCTATCCCCGTATGCGCCGCCCCCGGCACCGCCGCAGGCTGGTCCTCGCGGGCATCGGAGCCGTCGTAGCCCTCAGCCTCGCCGGCTGGGGCACGCTGCAGCTCATCGACGTCTTCACCGGCGGCGACAAGAGCGCCAGCGCGGCCGATCACCAGCGGGACTGCCCCACCTCGAAGCCGTCGGCGGCATCCGCCAAGGCGCTGCCGAAACCGGCTGCCATCAAGGTCAACGTCTACAACGCGACCACGCGCAGCGGGCTGGCCAAGTCCGCCGCCGAGGAGCTCAAGAAACGCGGTTTCACCATCGGCGAGGTGGGCAACGCGACGAAGGCGTACGACAAGAAGGTGCCCGGGACGGGCGTGCTGCTCGGCGCACCGACCGCGACGAACGGCAGCTTCACCGTGCTCGGCACCCAGCTGGCGGGGACGGTGCAGAAGACCGACACCCGCAGGACGGGCGAGGTCGACCTGATCCTCGGGACGAAGTTCAAGGCGTTCAGCACCCCGCAGGAGGCCACCGCCGCGATGGCGGCCCTGACGAAGCCGGCCCCGGCCCCGTCCTCCTCCTGCTGAACCCCGCACACGCTCCTGCTGAACCCGCACACGATTTCGCGCCCCGCCCCGACACCGTACGGATACGTACGACGCCGGCACGGGGCGCGAAATCGTGAAACGGCCCTGTCCGGACCTATTCGGCTGCGTCCGGACCTATTCGGCCGTGCCGTACATCCGGTCGCCCGCGTCCCCGAGGCCCGGCACGATGTAGCCGTTCTCGTTGAGCCGCTCGTCGACGGAGGCGGTGACGACGGTGACCGGGGTCCCGGCCAGCTCGCGCTCCATCACCTCGACGCCCTCGGGCGCCGCGAGGAGGACGACGGCGGTGACATCGTCGGCCCCGCGCTTGATCAGCTCGCGGATGGCCGCGACGAGAGTGCCGCCGGTGGCCAGCATCGGGTCCAGGACGTAGACCTGGCGGCCGGAGAGGTCCTCGGGCATCCGGGTCGCGTACGTCTCCGCCTGGAGCGTCTCCTCATTGCGGATCATGCCGAGGAAGCCCACTTCGGCGGTCGGCAGCAGCCGCACCATGCCGTCCAGCATGCCCAGACCGGCCCGCAGGATCGGGACGACCAGGGGCCGGGGGTGCGAGAGCTTCACCCCGGTCGTGGGCGTCACCGGGGTCTCGATGTCGACCAGCTCGGTGCGCACATCCCTGGTGGCCTCGTAGGCGAGAAGGGTGACCAGCTCGTCGGCGAGCCGCCGGAAGGTCGGGGAGTCGGTGCGCTTGTCGCGCAGCGTGGTGAGTTTGTGCGCCACCAGCGGGTGGTCGACGACGTGGATCCGCATGTGTCAACAGTAACCGCGCCGCCCGGCACTCTGCGCTGGCATCAACCACCTGTTCGGGGGGAAGGTGGGGGCATACGGACCCAGCACTGGGGTGGTGTGTCGATGGCTGACGGGGAACTGCGGCGCGACCCGGCCTCGCGCGGGCGGCGCGACGGGCGCGACGCCGAGGGCGCGGCGAGTGACGTCGAGGACGCGCAGGAGAGTGACGCCGCCCGCCGTCGTCGACGCGCCCAGTTCCTCCGTGAGCTCCACGAGGCCAAGCAGCTGCGCGATCGCGTACAGCCGCGCCGGGCCCGTGCGGCCCGTATGCGCCAACAGATGCGGATGCGCACGTTCCGCTGGTGAATCCTCCTCGTACCACCGGCGCACTCCCCCCGCGGATCGCCTCGTCAGGGCGACGGCCGACCAGGCACTCCTGGAACTGATGGCCGACGCAACGGCCGAAGAGGTCTCGCACAGCGCTTGTTTCTGCCACGATGCCGGTTGGGCGGGGCGCAGGACGGACGGATCACCGTTCGCCCTCCCGCCGGACCGATTCGCCTATGACCAGTGGGAGAGTCACGGTGTACTTCGCCGCACTGCTCGCGCGCACCGAAGACGGGTGGGAAGCGAGCGATACAGAGCTCGACGATGTGGAGACCCTGTCCGATCTGACAGATCTGGCCCGGGAGGCCTCGGTGGACGAGGACACGGTCCTGGTCTACATCGAGCAGGAGGACGCCTGGTTCGGCGTCGTCCGGGTGGACGGTGAGGAGGACCCCCGAATCTACGTCTCGGACGCGTCCGCCGCCGCCCGCTCCTCTTACGGGGAGATCCTGCTCACCGACGAAGTACTCGGCCGGGAACCAGGGGCCGAGGACGAGATCGCCGCCCTGGAGGAGCTCGTCGACCTCGACGGCACCGAGGACGGCGAACCGGAACGGTCCGCCCCCGCGGCCGTCGACCCGGACGAGGACGGCCCCGACCCGGACGCCGTGCCGGCGGGACCGATCGGCGAGCTCGGTATCCTCGCCGACCTCGGGTTGTCCGAGAAGGAGCTGCTCACCCTGCAGACCGACGCACTCTCCGAGATCGCGGAGGCCGTGGGAGCGGCGGAGGTCCTGGAGTCGGTCCGCTAGCCGCCGGCCCGTACGCCTCCCCTCTCCGCCTCCCCTCCACCACCTGCCCCCGTCCGTCCTGTCACGTCCGTCCTGTCCCGTCCGTTAGGGTCCGCGGGTGACCGCACGACCGCCGGACCCCTCACCCGAGCCCGCCCCGGATCCCGTACGCGTAACCGAGCCCGACCCCGTACGCGACCCCTGGCAGGCACCGATGCGCCGCGCCCTGGCCGAAGCCGGACGGGCGGCGTCGGCCGGAGATGTGCCGGTCGGCGCCGTCGTCCTCGGCCCCGACGGCGCAGAACTGGCCGCCGCCCACAACGAACGCGAGGCCACCGGCGACCCGACCGCGCACGCCGAGATCCTCGCCCTGCGCCGGGCGGCCGAGGCCCACGGCGAGTGGCGCCTGACCGGCTGCACGCTGGTGGTCACCCTGGAGCCCTGCACGATGTGCGCGGGCGCCCTGGTCCAGTCCCGCGTCGCCCGGGTCGTCTACGGAGCCCGCGACGAGAAGGCGGGAGCGGCCGGCTCCCTCTGGGACGTCGTCCGCGACCGCCGCCTCAACCACCGCCCGGAGGTGATCGGCGGCGTCCTGGAGGACACGTGCGCCGAGCAACTGACGGCCTTCTTCCGGGCGCTCTGACCGGCAGGGCCCCACCACCTGACCAGGCACGCCCCGGCTGCCTGACCAGGTAAGGCCCCGCTCCCGAGAACCGATTTCTGTCCACGCCCCGGGATGGTCTAAGCTCTCTCTCGGTAGCGTGTCCGAGCGGCCGAAGGAGCTCGCCTCGAAAGCGAGTGTGGCGTAACCCGTCACCGTGGGTTCAAATCCCACCGCTACCGCTTGTGGACGAAGGGTCCGGCTCATCGAGCCGGACCCTTCGCTTCGCTCTCAGCCTTAGCCGGCGGCAGCCTCTTCGCCCGGCCGCTTTCCAGACGAGGCTTCGATCCGTCGCGCCATGCCGTACGCCCGGTGTCGAGGTCTTGAAAGCCGTCGTGATGCTGTGCCTCATCTTCCGTATCGAGTAGGCCGATCTGCATCCCACGGCGGGCCTGAGTACTTCACCGACGTGCGGGCTTGAATTCAGCGCTGCTCGTGACCTGCGAAATTGCTAGTCTGCCACCCGATCCGGCCCCGCTTGGGGGCTGGCAGAGGGAGGGGAAAGACCATGGCGCGCAGGAAGAGACTTGCTACGGCAGCGCTCGCAGCGAGTGCGGTGCTTGTCGTCGCGCAGCCCGCGCAGGCGAGCGAGACCGTTAACTGGAAGCCGGTGAAAACCAACGCGAACTGGCACTGCACCCACTACCTGTACCACCCCACCTCGGGACTGAACTTGAAGACGTGCATCGTCCTCAACAACAACAACGACGCGCAGGGTGTTCTGGTCGCTCAGAACCCGACATCGAGCGCAAAGACGATCAGTGGCCGGGTCGTGTTCGAGTCGCAGCGCGGAGGAGACGTGTGGTGTGCCACGTCGAACTTCGCAGCCGGCGCGACCGCGGGCTGCTTCGCGCCGACGGTGCACATACCCGCGTGCAAGACGACGACCAATGCCGCGGGAACACTGGACATCGCCGGCTACCCCCTCGTCTACACAGCAGTCAAGAACGGCATCTCGACCTTCTGCTAGCGGCCACGGGCCGATCCCCCTAGGGGAGCGGGGCATGGTTGCGCCACAGTCCCGACTGCCACGGGCCCGGCTGAGCCATCGGGCCGTCTCTGAACGGCTACGGACTGCGGCTTGACCCGCGGGAACGGAACTCGAAAGCGAGTGTGGCGTGTACCCGGCCACCGGCGGCCCGGCAGAATCAGGGACCCGCAGTCCGCACGGCGGGCCCCGGCGTATCCGGGTCACTCTCTGGCGGGGTGAATGACGTCGCTCGGGTCCCCCAGCCAGACCTGCTGGCCGCGGCCGGTCACGGTCAGCCCGAATTCCTCGGCACCGGGTCGCCCCGCCACCTCGTACTCCCACCAGACCTGCTCGATCTCCTCCCACAGGAACCCGGGCCCGTACTGCCACACCTCCTCCCCCGAAGCGGCCATCGCTCCGGACCCGTTCTCCCGGGTCACCCACACCCGCGCACCCTCGGGGATGTTCTGGTGGACGAGCCGTACGCCGGGCAGCCGTGCCCCCGCGTACAGGGCGAACCCGAGGTCGAGGAGGCGAGCGGGGTCCAGGCCCGCCGCACGGGACCGTCCTTTGCCCTGTACGTCGTGGAGGTCGGGGACGCGGTGGGCTCGCATCGGCATGTACGTGGCCCCGCCGCAGAACGCGCCGGCCGCGGTGCCGTCGCCCTGAACGCGGAGCTGGACCAGCGCTCCGGACCAGAACTCCCGGGCGAGCGGGGCCACGACGACACCGCCAGGGCGGACCTGGCGGAGCAGCGCGTACGGGACGTACCGCAGGGCGCAGGTGGCGATCAGCCGGTCGACGGGCCCCAGTCCGGACCAGGGCTGCTCACCGTCCCCGATGCGAAGGTGTGGCCGGTACCCGGACTGCGCGAGGGCGTCGGCCGCCTGCCGGGCCACGACCGGGTCCAGCTCGACACTGTGAACCAGATCGTCACCGAGCCGCTCGCAGAGCAGCGCGGACACATACCCTGTCCCCGTCCCAATCTCCAACACCCGCTGACCGTCCTGGACTTCGAGGAGCGTGAGCATCCGGGCGACCATCGAGGGCTTCGAGTTCGACGACGTCGCGACACCCGGGCCCCCCTCGGCCCCGTCGTCGAGTTGGGTGACGACCGGCTCGTCGCTGTTCACCAACGCCAGCCACGCATCCGTCCCCACCACCGGCTCACACCGGTCGGGCAACTGCCGCCACACATCCGCCGGAACGAACCGGCTGCGCGGAACAGCCTCGAAAACCCGTCGCCACCAAGCACCGATCAGCCCACGATCGGCCAGCTCCTGCACCAGCGCCGGGTACGTAGGGACCTCCTGCGCGGTGCTCACGACTGCGGGAAGCACTGAGGCCGACTGCCGTCCGGGGACGGCTTCGGCTCCGAAGGCGGCGTCCACGGCTTGTCCGACGGCTGCCCACCATGCTTACCGGCATCCGCCCGTACGGGGTTAGTGGTCATCGTTCATCTCCTCTGATCGGTGAAACGGTTCGATTGGCAGGACGGTGCAGTCGGTAGATCCCGTACGGAGGGAAGAGATCGACCCGGCGCGGACAGCCACTCTCGGCGCACGCTCGGCAGAGAAGGTCCCGGCCGCGAACGGTGTGCCGGGCGGCGGTCACCGGAGAACGCCAACACGCCTCGCACGTACGGACATCCGTTGCCGCGAAGTTGATGCTCATCCGGCCTCCCGAAGAGCGGTGGCCATCGCATGACACGGACAGACACAGTCCGGCCGCAGGCAGAGGGCGTGCACTCCGGCCAGACCCGTCACCAACGCACTGCGGCAGACAACGCCGTACGGGCCGTCCGCACCCGCCGACAACCCGTCCAGAGCAGCGCCCGCACCCCCGGTCGCTTCGGCGGCCGTGACCGGGTCACCCCGCCAGAGCAGCGTCACCTCATGCTCCGGACAGTAGGCACCCGACTCGCCCTCAATCGGCAACTCGTGTGCCTCTTCGCCCGGGTAGCACCTCATCCGCGTCGGGCCTTCCGCCAAGACCGGTCCAAGCGCACGGCCGTCGGACAGGAGACTCCCGCGCGGCACGCGGCGCAGGTCGTGGTGTGACCGAGCAATGTGCGGTACGCGGCATCCGGTGCGACTGCGCGCTTGGATAAGGTGATCAGGGTAAAAGCCTTCCGTTCTGGAGTGCGGGGAGAAGGTGGTCGAACCTCCTCGTCCGCCGGTGGCTTCCCGTGGCGTTGCTGTGATGCCCGAGCACCGATCATGGTTTTCCTCGCTGCGTGGTGTCTGACGAAAGCCCAGACTGGCCCTATCAGTGACCACTTTCGAGGACTTTCATAGGACTCTTTGAGGCATCAAAGAGGACTTACCTGCAACCATTTGAGGGATCGCTCGGATCAGAGAGGGCCAACTGTCACCATCATTACAACCGCTACGGAGGTGCACGGTGCCCCAACCACGAATCAACACCCGTCTACGGTCGGCGCGCGTAGCCGCCGGGTATCACTCACAACAGGCGCTCGCAGAAGCCCTCGGCGTAGGAGTACGGCAGGTGAGGCGCTGGGAGTCCTCGGCACCGCCGTGGCCTCACCCGGATCTGCAGTCAGCGCTCGTCCACTTGTTGGGCCAGAGCATGGAGGAGCTTGGGTTCGTCCCTCCGCCGGGAAGGGGGAGTGGCGGGCAGCGACCGCACTCCGCATTGAACGCCGCCGGGAAGGGCCTGGCTGCTGTACCCGTCCAGTCGACAGCCACGGTCCAACCCGTGTCGGTCGGCAGTGACTTCGCCGCTGTTACCCGCGCTCATCGGAACCTCTACTGGTCCGTCGCGCCGACAGCCCTCTACCCGACCGTGATCGGGCACGCAGAACTCGGGTGTGTCCTGCTTACGGAAACGGTCGGCCGTACCCGCCAGTCAGTGGCTTCCTCGTTGTCGGAAACGTGGCTACTCGCAGGGCGCATTCAGTTCTTCGACCTCAGGGAGTCCGACGAAGCGGATGAGACATGGCTGCGCGGCCTGCAGGCGGCCCGGGAGGCCGAGGATCATCTTCTTGGGGCCGCGACACTTGCGCACATGGCCTTCGTACCGGGATGGGAAGGGCACCGGGATGAGGCCGCACGGCGGATCGTCGCGGCGCGAACCTATGCTCGTCGCGGTGACTCCCCGGCTCTGCTCCTCGCATGGCTCGATGCCGTTGAAGCCGAATGCGAGACCCGGGCGAGCAACACCCGCACCGCTCTTCACCTCATCGGCCACGGGGAAGACGTGCTCGCAGCGGGCAACGAGCACCTTGTGCCCGAATGGTTCGACTGGTTCAGCGCTGCGCGTCTGGCCGCGTTCAAGGGCAACACGCAGCTACGGGCGGGGCATCTGCCGCAGGCCCGGGCCACCTTGTCCGCTGCCCTGGACCAGCTTCCCCAAGCGGAGGAGAAGCAGCGATCCGTCGTACTCGGCGATCTCGCCGCTGTCGAGGCGGCAGCGGGCGCCCCCGTCGCGGCCTGTCAGTACGCTGTCCGCGCGCTCGACCAGCTGAAGCGCACCTGGTACGCGACCGGCATGGACCGGGTGCGCGAGGTTCGGCAAACTCTGGCCGCCCACCAACACGAACCGTGCGTGAGGGATCTGGACGAACGGCTCTACGACTGGTCGACGACCGTCAGTGCTCTCGCGCGTTGAACTGCTTGATCAGCGGCGACAGTTCGAGGAGGCTCCCCACCCGAAAGGTGGGGAGCCTCCTCGCCTCTTCCGTCCCCCACTGAATCGTGCCCCACGGCCCGCGGTGCACGAGGGCGGTATGCATGCCCGCCGAAACGGCCGGGCGCAAGTCATTGTCGACGCGGTCACCGACGTAGAGGATCTCGTCGACCGCGGCCGGGACGACTTCTGCGACGCGTACAAAGAATTCGGGGTCGGGTTTCGACGCACCCCAGTCGTCAGACGTACCGATCAGGTCGACATCCTGAGCGAACAGACCTCGCAGGATGCCGCCCGCCCGGACCGTCTGATTACCGGCGATACCGAGCCACAGGCCGTCCGCGCGCAAGGCCGCGAGAGAGTCACGTACGTCGGGGTACAGATCAGACTCCTCGAAGTGCTCAGGCTGCCCGGCGGCGGCCCGGGCCTCCCGCTCGGCATAGAGATCGAACCCGGGGCGGAAGACCTGAAACGTCTCGCGGTAGTCCCTGCCCTGAGCGATCACGGCTCCGAACTGCGCGGCAAAGGTGTGGCGAGGAACCCCGAGCCAGTCAGCCCAAGTGCCGTACTCACGGGTCTCGTCGACCAGGCACTCACCGACATCGAACACGACTGCACGAATCATGCTGCGATCGTAGGCGGCGGCCGAACGATCGTGAGATGGAAGGCCGCTCGCCCCCGCAGGGCCGGGTGTCTCCGCCCTCCCGCCGAAGCTCGGATCCCGAGCCCTGAGCTTCGGGCTTCGGGACGGTCGCGTCACTCTTCCGGGGGTACGTGAATGAGGCCCCGGCCCGAAGCTCGGGTGCCGGGACTCGGGCTTCGGGATGCGGGACCCGAGGTTCGAGCGCCTTCTTTAGCCGGTAGGTAGAAGAAGGGGTTGGGGAAAACCTCCCCTACCTCCCCACCCTGGCGCGACCAGCCAATATGACTAATCGTGACAGCTTGCGGCGCAGCGTCACGACTGCTTACGGTGCGAGAACCAAACGACCCCGACCGGTGTAGCAAGCACCAGGCCGGGGTCTCACCGCAAGATCGATTGCTTGGAAGGCGATCCCGTGGCTACTCAGCAGCCTAGCTCTGCCCTGCGTGTCCCAGCGGCCTCACCGGCGTACCCGATGGCCAAGCCCGGCTACGGCAAACGCTCCGCGCCGGATCAACAGGCCCGTACGCAGCACGATTTCGCTCTCCTGCCGACCCGCGAGCGGTACGTCGCCGGATTCATCGACCACCTCCCCGAGGGCGCGGCCATGAGCGTGAAGAACCTGGCCAAGCAACTCCCGCTCTACGGCCAGCAGGCCATCTCCACTTCCCTGACCGGCCTCTCCGTCGCCGGGCACCTGCGGCGTGTCCGATGCCCGGTCGGCGTGGGCGACGAGACCCGCTGGGTCTTCCGCACCTTCTGGTCCCGCACGGCGCGCGACAACGAGTGGTGGAACGCGTACCTCGCCACCGAGCAGGCCGCCCTGGCCGCAGCCCCCGTGCCGGAAGCCTCCGTCCCCGACACCGCACCGCCGCCACCGTGGGTCCCGGCCGAGGAGCCTCCGCCGCCACTCGCGCCGGAGAGCACCGGCCCGGAACAGGACCCCGAACCCACCGCCGTACCGCAGCAACGCACACCGGCCCAGGCGTCGTCGGACGCCGAACCCGCGCCGTCCGCTCCGGACTCCCGGCCCGCGAAGCCGCACGCCGTCGAAGCCAGCCCCGCCTACCTCGCGCTGGCCCGTCTCGGTCGTGACGATCACCGGCTCGCCCTCTCCGCCGGCGACTGCGCCGCCCTGGAAGCACAGGCAGCGGAGTGGCTCGCCAGAGGCGTGAGCGTCGACTACCTGACCAGTGCACTGACGGCGGGGCTCCCCGCGAAGGTCGACTCCCCCGCCGGCCTCCTCCGCCGCCGCCTCGCCGACAAGATGCCTCCCCGGCTGCCCACGGAGAACGCCTCACTCGCCACTCCTGCCCCCGCCCGCCGCATCCTCGTGGAGTGCACCGACTGCGGCCGCCCCGGTCCCCCGGAAGCGCTCCCCGACGGGCTCTGCCGCCTGTGCCGCGAGGCCCACCCCGGGAGGGTCGAGAACTCACCGGGCATGGCCGAGGTCACCGCCGCCAGGGCGCGCGTGGCCAGCCTCCGCGACCTGCTCAAACCCGTCTGAGCCCGGCCATTCCCGATCGACTCGCTGCGCCCGACGCCTACGGAACGATCAGCAATGCGCGCTCAGCATGACTTGGCTGCATGGAACCGCAGGTCATGTACTGCGGGCCCCGCGCCTACGGAGCTGTTCCCCTGAAAACTTGAGAGTATTGGCTATGTCGAGAGTCGTCCCCGCACGTGCGGGGGTGACCGTCAGCTCGCAGAGCCCTCGAACGGGTGGCAGACGTGGTTCCCGCGCACCCCCGCTGGTTGCGCGCCGCCATGGCGGGACGCATCACAACCCTGTCTCGGACATTGACGGAAGCAGGATGTAATGACCAGTGCTCCGGACTACAGCCAAGGCCTCAACACCGAGCGTGCCCTGAAGTTCGCCGTGCAGCGCATCCGCGGGGACCGTGTCCAGATCATTGAGGGGATCATCGAACCGGTGTCACCAACGTGGGACCACGAGCGCGCCGCCAAGCTCGTACGCCGCCAAATCGAGGGGCGAGTCGACGAACTCGGGTGCGTGGAAGGTTCCGGGAATCTGGATCTGCCCGGGTCCTCCAACTGGTACGTCCCGGACATCGCTGTTGTGCCGGAGGATCTAGCCAAAGGAGGCAGCGCCCTTCTTCCTGACCAGACGCTGCTGATCGTAGAAGTGACATCCGAATCGAACGCGGAGACGGACCGGGTCGTCAAGCGACGTAGATACGCCGAGTACGGGGCACCGTTGTACCTGCTCGTCGGCCGCATCGATCGCAGCATCACGCTCTTCTCAGAGCCACAGAAGCTGGGGTACACCCACGTGGAGGGCCCCTACCCGTTCGGTGCCGTCGTGCGGCTTCCCTTGCCGTTCGACCTCGACATCGACACGAGCGGGCTCGTCTGACCAGCGGCTTGGACGTCGGAAAAGTCAGGTCGGGGGAAGCGGCATCGGGGGGACAAGCCGCTTCCCCCGGTGAGAACAGGGCCTGCCGGCCCTCCGCCGCGGTCAGGGGGAATCGCGCGGCGGTGACCCCACAGAGAGGCCCTGTTCCGGCCCTCCGGGTCCTGCCTGGTCCCGTTGGGCTCGGTATCCATCCTGCCGGGCGGCGGGAGCCGTGTGGTCGGGCAAAAGACCTTGATGGCGGGGTCGTAGGTCCTTAAAGGCCGCATCAGTGATCAAAAACGGCCACCGGATACGGCCATCCGTGCGGATACAATCGCCCGATCGCACATGGGGTCGATGGGGAGGCAGGATTGTGGCCAAGGCAAAGACGATCATCATCTACATAGTGGTGGTCTTCGTGCTGTACACGATCATCATGTCTCCGCAGCGGGCCGCCGAGCTGGTCCAGGTAGGGTTCGAAGGCATTTCAACCGCCGCGCAGAGCGTCGGTGACTTCATGTCAGAGCTGGTGAAGTAGGAGTAGTGCGATGATCCGCCATCTGGTCCTTTTCAAGCTGAACGAGGGCGTCGAGCGGGACGACCCCCGGGTCGCCGCCGGGGACCGGGCCTTCCGGGAGCTGGAGGGGCAGGTTCCGGAGCTGGAGTTCTGGGAGTGCGCCTGGAACATCACCGACCGGCCGATCGCGTATGACTACGCCATCAACTCCGCCGTCGCCGACGAGGACGCGCTCAAGCGGTACATCGAGCACCCGGCCCACCAGGCCGCTGCCGGACAGTGGCGGGAATTCGCCACTTGGGTGATCGCCGACTACCCCTTCTGACGCTTCTCCGGCGCCGATTCGGTCCGGTTCCAGCAACCCCTCGCCCGACGGGCGGGGGGTTTCTTTGTTGCTGTTTAAACCCTTATGACCTCAACACGGCACTATGAGGTGCTTGCACACAGTGGACATGTCTTGTGATGCTATGACCGCTTTTGACGGATGAGTTGACCGTAGTTGACCGCGAAGGGGTGGCGTCACCGTGCCGGCCAGTACAGCGCCTCAAGTGCCTCCCCAGACCGCCCAGCCCGTCCAGACCGTTCAGACCGTCCGGGCCGAGGACATCCAGACCGAGACCCCGGACCCCTCCGCCAGGCCCGCCAGGACCCGCGGCGCCGACACCAGGGCGCTCACCCAGGTCCTCTTCGGCCAGCTCAAGAACCTGGAGCCGGGCACTCCGGAGCACCGCCGGGTCCGGGCCGCCCTCATCGAGGCGAACCTTCCCCTCGTGCGGTACGCCGCGGCGCGGTTCCGCAGCCGCAACGAACCGATGGAGGACGTCGTCCAGGTCGGCACCATCGGCCTGATCAACGCCATCGACCGGTTCGACCCGGACCGCGGGGTCCAGTTCCCCACGTTTGCAATGCCCACCGTCGTCGGCGAGATCAAGCGGTACTTCCGCGACAACGTGCGCACCGTCCACGTCCCCCGCCGGCTGCACGAGCTGTGGGTCCAGGTCACCGGCGCCACCGAGGATCTGACGACCGCCCACGGGCGGTCCCCGACCACCGCCGAGATCGCCGAGCGGCTGAAGATCTCCGAGGATGAAGTGCTCGCCTGCATCGAGGCGGGGCGCTCGTACCACGCCACCTCCCTGGAGGCCGCCCAGGAGGGCGACGGGCTGCCCGGACTCCTCGACCGTCTCGGTTACGAGGACCCCGCGCTCGCGGGTGTCGAACACCGCGATCTCGTCCGGCACCTCCTCGTCCAGCTCCCCGAGCGCGAGCAGCGCATCCTCCTCCTGCGCTACTACAGCAACTTGACTCAGTCTCAGATCAGCGCGGAGCTGGGCGTCTCCCAGATGCATGTGTCAAGGCTTCTCGCCAGAAGTTTCGCCCGACTGAGATCCGCAAACAGGATCGAGGCGTAACCGGAACGGGTAGACCGTCCACAGAGCAGTTCTGACGGCATAAAAGGCCTACACCCCCTCTTTCCAGGGCGGATTCGGCGCTGACTTGTCGACATGTCACTACAGCGTGTTGCCGACATGTGACATTCTGCTCGAAGCGCGTTTGCCGCAGCCCCGCCTCCGGTATTCAGGTGGAGGCTGCGTTCCTCCGATGGTCGCGGCCACCGCGACCGTCCGCGACCTCAAGGGGGTGGCATGTCCGAAGAACAGGGCAGCTCGAAGGTGCTCACGCTCACGAAGAGCGTGCCGGCACCCGCCGTGCTCACCAGCTCGCCGGAAGCCATCGACACCCGTACGCTGTCCCGCTCCCTGTTCCTGCGGCTCGCCGCGCTCGGCCCCGCCTCGGGCCCCGAGGGAACGGACAGTCCGGAGCGGACCTATGTGCGGGACACACTGATCGAACTGAACCTCCCGCTGGTGCGGTACGCCGCGGCGCGGTTCCGCAGCCGCAACGAACCGATGGAGGACATCGTCCAGGTCGGCACGATCGGCCTGATCAAGGCGATCGACCGGTTCGACTGCGAACGGGGCGTCGAGTTCCCCACGTTCGCGATGCCCACCGTCGTCGGCGAGATCAAGCGCTTCTTCCGCGACACCTCCTGGTCCGTGCGGGTCCCCCGTCGTCTCCAGGAGCTGCGGCTCGCCCTGACCAAGACCAGCGACGAGCTCGCGCAGAAGCTCGATCGCTCGCCGACCGTGCCGGAGCTGGCCCGCGCGCTCGGGGTCTCCGAGGAGGACGTGGTCGACGGTCTCGCCGTCGGCAACGCCTACACCGCCTCCTCCCTGGACTCCCCCTCCCCCGAGGACGACGGCGGCGAGGGCTCCCTCGCCGACCGCCTCGGGTACGAGGACGCGGCGCTGGAGGGCGTCGAGTACCGCGAGTCGCTCAAGCCGCTGCTGGCCAAGCTCGCCCCGCGCGAGCGCCAGATCATCATGTTGCGGTTCTTCGCGAACATGACGCAGTCGCAGATCGGCGAGGAGGTCGGCATCTCCCAGATGCATGTCTCCCGGCTGCTGACCCGCACACTCGCGCAGCTCAGGGAAGGGCTCATCGCAGACTGAAGCCGGTCGGCGGAGTTCGGCCGGACTCCGCCGGTCCCTGCACCAGGGTTCAGATTTGACGGTCCGTCAGCCACACTGGCGCGATGCGACGTCAGACATTCGGCTCCACCCGCCGCCGAGGCACCGTCATCGTCGCCTCGGCGGCCGCTCTGTGTCTGGGCGGCGGCCTCCTGGCCGCCTGCGGGAGCGGACCGGGCGACGACGGGTACGTGGCCGTGGGCGCCGCCGCCGATGGCGGGGACCGGCTGTCGAGCGGCGACGGGAAGCCCTCGGGCAAGGTGACGCTGGTCCCGCTGGACGGGAACGGCGGCAGCGGCAGCGGTGAGCGCGGCCCCGGCGGTCGCGGGCCCGGCAGTCTCTCGTCCGCGCCCTCCTCCCCGGGTGCGAGCGAGCCTGGGCGCGCCCAGGACAGTCCCGGCGGGGCGCGTACGGAGACGCCGGGCGGTCAGGGGGGCGGTTCGCCCGGCGGGCCGGGCGCGAAGCCCCCTGGCCCCGCGAAACCCGCGAACCCCTCGAAGCCGGGCAGCGGGTCCGGCACCCCTTCGCCTCCGGGCCACGGCGAACCCGGCACCGGCACCCCCGGCACCCCCGGCACCCCGGAGCCTCCCGCTCCGCCCGCGACCCCGGCCGCGCTGTCGTTGAGCGCACCGCAGCGCGAGGCGGCGGACAAACGGTGGTGCGAGAAGGTGACCGTGGAGTTCCGCAACACCGGCGGCTCCCCGGCGCGCTCGGGGACCGTCACCTTCGCCACCCACATCATCGGCGCCCTCGGCGTCGACTGGGCGACCATCACCTCGTCGCAGCCCCTGCCCGCCCCGATCGGCGCGGGTTCGGCGCGCTCGGAGACGTACACCGTCTGCGTGGAGTCCTGGCGGGTCCCGCTGGGGATGCGCGTCGACACCCAGGACGTCTCCGCCGTGTGGAAGTGACCTGACCGGACGGCGGGAAGCCCGGATATACACGAAGGCGGCCCGGATACGCACGAAGGCCGCCCGGAGGTGGAGCGGCGGCCGGCTGTGCGGCTCCGCTTCCCGTCCCCCGTGCGGCCGGATCGTACGGTCGTACCTGTTGATCGTACGGTCGTACCTGTTGTACGTGTCGTGGGCGCGCGCACCTTGGTACGTGTCGTGGGCGCGCGCACCTTGGTACGTGTCGTGCCGTCGCGGGCGCGCACGCACCGTCCTGGGGCGCGACCGTGCGAGCGCGGGTCAGCCCAGTGCGAGCCAGGCCACCGCGCCGAGGACGACGACGACCGCGATCACCGCCGCGATCACCCCGGCCTTCGGCCCGGAAGAGGTCGCCGCGGGCTGCTGCCGGCGCTGCGGCTCGCCCTCGTCGACGAAGGCGCGGAACATCTGCGTGCTGCCCGCCGGGTCAGGGGTGCCCTCGGGGCCCGACTGAGGGGCGTGGGGGTTGTGTGCCATGGGGCAGGACCCTAGCGAACTCGGGCCCACCGCCCAACCCCCGGGCCAGCCCGCACCCCGTCCGACCTGCGTCACCGCAGCTGGGGATCGGCCTTGACCCGGACCCTACGGAGGCTTTTGCGTTCCTTTACTTCTGCAAGGCCGTTTTCGTTTGCCTGTAGCAACCAACGGCTTCTATCGTTGCCCTAAGCAACAACATAGTCGTGAGTGTGCTGGGGGTTCCCGTGGCCGCACGGAGTAGTTACGAGGAACTGGCCCGGCAGCTCAGCGCCGTCGGAGCCGTCAAAAGGGGGCTCGCCCGCGCACTGCCCCACGAATGTCCCGCGGGATCCGCCGCCGTACTGACCCTCCTGGACCGGCACGGCGAGATGCGGATCAGCCGGCTCGCCGAGCTGCTGTCCGTGGACATGTCGGTGACCAGCCGCCACGTGGCCCATGTGGCCGATCGCGGCTGGATCGAACGGTCTCCGGACCCGGCGGACAAGCGGTCCCGCATCCTGCGGCTGACCCCCGGCGGGCACGAGCAGCTCGACGAACTGACCCGGCGGACCACCGAGGTGTTCGCCCACAACCTCCAGGACTGGTCCGACGACGACGTCGGCCGGCTCATCGCGCTGCTGTCCCGGCTGCGCGACAGCTTCGCCTGTCGCGGATCCGGCGGCTGCGCCCCCGGACGTCACACCGGCGAGTGCAGGACCGGTCTCGGCGACGAGGCTCACACCCGTACACCTGTGTAACAGAAGCAAATTCGCACGGATAAGGAACTCAATGGCTACGACCACACCCACCGGTGTGCGGGGCGGCCACGCCAAGCACGGAGGGCACGGTGGCGCCCCCGCCTCCGGCGCCCCCGACGGCACGCCGATGACACACCGGCAGATCATGGAAGCGCTGACCGGGCTGCTGCTCGGCATGTTCGTCGCGATCCTGTCGTCGACGGTCGTCTCCAACGCCCTGCCCGAGATCATCTCCGACCTCGGCGGCGGCCAGAGCGCCTACACCTGGGTCGTGACGGCCTCGCTGCTGGCCATGACCGCCACCACCCCGCTCTGGGGCAAGCTCTCGGACCTCTTCAGCAAGAAGCTGCTGGTCCAGATAGCCCTGATCATCTACGTCCTGGGCTCGGTCGTCGCCGGTCTGTCGACCAGCAGCGGCATGCTCATCGCCTGCCGGGTCGTCCAGGGCATCGGCGTCGGCGGTCTCTCCGCCCTCGCGCAGATCGTCATGGCCGCGATGATCGCCCCGCGCGAGCGCGGCCGTTACAGCGGCTACCTGGGCGCGGTCTTCGCCGTCGCCACCGTCGGTGGTCCGCTGCTCGGCGGCGTCATCACCGACACCAGCTGGATGGGCTGGCGCTGGTGCTTCTACGTGGGCGTGCCGTTCGCGATCATCGCCCTGATCGTGCTCCAGAAGACCCTGAAGCTCCCGGTCGTCAAGCGCGAGGGCGTCAAGATCGACTGGACCGGCGCGTTCTTCGTCAGCGCCGCAGTCTCCCTGCTGCTGGTCTGGGTGACCTTCGCGGGCGACAAGTACGACTGGCTGTCGTGGCAGAGTGGCGTGATGGTCGCGGGCTCGGTCCTGCTCGGCCTGATCTTCGTCCTCACCGAGTCGCGGGCCGCCGAGCCGATCATCCCGCTGCGCCTCTTCCGTAACCGCACCATCACGCTGGCCTCGATCGCCTCGCTGTTCGTCGGCGTCGCGATGTTCGCGGGCACCGTCTTCTTCAGCCAGTACTTCCAGCTGGCGCGTGGCAAGTCGCCGACGATGTCCGGCGTGATGACTATCCCGATGATCACGGGTCTCTTCCTCTCCTCGACTATCTCGGGCCAGGTCATCACCAAGACCGGGCGCTGGAAGGCGTGGCTGGTCAGTGGCGGCTTCCTGGTCACGGCCGGGCTCGGGATGCTCGGCACGATCCGGTACGACACCGCGTACTGGCACGTCGCGATCTACATGTTCGTCATGGGTCTCGGCATCGGCATGATGATGCAGAACCTGGTCCTCGCCACCCAGAACCAGGTCGCTCCCGAGGACCTCGGTTCCGCGAGCTCCGTCGTCACCTTCTTCCGCTCCCTCGGCGGTGCGATCGGCGTCTCCGCGCTCGGCGCGGTCCTGGGCAACCGGGTCACCCACTACGTCAAGGACGGCATCGCCGACCTCGGCCCGGAGGGTGCGGCGTTCGGCCACGGCGGTACCGGCGGCGGGGGCATCCCCGACCTGGACAAGCTGCCCGAGCCCCTGCGGCTGGTCATGGAGGCCGCGTACGGGCACGGCGTCGGCGACGTCTTCCTGTACGCCGCTCCGGCCGCGCTCGTCGCCTTCATCGTGACGATCTTCATCAAGGAGGTCGCGTTGAAGAGCAGCGTGGCGAACGACGCCTCCGCCGACACCTCCACCGATGCCTCGGCCGACCCCTCGGCCGACGCCTCCGCCGCCGTCGAGACGGCTGAGGTCCCCGTGCCCGCCGCCGTCGGCGCGGCCACCGGTCCCGTCTCCGAGGGCGCGGCCGGGGTCACCTCGGTCGACACCGCCGGCGTCCCTGCCCCCGCCCCTGCCTCCGGCACCTCGGTCCACGGTGTGGTGCGTGGTGCGGAGGGCGCTCCGGTCGCCCGCGCCGCCGTCACCCTGATCTCGCTGGGCGGACGGCAGCTCGGCCGCTCCGTGGCCCGGCCCGACGGCGGCTACACCCTGGACGCCCCCGGCTCCGGCAGCTACGTGCTGATCGCCTCCGCCGACGGTTTCCAGCCGCAGGCGTCCACGGTGGTCGTCGGCGAGGAGCCGCTGGCCTTCGACATCCTGCTGTCCGGTACGAGCGGACTGGCCGGAAGCGTCAAGGCCGCGGAGTCCGGCGCACCCGTCGACGGCGCGATGGTCGTCGTGACCGACGTCCGGGGCGACGTGCTGGCCACCGGCGCGTCCGGCCCGTCCGGTGAGTTCGCCTTCGGCGAGCTGATCCCGGGCTCCGTGACCGTCGCGGTCAACGCCGCCGGCTTCCGTCCGCTGGCGCTGCCGGTGGAGATCGGCGGCCAGGGCGTCACCCGCGTCGAGGCCGCGCTGCGGTCCGGTGCGCTGGTCCGGGGCGTCGTGCGGGCCGGACCCGCCCGGAGCCCGCTGACCGACGCGCGGGTCACGCTGATCGACGCGGCGGGCAACGTGGTCGCCACCGCGACGACCGGCGAGGACGGGGTGTACGCCTTCACCGACCTGGACGCGGGCGAGTACGCGGTCATCGCGACCGGCTACCCGCCGGTGGCCGGATCGCTGACCGTGAGCGGCCCGGGGGTCGACGGGCACGACATCGAACTCGCCCACCCGGGCGAGTGATTCGAACTCGCCCACCCGGGCGAGTGATCGATCCTCGCGGCGCGGGCGCGCCAGCGCCTGTCGTGCGTGCACCTATAGGGATGCGCACGCGCACGTGAAGGGATCGCGAAGACCCCTGGTCGGACGGCACTTCAAGCGGAGAGGCTGTCACGACCGGGTGGAAATGGGCCCCGGTGGCGGGTACGGCGAGCAGGGGACGGCCTGCCGTGACCGCCCCGGGGCCCGACTCATGTGGCCCCGGGTTCCTTCGGGCCGGCCGCGGGTCATCGAGCTAGGAGAGAGATACGGGATGGGACTTCGCGCACAGGTACGGACACGGGACGGCTGGGCGGTCCAGCACGCCGTCGTCACCGTCACCGACATGACCGGCGCCCAGGTGCTGCGCGCCGCGGCCGACGAGGACGGGGCCGTCCGGACGGACGGTTCCCTGGCGGCCGGCGCGTACACGGTGATCGTCACGGCGGTCGGGTACGCCCCCGCCGCCTCCACCGCCCTCGTCACCGCGAGCGGCCGGATCGAGGGCGGCCAGATCGTGCTGGCCCGCCAGGGCGGGGTCGAGCTGCCGCCGCCGGGCGTCTGGTCACTGGACCCCGCGCACTCCTCGGTCGGCGCGGTCGCCCAGCACCTGGGAATCTCCAGCGTGCACGGCCGCTTCACCGACTTCGGCGGCCGGATCGAGATCGCCGAGGACGTCTCCCGCTCCCGGGTCGACGCGGTGATCAGGGCGGCCGGCATCGACACCGGCAACGAGATGCGGGACAAGCACCTGCGCTCGCCGGACTTCCTGGACGTCGACCGGTACCCGGAGATCGCCTACCGCTCCACTGCGCTGGACCCGGCGGGACCCGACCGCTGGACCGTGCACGGCGAGCTGACCATGCACGGCGTCTCGCGCCCCGTCGACCTGGACCTCAGCTACCTCGGCACCGGACCCGACCCGTGGGGCGGGGTGCGCGCGGCCTTCCACGCCACCGCCGAACTGCGTCGCGCCGACTTCGCGATGAACTACAACCAGGTCGTCCAGGCGGGCATCTCCGCGATCGGAACGACGCTGCGCGTGGAGCTGGACATCCAGGCGGTACAGGGCGAGGCGCTGCCCGGTTAGCCCTCGGCGAGCCGCTTCCGCGGCCCTGGCCCGGCCCGGTCGTAGGGTGGTGGGCATGGCACCGAACATCGCGACCAACACCGCCGTGGAGCTCGACGAGTTGCTGGCGTTCGTACGCCCCCGGCACCGGGCGGTCCTGCTCACCACCCGGGCCGACGGCCGCCCCCAGGGCTCCCCGCTGACCTGCGGCGTGGACGACGCGGGGCGGATCGTCATGTCGACGTACCCCGAGCGCGCCAAGACCCGCAACGCGCGGCGCGACGAACGGGTCAGCGTGATCGTGCTGTCGGACGAGTGGGACGGGCCGTGGGTGCAGGTCGACGGTTCGGCGGAGGTCATCGACGCCCCGGACTCGGTCGAGCCGCTCGTCGAGTACTTCCGGAACATCTCGGGCGAGCACCCGGACTGGGACGAGTACCGGGCGGCGATGCTGAAGCAGGGCAAGTCGATCATCCGGGTCACCCCGGAGCGCTGGGGCCCCGTCGCCACCGGCGGCTTCCCGGCCCACCTGGCCCCGGGGAGCTGACCGCGCGATGACCGGAGAAGCCGGAAGGACCGGAGAGGCAGCAGGGAACGGGGAGAACCGGACGAACGGGGAGAACCGGACGAACGGGGAGAACGGGGAGAGCGGGGAGAACGGAGAGAGCGGGAGCACCGAACCCGTTCCACCGATATCCGTCCCGGGGCCGCCCTACTCGCTCCTCGGGTGCGGGCTGCCCGTCCCGGGGGCCCCGCTGCCCGCGCCCGACGCCCTCGCGCGGGCCCGGCTGCTGGTCGCGCCCTCGCTCGACGGCGGTCTGGTACGGGAACTGGAGCGGATCACCGGACGGGACGCGGAGCCCCTGGAGGACGTCCCGCCGCCGTCCGACGCGCCCCTGCTGTGCGTGGGCGAGACACTGCCCGACGCGCTGCGGACGAGCCGGCTGCTCTGGTTCCACAGCGTCAACGCGGGGACGGACCCGCTGTTCGCCGGGGGCCCCTGGCCCGGCTCGGCGCTCCTGACCCGGACCGTGGGCCGGATGGGCGAGCGGATGGCCCAGTACGTGCTGGCCTGGATGCTCGCCGAGTGCCAGTCCGTACCGGAGTTCACCGCCCGGCACGCCCGCGCGCACTGGGAGCGCCTCCCCTCGGAGCTCGTCGCCGGGCAGACCGCCCTGATCTACGGGACCGGCCGCATCGGCGCGGCCGTCGGGCGGCTGCTGGGCGCCTGCGGGGTACGCACCGTGGGCGTCGCCCGCACGACGCGGTTCGGGCCGGCGCCGGGCACCGCCCGGGTGGTGCCCGGCTTCGACCGCGTGATCGGGGCCGCCGAGGACGACGAGGTGCTGGGCGAGGTCCGTTGGGTGATCTCCACGCTGCCGTTGACCGGGGCCACGGAGGGCTTCTTCGGGGCCGCCCGGTTCGCGGCGGTGCGCGGGGCGACGTTCGTCAACGTGGGGCGGGGCGCGACCGTCGACATGGGGGCGCTGGAGGCCGCGCTGCGGGACGGCCGGGTGCGGCGGGCGGTGCTGGACGTGCTGCCGGAGGAACCGGCCGCGCCCGGCGACCCGGTGTGGAAGCTGCCCCGTACGGTCATCACCTCGCACTCCTCGGGGATCACCACCGACGAGGACGTCTCCGTCGACTTCACCGCCTGCTGGGAGGCCGTGACGGCGGGCCGCAGGCCCGAGCTGACGGTGGACGCGGGGCGCGGGTACTGACGCCGGTGCACGGCCGGCGAACGCTCAGTGACGTGGCACTCGTTACGCGTCACCGAGCGTTCCTCGGAGAAGCGGCTACGGGGCGGGCGAGCCCGTCCGGTCGCGCACCGCCTCGATGCCCGCGATCAGCAGGTCCAGCGCGAAGACGAAGTCCCGCTCGCGCATCTCCTCGACCGTCTTCCCGCCCCGGGCCGCCATCAGTTCGTCCGACGCCTCGGTGATCTGCCGCATGTGCGGCTGCGCCCTGATCGTGCTCATCGCCTGCTGGTGGTACTCGTCCTGGGTCAGCCCGGTCGCGTCGCACCGCGCCTTGAAGTGGCCCTCGACGGTGCCGAATCCGTACACGAACTGGAAGACCGCCGAGAGCGCGCCCGTCTGCCGTTCCAGGGGCAGCCCGGTGGCCCGGACGATGTCCTGGACGGCGTACGAGAACAGCATGGAGTTCGGGCCGATGTTGAGGAAGGTCCCGGCCAGCGGGGAGATCCAGATGTGGCGGACGAGGAGCTCGCGGTAGCTGCGGGCCAACTCCCGCAGCCGGTCCCGCCAGTCGGCGTCGTCGAGGGGCGGGGCGATCTCGGCGTAGACCGAGTCGAGCGCCAGTTCCAGCAGGTCGTCCTTGGTGTCGACGTACCAGTAGAGGGACATCGCGGTGACGTCCAGCTCGGCGGCGAGTCGGCGCATCGAGAACTTGGCCAGGCCGTCGGCGTCCAGCAGCCGCACCGACGCCTCGGTGATCCGGTTGCGGTCCAGGCCCACCGGGGACTCGGTCCTGCGGGAGCGCGAGGGGGCCCGGCGGTCCAGCCATACGCTGGTCCGCGCGGCGTTGTTCGCCAGGTCGGTGTCGGCCCCCGTCCCGGGCGCGTCCCCGGCCCCGGCCCCGGCTCCGGTGCCCGGCTCAGGCTCGGGCACGGACTCCCCGTCGGACTCGCGGTCGGACTCGGACACCATGGCGCACTCTCCTCGTCTTGCGCGGACCACTCCGCCGAGCGGTCCTGCCGGAAGGGCGGGACCGAGCCGTCCTGCCGGAAGGACGGCGTACCGGACGCTGACGGTCCGGTACGCGCGTCCGGTCCGATGCTATGCCGCCGGTCCCGTCGAGTCTGCCCGGTCCCCGGCCTTCGCGGCCTCGGCCTTCGCAGCCCCGGCCACCGGCGTCTTCGTGGCGTCGGCGGGCGGCGCCTTCGTGGCGTCGGCCACCGGCGTCCCCGTAGCGTCGTCGTGCGGCGCCTTCACAGCCCCGGCCGGCGGCGTCTCCGCCCGCTCGGCCCGGCGCAGCAGGAGCGCGGCGAGCAGCCCGCCCGCCAGCACCGCGACCGCGCCGACCAGTTGGCTGACCTCCAGGCCCGAGGCGAAGGCGTCCTTGATCTGCTCCCGGGCGGCGGGGCCGTCGGCGGCAGCCAGGGCCGCGGGCAGCGAGGCGGCGCCGACTGCGGCCGGCACGAGAGCGGCGAAGCGGGCGTTCAGCACCGCGCCGAGCACCGCGACCCCCAGTCCGTTGCCGAACTCCGCGAGCATGCCGTTGACCCCCGCGCCCACCCCGGCCTTCTCCGGCGGGATCGCGCTCATGATGGCGTTGGCCATCGCGGGCATCGCCAGGGCGACGCCTGCACCCATCACGACCAGGCCGAACAGCATGCCGCCGTACCCGCCGTCGCCCCCGCCGAGCACCGCGATCGCGGCGAGACCGGCCGCCAGACAGCTCATCCCCGCCGCGATGACGACGGGCGTGCCGAACCTCTGGACCATGCGCGCGCCGAGGCCCGTGAGGTTGAGGACGACCACGGTGAGCGCCATCGGAGCCGTCCGCAGGCCCGCCTCCAACGGCCCGTAACCGAGGACGAACTGAAGATGCTGGGTGAGCAGGAAGAGCGATCCGGTCATCCCGAAGGCGACCAGGATGGCCCCCGCCACCGCACCCACGAACTTCTGGTTCCGGAAGAAGTGCATGTCGAGCATCGGGTGGGGAACGCGCAGCTCCCACAGCACGAATCCGGCCAGCACCGCGACTCCGAGCGATGCCGTCAGCAGCACCTGGCCGGACGCCCAGCCGTGCTCGGGCCCGGAGATGATCGCGAAGACCACGGCGGTCATACCGATCGTGGAGAGCAGCGCGCCCAGCAGGTCCGGCCGCTCTCCCTGGCCGCTCTTCGACTCCGGTACGAGCCGGGCGACGGCGGCCAGGGCGATCAGGGCGACCGGGATGTTGATGAGGAAGATCGCGCCCCACCAGAAGTGGTCGAGGACGAACCCGCCGAACAGCGGACCCGCCGCGAAGCCGAGGGAGGAGACCGTGGACCAGATCCCGATCGCCTTGACCCGCTCGGTGTCGTCGAAGATCTGGACCACGACGGCGAGCGTCGTGGTGAGCAGCAGCGCGCCGCCGACCCCCATCCCGGCGCGGGCCGCGATGAGCTGGCCCGATGACTGGGAGAGCCCGGCCACGAGCGAGCCGACGCCGAACAGGGCGAGGCCCACGATCAGCAGCTTCTTGCGCCCGTAGCGGTCGGCGGAGCTGCCCGCGGTGAGCAGCAGCCCCGCCTGGACGAGTGAGTAGGCGTTGATCATCCACTGCACGTCGGAGGTGGAGGCGTCCAGCTCCGACGTGAGGGAGGGGATCGCGACGTTGAGGACGGTGTTGTCGAGCAGCACCGTGAGCTGGGCCAGACAGATGACGCCGAGGATCAGCCAGCGCTGCGGATGCCCCTGATGGGCGAGGTCTGGTCGTTGTGCGGCGGGCGCCGTCATGCGGACTCCTTGGGCTCCGGGGATCCGGTGCGGTGACAGCTCGCTCCGGAGTGGCCGTACGGCACGCGAAGCTCGGCACTGTACGGCGTATGGCAGGTCGTTGACATACAGCGTAAGGCAGTTCCTGTACAACGTACAAGTCAATTCCGTGCCACCGGACCGGCCGCGCCGGTGGGACCCGCGCGGCGGCCGGGCGGTACGGTTCTCGACGCTGACCTGACAAAGTGCGCGATTTTCGGCCGGTTGGAGAGCCATGTCGCTGCGTCGCCGTACCTCTCGTATCCCTCAACTCCTGTTCGCCGCATCCCTCTTGGCCGCGTTCATCGCGCCGCCCGCCGCCGCCGTCACCACGACCCGCCCCCCGCCCGGCGGGGACGTGCCGCTGCGGGTCGCCACGTACAACATCCACGCCGGGGCGGGCGTGGACGGTGTCTTCGACCTGGACCGCCAGACAGCCGAACTCCGGTCACTGCACGCGGATGTGATCGGGCTTCAGGAGGTCGACCGGCACTGGGGCGACCGCAGCGAGTGGCGGGATCTCGCGGGAGAGCTGGCGCGGCGGCTGCGCATGCACGTCTCCTTCGCCCCGATCTACAGCCTGGACCCGGCCCGGCCGGGCGACCCCCGGGCGGAGTACGGGGTGGCGGTGCTGTCGCGGCACCGGATCGTGAGCGCCGAGAACCACGAGATCACCCGCCTCTCCACCCAGGACCCGAACCCGGCCCCCGCTCCCGCCCCGGGGTTCGGCGAGGTCGTCGTACGGGTGCGGGGGCTGCCCGTGCACGTGTACGTGACCCACCTCGACTACCGCCCGGACCCCGCCGTCCGCGTCGCCCAGGTCGCCGACACCCGGCGGATCATGGCCGAGGACCGGGGCCCGCGGATCCTGCTCGGCGACTTCAACGCGGAGCCCGCCGCCCCCGAACTGGCCCCGCTGTGGCGGGAGCTGGCGGACGCCGACCCGGGTGCGCCCACCTTCCCGGCGCGGGACCCGGTGAAGCGGATCGACTTCGTGGCGGTGTCGAAGGGCGGGCCGGCCGACGGGATCACGGTGCGGAAGGCGTGGGTGCCGGAGAGCGTCGCCTCCGACCACCGGCCGGTGGTGGCGGACCTGCTGGTACGGGGAGGAAGGGGCCGATGAGCCCACCGACGGGGGTCGGGCGGACGAGCCCGGACGGGGGTCCACGGGGCCGGAACGGAGCCGATGGCTCACGGGCTCGGCCGACAACACCCGGTGCCGGGCCGATGAGTCCCGGGCTCGGCCCACAACACCCGGAGCCGGGCCGATGACTCAAGGGCTCGGCCCACAACACCCCAAGCCGGGCCGATGACTCACGGGCGGGCCGGGAGTCATCATTTTCGGCCCGCATGCTTCCTTTTACGGTCGGCGCGCGTCCTCCTGTCCGAGGGCCGCGCCCGGTCCACCACCCGCGGTCGCGCACCGCGGGGCACCCCGGGGGCAGGCCTCCGACAGCACACGCGGTACCGGACGAAGGACGACCCATGACCACCACCCCCCTGCACGAACTGCTGGACGCCCACATCGCCAAGGGGTCGATGCCGGGCGCGGTGGCCCTGGTCGCCCGGGGCGGAAGGACCGAGGTGGCGGCGGCCGGTACGGCCGGCCTCGCCGGGTCCACGCCGATGCGGCGGAACTCGATCTTCCGTATCGCCTCGATCACCAAGCCGATCGTGGCGGCGGCCGCCATGACGCTCGTCGAGGACGGCCTGATCGCCCCCGCCGACCCGGTCGCGGCATGGCTTCCCGAGCTGGCCGCGCCCCTGGTCGTACGGACCCCGCAGAGCCCGGTCGACGACGTGGTGTCCGCGGTCCGCCCGATCACCCTGCTGGACCTGCTGACCTTCCGGGCCGGCTACGGCTTCCCTTCCGACTTCTCGCTCCCGGCCGTCGCCCCGCTGTTCGCCGAGCTGAAACAGGGCCCGCCGCAGCCCCAGGCCGTCCTCGCGCCGGACGCCTGGATGGCCGCGCTGTCCCGGGTCCCGTTGCTGCACCAGCCGGGCGACGGCTGGCTCTACAACACGTGCTCCGACATCCTCGGCGTCCTCGTCGCCCGGGTCGCCGACCGCCCGCTGCCCGTGTATCTGGCGGAGCGGCTGTTCGAGCCCCTCGGCATGACGGACACCGGGTTCGCCGTGGAGCCCGCCGCGCTGGACCGGTTCACCAGCTACTACCGGGCCGGGGCGGACAGCGGAGGCGATCCGGTGCTGGTCGACGCCCCGGACGGGCAGTGGAGCAGCCCGCCCGCCTTCCCGTCCGGCGCGGGCGGCCTGGTCTCGACCGTCGACGACTGGGCTGCCTTCGGCCGGATGCTGCTCGCCGGGGGCCTGAACGACGACGGGCACCGGGTGCTGGCCGCCGAGTCGGTCCGCCAGATGATCACCGATCACCTCACCCCGGACCAGCGCGCCGCGAGCGGGCTGTTCACGGAGGGGCAGGGCTGGGGATTCGGCGGTGCGGTGGACATCGAGATCGCGGCCCCCTGGAACGTCCTCGGCCGCTACGGCTGGGTCGGCGGCACCGGCACCACCGCGCACATCGTCCCGTCCACGGGCACCGTTGCCGTCCTGCTCACCCAGCTGGAGATGTCCGGGCCCGCCGCACCGCAGGTGATGCGGGACTTCTGGACGTACGCGGCCGGGTTCTGAGCCCGACCGCGTACGCCCGGTCCTCAACCGGCGGGCCGGGTCAGGTCGTAGAACGTGGCGCTGCCGATGGTGACCTCGGTGAAGTTCTCCGTCACCCAGGAGGAGATCTGCGACGAGGTAGACGAGGTACCGGAGTTGCCGCCCCTACCGCCGCCGCCTTCCGCCCCGCCGCCCGGGCCGCCTCCCATTCCTGCGCCCATTCCTCCGCCCATTCCTCCGCCCGAGACGAAGTAGTGGACCTTCCCTTCCGCGACGTACTTCTTGAACTGGGCCAACGTCGTTGACGGGTCGCTCCCGTTGAAGCCGCCGATCGCCATCACCGGTTCCTCAGTGGCGAGTTGATAGCTGGCCGCGTTCTGCGCGCCGACGGCGGCGGCGACCCAGGTGTAGTCGTCCGCGCCCTTCTCCAGCAGCGCCTTCGCCTCGGTGTCGACGGACGCGCCGTTGAGCAGCCCGCCCATGCCGCCGCCTCCGCCGCCACCCCTCACGCCTTCGCCGAAGCGGGGGTTCGTGCCCGCCCCTGTCCCCGTCCCCGTACCCGTACCGCCGGGCGCGGTTCCTCCCGGTGCCGTCCCTCCCTGTGCGGCGCCTCCGGGCAACGTAGGCATGCCGCCCTGCCCCTGCCCCTGCGCCTGGCCGGGAGGCTGCTGCATGCCGCCGCGCTGCCCGCCGTCACCGCCGCCGGGCCCGCCGGTTCCGCCCCGGCCACCACCGCCACCGCCCCCGGGTCCGCCCATGCCGAAGCCGGCCGAAGGACCGGCGGTCACGATCGACCCCTGGTGGCCGCTGTTCAGGGTGCTGACGGTGTACGCCGCCGGCCCCGCCAGCGACGCCGCGCAGCTCAGCCCCACCACGGCGGCCGCCAGGCCCCGGCCGCCGAACCGGCCCACGACCAGCAGCCCGAGCGCGCCGACGATCCCGGCCGCCAGTACCGCCCACCTCAGCCACGGCAGGTAGTCCGGCGTACGGCCCAGCAGGACGTACGCCCAGACCACCGTCACCACGACCGTGCCCGCGAGCACCGCACGCGGCCACCACGCGCCCCGCTCCTCCCACAGCACCGTGACGCCCATGGCGACGAGCGCCGCGACGTACGGGGCGAGGGCCACCGTGTAGTACTGGTGGAAGATCCCGGCCATGAAGCTGAACACGGCCGCGGTCATGACCAGCGCACCGCCCCAGGCGACGAACGCGGCCCGCGCGGAGTCGGTCCGCGCCGCCTTCCGGGTCAGCCAGAGCCCGGCCGCCAGCAGGATCAGCGCGGCGGGGAGGAGCCACGCGATCTGGCCGCCGACCTCGGAGTTGAACATCCGGCCGATGCCGGTCTCACCCCAGCCGCCGCCACGGCCGCCGCCTCCCCCACCGACGCTCCCGGTCTCCTCTCCGTTGATCCGGCCGAGCCCGTTGTAGCCGAAAGTGAGCTCCAGGAAGGAGTTGTTCTGCGAGCCGCCGACGTACGGGCGCGAGGAAGCCGGCATCAGCTCCACGATCGCGACCCACCAGCCGCCGGCGACGACCGTCGTCAGCGCGGACAGGGCGAGTTGCCCGATCCGCTTCCGTACGGGAACGGGGGCGCACACCGCGTACAGCACGGCCAGCGGCGGCAGGATCAGGAACGCCTGGAGGGTCTTCGTCAGGAACGCGAACCCGACCGCCGCGCCCGCCCAGAGCAGCCACTTCGTCCGCCCCTGCTCCAGGGCCCGCAGCACGCACCAGACACTGACGGTCATCAACAGGGCGAGCAGCGCGTCCGGGTTGTTGAAGCGGAACATCAGCGCCGCGACGGGCGTCAACGCGAACACGCCCACCGCGATCAGCCCGGCGACCGGCCCGAAACGACGGCGTACGGCGGTGTTCAGCACGGCCGCCGTGGCGAGCGCCATCAGGACCTGCGGGGCCAGAATCGCCCACGAGTTCAGCCCGAACAGCCGCACCGACAGGGCCATCGGCCAGAGCGCGGCGGGCGGCTTGTCGACGGTGATGGCGCCTCCGGAGTCCAGCGAGCCGAAGAAGAGGGCCTTCCAGCTCTGGCTGCCCGCCTGGACGGCCGCGGAGTAGAAGGAGTTGGCGTATCCGGAGGCGCTGAGGTTGGCAAAGTACGCGAGGGCGACGGCCAGCAGCAGCCCGTACAGCGCGGGGCGCGCCCAGCGGGGGCCTTCCCTCCCGGCCGGCGGCGCGGCGACAGGCATCGCGGGAGTGGCGGTCGTGGTCATCGGACATCCTCGGGTTCGTCGCGGGCCGGGAGGACGGCTGCCGCGGGCAACAGCGCCCCCACGTCGTCCCGTTCGGCGGAGCGGCGCTCAGGGAAGACCCAGGCGCGCAGGAGCAGGAAACGCAGCACGGTGGCCGCGAGGTTGGCGGTGATCAGCACGGCCAGCTCCGTGCCGTGCGAGGGCGATCCGGTCGCCGCCCCCAGCGCGGCGAGCGAGCCGCTGGTCAGCGCGAGGCCGATGGCGAAGACCACGAGCCCCTGCGCCTGGTGGCGGACGGCCCCGCCCCGGCCGCGTACACCGAAGGTGAGGCGGCGGTTGGCGGCCGTGTTGGCGACGGCGGAGACGAGCAGCGCGCCGCCGTTGGCGAACTGCGGGCCGACGCCGAGCCGGAAGAGGGAGTACAGCGCGAGGTAGAACAACGTCGACAGCGCGCCCACGAAGCAGAACCCGACGAGCTGGCGGGCCAGTCCGCGCTCCACCCCGGTCAGCGCCCGGTCGCGCGGGTCGTCCCCGAAGGGCCGGGCCAGCCGGTCCAGCGGCAGCGCGCCGACGGCCAGCGCCCGCCCCACCCGCCACACCCCTTTCAGGTCCTCGGTGGCCGTCCGCACGATGCGGACCGTCGATTCGGGGTCGTCGATCCAGTCGACGGGCACCTCGTGGATGCGCAGCCCGGCCCGCTCGGCGAGGACCAGCAGCTCGGTGTCGAAGAACCAGCCGCTGTCCTCCACCATCGGCAGCAGCCGCTCGGCGACCTCGCGCCGGATCGCCTTGAACCCGCACTGGGCGTCGCTGAACCCGGCGGCCAGCGAGGAGCGCAGGATCAGGTTGTAGGCGCGCGAGATGAACTCCCGCTTCGGCCCCCGCACCACCCGCGAACTCCTCGCCAGCCGGGAGCCGATGGCCAGGTCGGAGTGGCCGGAGATCAGCGGGGCGACCAGCGGGAGGAGCGCGTTGAGGTCGGTGGAGAGGTCGACGTCCATATAGGCGAGGACCGGGGCGTCGGACTCCGCCCAGACCGTACGCAGCGCCCGCCCCCGCCCCTTCTCCGCCAGCCGCACGTACCGCACCCCCGGCAGCTCCGCGGCGAGCGACGCGGCGACGGCGGGCGTGGAGTCGGTGCTGGCGTTGTCGGCGACGGTGATGCGGAAGGGGTACGGGAAGGTCCGCGCGAGATGGCCGTTCAGGCGCACGACGCAGGGGCGGAGATCCTTCTCCTCGTTGTACACGGGGACGACGACGTCGAGCACGGGGACGTCGGCGGCGGTGGCCGGGCCACGGGCCGGGAGGTGCTTCCTGACCGGCAGACGGGCGCGGTGCCCGCCGTCCCCGCTGCTGCGGCCGGTCGCGCCGGGGCCGCTCCGGAGGCTGTCGGTTGTCATGCTCCGACGTTCGCCAACCGCGCTGTCACACCGGTGTGCTGAGCCTGTCCCTGCCCTGTGAGTCCGCTCGGAGCGCTTCATCCGCTGCCGCCGGCAGCTCGATCACGAACACCGTGCGGCCCGGCTCCGACTCCACCCGTACGCGCCCGCCGTGCGCGGAGACGACGGCCTGCACGATGGCCAGGCCGAGCCCGGTGGACCCGGTCGCCCCGCCCGTACCGGCCCCGCGCGAGCGGGAGGCGTCACCGCGGGCGAACCGTTCGAAGACGTGCGGCAGCAGCTCCGCCGGGATGCCGGGCCCGTCGTCGCCCACCTCCAGCGTGACCGGCCCCCCGGCGCGCGCGGACGGCCGTACGGCCACGGTGACGGTGGTCCCCGGTGGGGTGTGGGTGCGGGCGTTGGCCAGCAGGTTGACCAGCACCTGCTGGAACCGGTCGGGATCGGCGCGTACGGTCACGGGCTCGGCGGGCAGCTCAAGCCGCCAGCGGTGCAGGGCGTCCCGGCCCGGCGCGCTCTGGTCCGCTGCCTGGGCGTCCCGGCCCCGCGCCCCCCGGTCCGCCGCCCCGGCATCCCGGCCCGGCGACGCCCCCCGGTCCGCCGCCCCGGCATCCCAGCCCGGCGACGCCCCCCGATCCGCCGCCCCGGCATCCCAGCCCGGCGCCCCCTGGTCCGCCGCGCGGGCGTCGCTGATCGCGTCCACGACCAGCGGCAGCAGATCGGTGCTCCCGTACGAGAGCGGACGCCCGGAGTCGAGGCGTGCCAGCAGCAGCAGATCCTCCACCAGGCCCGTCATCCGGTCCGCCTCCGACTCGATCCGCCCCAGCGCGTGCCGGGTCACCGGGCCGGGCTCCGGCGCTTCCCGTCCCCCGGTGGCGCGCCGGGTCAGCTCGGCGTAGCCCCGGATCGAGGCCAGCGGGGTGCGCAGCTCATGGCTGGCGTCCGCGACGAACTGCCGGACCCGCGTCTCGCTCTCCTGGCGGGCGGCGAGTGCCGAACCGACGTGCCCGAGCATCCGGTTGAGCGCCGCACCCACCTGCCCGACCTCCGTGCGCGGATCGGCCTCGGCGTCCGGGACCCGCTCCAGGAGGGCCACCTCGCCGCTGTGCAGGGGGAGTTCGGATACCCGGGTGGCCGTGGCGGCGACCCGGCGCAACGGCCGCAGGGCGATCCCGACGAGCACGGTGCCCGCGATCGACGCGGCCAGCAGCCCGGCGGCGGTCACGCAGACCTCGACGACGATCAGGGTGGTCAGCGCACCGCTCACCTCGGCGCTGGGGATGCCCACGAGGACGGTGTGCCCATCGGCGGTGTTCGCGGCCTCCACCCGGTAGCCGCCGAGGCCCGGAAGATCGATGCTCCGGCCTCCCTCACCGGTGGTCGGAGCGGCCGCCTCCAGGGCGCTCCGCTGCTCCCCGGTCAGCGGCTTCGCGCTCTCCTGGGCGCGCAGCCCGCTGTCCTCGACGACCTTCGACGCGGTGACGTCGTCCTCGGCGAGAAGGGCCCCGAACGTGCCGAGCGGCTGCCCGCCCCCACCGACGAAGCCGAGCGGACCCGCCTCGCGCAACGCCTGGGGCCCCGGGCCCGGCGGGCGCTGGGCGCGCTCGGCGACGGAGTGCAGCTGGTCGTCGAGCTTGCCGTACATGTAGCTGTGGAAGGCGATCGCGGTGACGGACCCGATGACGGCGGCGACGACGGCGATCAGCGAGACCGCCGACACCACGAGCCGGGTACGCAGCGTCCAGGGCCGCCGCGGCACTCCCCCGCCCCGGCCCCTACTCACCGGGCTTGATCAGATACCCCGCGCCGCGCCGGGTGTGGATCATCGGCGTGCGCCCGGCGTCGATCTTCTTGCGGAGGTAGGAGATGTACAGCTCCACGACGTTGGCCTGGCCGCCGAAGTCGTAGTTCCAGACCCGGTCGAGGATCTGCGCCTTGCTGAGCACCCGGCGCGGATTGCGCATCAGGAAGCGCAGCAGCTCGAACTCGGTGGCCGTGACGTGGATCGCGTCCCCGCCCCGGCTCACCTCGTGGCTGTCCTCGTCGAGCACCAGGTCCCCGACGACGAGCGTGGACTCGGCGCGGCCGGCGGCGACGGCCGAGCCCGAGCGGCGGATGAGCCCGCGCAGCCGGGCCACGACCTCCTCCAGGCTGAACGGCTTGGTCACGTAGTCGTCGCCGCCCGCGGTCAGCCCGGCGATCCGGTCCTCCACGGCGTCCCGGGCGGTCAGGAAGAGGACCGGCACATCGTCGTACTCGCGCCGCAGCCGGCCCAGCACGGACAGCCCGTCCATGTCCGGGAGCATCACGTCCAGGACCACCGCGTCCGGGCGGAAGTCCCGCGCGGTCCGGACGGCCCCGGCCCCGTCCCCGGCGCTGCGCACCTCCCACCCCTCGTACCGCAGGGCCATCGAGAGCAGCTCGGCGAGCGGAGCCTCGTCGTCCACGACCAGGACCCGCACGGGGGTACGGTCCGGCCTGAGCAGTTCGGTACGCCCCTGGGGCGAGGTCGTCGTCGTCATGGGGACCACTCTGTGAGGCACCCGTGAGAGAAGCCTGACCCGTTCCTGTGAATTCCCTGAGAAAGCGGCGCGAGCGTGCGTGCCGGACGCCGCCCGGGAGGCGGCGGTTCGACGACAGGTCCTAGTAGGGCTTGGTCATGTGCGGTCTGTGATGGCGTGTCTTCTTGTTCGGATGTGCTGGGTGAGGAGTTGGCTGCGGTCCGGTGTGATCTGGAGGACTTCGCGGCGGAGATGTTCGAGCCGTTCGCGCGGGCGGATCAGCGACGGTGGGGGCGGGGCCTGCTGCTGGACGGCGGGCGCAAGGAGGTGGAGCGCGAGGTCGCGTTGTTCACGCCGATCCACGAACTCAAAGGCTCGGACAACACTTCGTTGATAGCCAACCCGACGCCGCTCCCAGAACCAGGGCAAGTTGATCAGAGGACCCCGCTCAGACCGCCCTCTGTGCCTACACTCTCAGGCATCCAGCCAAGGAGGGATAGTGGAAGCGTGGCTTTCGGTACGGGGCGAGAACCCGGTCCGTGACCTGCAGGATCTCGACGAGTGGCTGAACGGCGAACCGGAGCTGCGTGGCCGTGTCACGCCCCGGGCAGTGCAGCCGGGCCCGAACGAACTGGGGGCGTCATTCGACGTGCTGATTACCGCGATCGGTAGCGGCGGCGTGATCAGCGTGCTGGCGGGATCGTTGCACGCGTTCCTGACCCGGCCTCGCGGTACCGACGTGCGCATCTCGGTCTCTACGCCGGACGGGCGCAGCGTCGAACTGGAAGCCCAGCGGGTCGAGGACGTCGAGTTACTACTGCGCCAGCTGCTCGTCGTCTCCGACGAGCAGGAACCAGCCGGTGACGCGTGAGCCGGGCGGCGTTTCGCGCCGTCGATCCCGCACGGTCGCAGATTGTTCTGATCGGCACCCCGCGCTATCGCGACGAGCACCTGCCGGACGTACCCGTCGTCGCCCACAACGTGGCCGACCTCGCAGCCGCGTTCACGGACCCGGGAGTGGGCGGGTTTGCTGAGGCGCACTGCCGTGCCGTGCCCGGGGACGTCGACCTCGCGCAGGTCGGTGAGATCCTCACGACCGCTGCCAAGCAGGCGAGCGATCTACTCCTGGTCTACTACAGCGGACATGGACTGATCGACCGCCGCGGGAACCTGTACCTGAGTCTTGCGGCGACGCACCCCGACCGGTTGGCATACTCCGCACTCCCATACGACGCGGTCCGCGAGACCTTCCTCGACAGCCGCGCGGAGAACCGGGTCCTCATTTTGGACAGTTGTTTCAGCGGGCGCGCCATTGGTCGGCCGCTGGCCAGTGAGGAGCAGTCACTGCTCACCGCACTGGAGGTATCCGGCACTTACACGCTGACCGCCGCCACCGAGAACCGGGTGGCGTTGGCACTGGATGGTGAACGGCACACGGCGTTCACCGAGCGACTGCTCCGACTGTTCCAAGACGGCAGCGCCGGGGCCGGCCAGATGCTGACGATGAACGACATCTACCGGCACCTGCTTGGCCGGCTGACGGCAGAGGGCCTGCCGGTACCCCTGCAGCGGGGCACCGACACCGCCGAGCTGCTGGGCCTGGTGCGCAACCGGCAGGGAGCCACGGCTCATCAGTCTTTCCTGCACGAAACCCTTCCAGTGCTGGTGGACGCGGCCGTCGCCGGCCGGTCAGGGCTCGTCGGGATGCCCTCGCCTGGGCTGCCGAGCGAGAGCGTCAGCGCCGAGGACCGGGCCGCCTTCCTCATCGAGAAGGCGCTGCGCTGCGCGTCGGGAGCAAGAAGCAAGCAGGTCCGACGCATCTGCTTGTCGCAGATCGCGCCGGTCGTCGCCGCCGTGGCTGAGGAACAGGCCCTGGCCATCGCCGCGACCATGCCGGACGAGGACCGTCGGCAGTCCGTCCTGGCGGATATCGCCGTGGTCGTCGCTGCTGCTGACATCTTCCGCGCCATCGACATGTTGATCAACGGCACGGAGCCTTACCGGACCACGGCGCTGGCCCACATCGTGAGGAATCACGGGCTGCGCGACCCGAGAGACGGGGAGTACGTCCTCGACACCTATGTCCTCGACGGCCCTCGACGGAGCGCAGCCGCTTTGAGTGAGATCGCCGGGGCGGTCGCGGCGTTTGCGCCTGACCGGGCCGAAGAGATCGCCGCCAGCATTACCGACGAGTGTTCCCGCACGGAAGCCCTGGCCGGGATCGCCCGCACGGTTGCGGCCACAGACCCCGGCAGGGCCTTCCGTCTGCTTCCCGACCGATACTCTCCCTGGACGGTGCCCATCGTCGCGGAGGCCCTCGCATTCATCGACCCCGACGAGGCCCTGCTCTTGATCGCCCCGCTTGCCGGTCAGAAGCCTTATCCGGCAGCCCAGGTCGGCGTCGTTCGAGCGGTCGCGGTGAACGACCCGCAGCGGGCCCTGCATATCGCCCGTGGCATCTCCGATCGCACGTGGCGAGCGGAAGCACTGGTGGCCACTGCCCAAGCCGTCGCTGCCACTGACCCCGATCAGGCCCTGGCGATCATCGCCGTCATAGGCGACTGTTTCGTGGAGCAGGGGGCGCTGGCGGACGTCGCTCCGGTAGTCGCCACGAACGCCCCCGAGCGGGCTATGCAGCTCGCCGAGAGCATCACCGATACGCTGTCGAAGGTCTTCGCGCTGACGGGCATCGCGTCCGTGCACCTCGACGCTTGCTACCGCCGGAGCAGCGCGACCAGGCTGGCGGCTCGCTGACAGCACGTGACATCTGTGCTGAACACACAATGCGGCTTGGTCATATTGGTGCGAGATCTGGCATGTCGCGGTGACAGGTGGGGCAGGCGCCGGTCCAGGTCGCGAGGAGTATCTGCAGCTCGTGAACGACTCGGTAGAGGCTCAGGCCGACGCCGTCTCTTTTGGGGATCGGCTCAGTCGCTGCAGGGTGCAGAAGGCGTGGGCGGCCGAGACGAGGGTGACGTTGTGGTGCCAGCCCTGCCAGGTCCGGCCTTCGAAGTGGGCCAGGCCGAGGGCCTGTTTCATCTCGCGGTAGTCGTTCTCGATGCGCCAGCGGAGCTTCGCGGTGCGCACGAGGACGGGCAACGGGGTGGTCTCGGGCAAGTTGGAGAGCCAGAACTGGACGGGTTCGGGTTCGGTGGCGGGCCATTCGGCCAGCAGCCAGCGTGTTGGAAGTTCAGTGCCCGCCGTGGCCTTGCGGATCTCGCGTCCGGCGGGCCGGATCCGCAGGGCCACGAAGCGGGAGTACATGCGTTTCACTCCGCTGCGGCCACTGCCCGGCCGGGAGCCTTCTCGCCATTGCACCGGCCGTGCGGAGGATCCGCCGACCGCGATGACCAGGCCCTTCACCCGCTGAGCCGGCTCGGGGTAGGCAGGGACCGGTCGTGGGCCGCGGCCGGAGTAGGCCGGGGTGCATTGCTGTGCGTCCTCGGGTTACGCGGTGGTCGTGGTCGAGATGCCCACCACGTAGTCGAGGCCGCTTGTCTCCAGACCGATCCGGAAAGCGGCGGTGTCTCCATAGCCGCCGTCGGCGATGACCTGGGGCACCTCGATGCCCCAGGACCGCGTCTCGTCGATCATGTCGAGGGCCAGCTGCCACTTCTCGACGTGGCCCACCTGGGCAGGAATGGCGCACTTGTCACGGCGGGCTACTTTGACCGGATCGGCCTTCGGCGAGGCGGGATCCCAGCTCCCGGGCAGGAACAGACGCCAGTTGACCGCCGCGGAGGCGCCGTTGGAACCAGGTGCAAGGAGACCCCGGCCTGGCAGTTGGTGACCTTGCCCGCGGTGCCGGTGTACTACCGGGTCACACACGCGGACGCGTCCCCGTCCTTGAGGAACCCGGTGTCATCGATGATCAACGAGGTGGGCTTGACGACCGGCTGCATGCGCCAGGCCAGGCGGGCCCGAACATGGGCCGCGTCCCACGGGCTGGAAGTGACGAAGTGGGCCAAGGCCTGCCGGTTCCCGTCCTCGCCCAGGCGGGCGGCCATCGGCTCCACCGACTTGCGCCCGCCGTCCAGCAGCAGGCCCCGTAGATAGACCCCACCCCACCGCCGCTGATCCGCCCGCGCGAACGGCTCGAATATCTCCGCCGCGAAGTCCTCCAGATCACACCGGACCGCAACCAACTCCTCACCCAGCACACCCGATCAACGACACGACCGATCAAGAGGACACTCCATCACAGACCGCACATGACCAAGCCCTACTAGGGCGTGTATCGGAAGTGGATCTCGACAGTTCGGAGGGCACTGCCGCGAACTAGGTCGAAAGTCCCTCTGGCGCCGACGGGGTGCGCGGGAGAAGATCTGGCGCATGATCGACCCGCACCGGCTCCTGGCCTTCTGCACCATGTCCGTTCTCTTATCCGCTATCCCCGGTCCGAGCGTGCTGTTCGTCATCGGCCGGGCCTTGGCTCATGGCCGCCGGACGGCGCTGGCCTCGGTGTTGGGCAACGCACTCGGTGGATACGCGCTGGTCATCGCAGTCGCTCTAGGGATCGGCGCTTTGGTCGAGACCTCGGTCATCGTCTTCAACGCGATCAAGCTGGCCGGAGCCGTTTACCTCGTCCATCTCGGCGTGAAGGCTCTGCGAGCAAGCTGGAAGAGCCGGGCAGAAGCGGCAAGTATCGCCTCGGCGCCGTCCAGTGGTCGGGGATCGGTGCTGGCAGGTTTCATGGTCGGGGTGACGAATCCGAAGAGCGTCGTGTTCCTCACTGCGATGCTGCCTCAGTTCGTCGACCGAGAGGCTGGTCACGTCACCCTCCAGATGCTGAGTCTCGGCTTGGCAGGTGCTGTTTTGGCCCTGATCTCTGATGGATTGTGGGGACTGACGGCCTCTGCCGCACGGACCTGGTTCGGCCGCTCCCCCAGGCGGATGTCGCTGGTTGGTGGCGCCGGCGGGCTGGCCATGATCGGACTGGGCACAGCGGTGGCGGTTACCGGCCGCGCTGACTAGGAGCAGCCCCCTCACAGCCACTCATTAATGGCGGCTATGAGAACGGTCGCCTCGTAGCGCACTGCGAGTTTGTCGTAGCGAGTTGCCACGGCGCGGTGCCTTTTGAGGCGATTAATGCCGCACTCGACCGCGTGGCGCTCACGGTAGTCGAGCGGGTCGAAACGCGGTGGTCGGCCGCCGCGGGGGCCGAGTTTTTGGCGGTTGCGGGCCTGGCCGGCCTTGGTCGGGATGGTGCATCGGATCCCGCGGCGGCGCAGGTAAGCGCGGTTTCTGCGGGAGGCGTACGCCTTGTCGGCCCGTACTCGATCGGGACGGACGCGTGGTCGGCCCGGTCCGATGCGGGGCACCCGGACCTTCTCCAGCACGGCTTCGAACTGCGGTGAGTCGCCGCGCTGCCCGGCCGTGATCACGAGCGACATGGGTTTCTGACCTTGCTCGACGGCCAGGTGCAGCTTGGTGGTGAACCCGCCGCGTGAGCGTCCCAGCCCGTGGTCTCCGGGCTCGATAAAGACACCGCCTGGTGGTTCCTTCTGCAGGTCACTCTGCCTCCGGGCCCCTGCTGCATGCTGATGGGCGCGGCACACCGTGGAGTCGACGCTCAGGTCCCACGTGAGCGCCCTCTTCGACTCGGCCAGGGACTGGAGCTGTGTGAGGATCCGCTGCCACGTGCCGTCCCGCTGCCATCGACGGAAAGGTCGTAGATCCGGCCCCACGGTCCGTATGTGGTGGGAACGTCCCGCCACGGCACACCCGTCCGGACACGGAACCGTATGCCGTCGATCAGCTGTCGACGAGGCCAGCACGGCGGCCGTCCAGCCTTTGCCCCCTTCGGCAACAACGGCTCCAGCGCCACCCACTGCTCGTCTGTGAGATCTCCCCGCCCCATACAGGGAGATCATTCACAGGCGAAGATCGACTTTCGATACACGCCCTAGGAGCCCTGAGCGGGGAACAACGCGGCGGCGTTCCCATGACAGACCGCCCGCAACCACGCGTCCCCCAACCCGAGCCGCTCCAGCGCCTCCAGCTGATGGACGTACGGGTAGGGGATGTTCGGGAAGTCGGTCCCGAGCAGCACGCGGTCCCCGAGGTCGGCGAGCCGCCCCCGCTCCGCCGCCGGGAAGGGGCTGAACCCCTCGCTGAAGTCGGTGAACGCCATCGTCGTGTCGAGCCGGACCTCCGGATACGCCTGTGCCAGCGCCAGGAACTCCGCGTACTCCGGCATCCCCAGGTGCGCGACGACCAGCCGAAGCCGGGGATGGCGCGCCAGCAGCCGCCCGATCGGCCTGGGCCCGGTGTGCGCGCCCGGCGCGGGCCCCGACCCGCAGTGCGTGACCACCGGGATCCCGGCCTCCGCGAGCAGCCCCCACGCGGCGTCCAGGAGCGGGTCGTTGGGGTCGTACGCGCCGACCTGGAGGTGCGACTTGAAGACCCGCGCCCCCGCCTCGACGGCCTCCTTCACGTACACCTCCACACCGTCCTCCGGGAAGAGGGTCGCGGTGTGCAGACAGTCGGGGGTCCGGGCCGCGAAGTCGGCGGCCCAGCCGTTCAGCCAGCGGGCCATGCCGGGCTTGTGCGGGTAGACCATGGAGGTGAAGCGCCGCACCCCGAAGGACCGCAGCAGCTCCAGCCGCCGCTCCTCCTCGTACCGGTAGGTGATCGGCCACTCCAGGCCGGTGAGCGGTCCGACGGCGTCGAAGTAGGCCCATACCTTGCGCAGGACCTGTTCCGGCATGAAGTGGGTGTGGACGTCGATGATCCCGGGCAGCCCGAGCCGCTTCCAGAACCGCACCACGTCATCGCTCTCCGGCCCCACGGACGCTCTCCCTCGGTCGACGGTCAGACCAACCCCGGTCAGAACAACCCACCCTGCACACCGCCGCCGCCGATGTCGATGAGGGGGACACGTACATCGCTCTCCGCCACGGCGGACACGGTTCCCGCGGATACGACCCCCGTGGACGCGGCCTCCTCGGATACGGCCTCCTCGGATACGGCCTCCGGGGGCACTGCGGCAAGGTCCCACCCGGTGATCAGCCGCGTGTCCAGGACGACCACGCCCACGCCGTCCACCGCCAGATGCAGATCGGGCCCGGCCGCAGCGACGAGCCGCCCCGCGACGACGCCCCCGTCGACCAGCTCCCGCACCGACCGCACCGGAGCGGGCGCCCGGTCGATCCCGAAGACCGCCGCCTGATCGACGACTTCGAGGGGCAGCCGCTCCAACGACTCGGGCCAGCCGCCCCCTTCGAGCCGCGCGGCCCGCCGGTACAGCTCCGCCACCTCGGCGGCCCGCTCCTCGCGCCCGGGAAGCCGCCCGCGCACGGCCCGCTTCCTGGCGTACGGGATCCGGTCGGGCACACCGAGGGCCGCCCGCAGCACCTCCTCGGTCCGCCGGGCCGCCATGAGGGGCCCGCGCCCCAGCCAGCTGAAGACCACGGCCCCCTGCTCCCGCAGCCGGGCGGCCCCCCGCTCCTCCCCGGTGATCCCGACCTTGACCATGCCGGGCCCGAACCAGGCGAGGTACACGCGGTACGTCCGGGGGTCGTCCGCCATCGTGTCGGCGGCCACCGAGTGCGCCCGGTCCAGCCGCGCGCACTCGGCGCACCGCCCGCCGGTGGAACGCCCCGGCACCACCGCACCCAGCGGGCACACATTCCCCCGGGCTCCCACACAGTGCCGCTCCCCGAGGGCCCGGAACCCGAGGCCGGCCCCGTACGCGAGCACGCTCACCCGCCGGTCACCGCCCCTGCTCCACCCCAGCTCGGGCACCTGCCCGGGCCACCGCACCCCGGCGCACCACCACCCACCGGACACCCGGACCCCGCTCTCTCCGCCACCGGCACCAGATCACCGGTCGAACCGGTCCGGCGATGCTACGCGTAGCCTCCGACACCCTCGATCCGCCGCCGCATCGCGGCCATACGCCGTTCGAACCGCCGGTTGAACCAGATGATCCAGCCCATGAACCCCACGCCGAAGCCGAGGCCCCACAGCCCGATCGGCACGTTCCCCGCGGCGAACCAGAAGAGCGGCATGGCGAGGAAGAGCAGTCCGAGGGAGGGAAGGGCCCACCACCGGTTGCGCCGCAGCTTCTCCTCCCGCCGCCGGATCAACCGCACCATGGCCGCCTGTTCGGCCGGGTCCTCGGGCAGTTCGCCGTTCTTCGCGATGCGCCGCTCCAGCTCCGGCACCCGGGAGACATCGGTGCCCACCGCACGCGCGTCCCGCCGCCGGCGCCGCATCAGGAGCCACGTCATCAGACCCGCGTAGACGAACCCGCCGACCAGAATGCCCGGCCACCCCGACCATCCGTAGAAGGCCAGCTGGATACCGACCCACACCACCAGCACCAGCAGCCCCATCGCCCACCACCGGTCCTGCCAACGCTCTTCCCGCACGTGCTCCTTCGACCTCATCGCCGACCTCCGAGAGGAACGTGTCCGTCACGCCCCCGTACAACGTCGGCTACCCCGCCCCCGGCCCTCCGAACGACCGCCGCGGAGGGCCGTTATGATCCGGCCCATGGCGCTGACGGGGAACCAGGTGGATCTGTTCGAGGCTTCCATGCCCCGGCTGAAGGCCATCGCCTACCGCCTTCTCGGCTCCGCGAGCGATGCCGAGGACGCCGTCCAGGACACGTTCCTGCGCTGGCAGTCCGCCGACATCGACCGCATCGAGGTCCCCGAGGCCTGGCTGACGAAGGTCCTCACCAACCTCTGCCTCAACCAGCTCACCTCGGCGCGCGCCCGCCGCGAGACCTATGTGGGCCAGTGGCTGCCCGAACCGCTGCTCGCCGGGGACCCGATGCTCGGCCCCGCCGACACCGTCGAACAGCGCGAATCCGTCTCGTACGCGGTCCTCGCCCTCATGGAGCGCCTCTCCCCCAACGAGCGGGTGGTGTACGTGCTGCGGGAGGCCTTCGGCTACCCGCACCGGAGGATCGCGGAGATCCTCGACATCACCGAGGCCGCCGGCCAGCAGATCTTCCACCGCGCCAAGAAGCACATCGCGGAGGGCAGGACCCGGACCGAGATCGACGAGGCCGCCGCCCGGCGGATCGTCGAGGAGTTCCTCACGGCCGCGACCAGCGGCCGGACAGAACCGCTCGTCCGGCTGCTCACCGCGGACGCCGTCGCGATCGGCGACGGCGGCGGAAAGGTCCCGGCCCGCGCGAAGCCGTTCGAGGGCGCGTCGGCCGTCGCGAAGTTCATGCGGAGCCTGTTCACCCCCAACCAGGCGGCTCGCAACCTCCTCGGCGGCACGGCGGAGGTCCACGTCTCGTACGCCAACGGGCTGCCCGCGCTCGTGGTCACCGTCGACGGCCGGGTCATCGGCGTCATGTGCCTGGAGATCACGGCGGACGGCATCGCCGCGTTCCGCAACCAGGCCAATCCCGACAAGCTCGACCGCGCGACGCGTCAGTGGGCGGCGACGGACCACGGAGAACCGGCCCTCCGCATCAACTAGCCCCCCGTGACGTACGTCACACACCTCACCTGTCAGGAATCGCCGGGCTGCCCGGTTCAAGGGGCGAAACCGCGCGAGACAGGAGCGAAGGACATGCAGCAGAACATCCAGCAGCACCGCGTCATCGTCATCGGAGCCGGCTACACCGGAGCGAGTGCCGCCGGACGCCTCGCCAGGCGACTGCGCCGCGAGGACGTCTCCATCACCCTCGTCAACGCCGAACCCGACTTCGTCGAGCGCGTCCGGATGCACCAGCTCGCGGTGGGCCAGGACCTCCGCCCCCGCCCCTTCCACGAGATGTTCGCCGGCACGGCCGTCCGGCTGCGCCTCGGCAAGGTCACGGGCATCGACGTCGACCGCCGAACGGTGTCCGTCACCGACCCGGACGGAACCGGCGAGCCGGAGACCCTGCCGTACGACACCCTCGTGTACGCCCTGGGCAGCGCCTGGAACACCCACGCCGTCCCCGGTGCCGCCGAACACGCCCACGACATCGCCGGCCGCCCCGGAGCCCTGCGCCTGCGCGACCGCCTGGCCTCCCTCGCCCCCGGCACACCCGTGGTCGTCGTCGGCGGCGGCCTCACCGGCGTGGAGGCCGCGACGGAGCTGGCCGAGACCCGCCCGGACCTGGACGTCTCGCTGGCCGCCCGAGGAGCACTGGGCGACTGGCTCTCCCCCAAGGGCGCCAGGCACCTGCGGAAGGTCTTCACCGACCTGCGGATCACCGCCCACGAACACGCCGACGTCACCGCCGTGCACGCCGACCGTGTCACCACCACCGAGGGCGACATCCCGGCCGCGGTCACGGTCTGGACGACGGGCTTCGCGGTCCACCCCATCGCCCGGGCCACGACCCTGGAGACCGCCGACAACGGCCAGATCGTGGTCGACGGCACGATGCGCTCGACCTCGCACGCGGACGTGTACGCCATCGGCGACGCGGCCCTGGTCGCGGGCCCCGGCGGCAAGCCGCTGCGCATGTCGTGCGCCTCGGGCATCCCCACCGCCTGGCAGGCCGCCGACGCCATCGCGGCCCGCCTCACCGGCACCAAGCTCCCGACCACCGCACCCCGCTACTTCAACCAGTGCGTCTCCCTCGGCCGCAAGGAGGGCCTGATCCAGTACGTCACCGCCGACGACCGCTCCGTCAGCGCGGCCCTGACCGGCCGCGTGGCCGCCCTCTACAAGGAACTGGTCTGCAAGGGCGCGGCCTGGGGCGTCGCCAACCCGACCTTGGGCCTGCCGACCCGCCGCCGCCGGGTCACGGCGGAGCCGACGCGGGCGACCGCCACAGCCACTGCCGCCGAAGCGGCTTGAGGTCCCGGCCGACCCAGGACCGACAGCCAGGAGAGGCCCCCAGGATTCCCCCTGAGGGCCTCCGGCCCGCTGGCCAAACCCGGAGGGGCCCGGGCCTCCCACGCGGGCTCGCAGCCGCTCGGCCGGCTGATGCCCATCACAGTTCAACACCGCGCCGCGACGGTCACGCCGATCACCGCGTACCGCTCGGACCTCAACATCTGCGGCCTGACCGGCACTTCCCCAAGTGGGCAACGCGAAAGGCCCCCGGGATTTCTCCTGGGGGCCTCTGGCCTGCTGTGCACTCGGCAGGATTCGAACCTGCAACCTTCTGATCCGTAGCTCTAGCCGGATCGGTCAGCTACGGCCATACCGGTCGGGTGACGGCCCCAAGAGGTCACTGTCAGACAGGGCCGGTTGCTGTGGTTGCTGTACTCCGCTGCTGTACCGGTTACAGCTTGATCAGTCGTGGGCGGGCTTCCTGACGCCCGTACGCCAGGATGCGCGGCAGCACCTTGCGCATGCGCCTCACGTCATCCGCCGGCGCCCGAAGCAAGGCCTCGACGATGGGATCGGCCAAGCCAAGGGCGTCCAAGAACGCGGGATCCAAGGTCACCCGCAGCACATCGCCGTGCAGCTCCACTTCACGTACGCAGCCGTAGGCTGTGCCCTGGTCGGGCGTAACGAGACAGTGCGTATCCATGCCGAGGCCCACCTCCTGTGCGTCAGGTTCCTCGAAGTCGCACATGAACAAGAGGGAGAAAGCCTCCTCATCGTCTGACTCGGCCACCCCGGCCATCAAGCAGTCATCCTCGTCCGGATCGTCGAGCCCGCACGCAAATCGAGCTGTGAATCTGTATGCCATGTCAGCGTTCTAACACTCAGGACTGACAGTCACGTTTGCATTGCTCGGGCGGCCGAGCGCGCCTCAACGCCACAGGCGGTGCACCTCCAGGAGATGCACCGCCCATATGGTCTGGCCCTTGAAGCTGCGGCCTCATCTCTATCAGGTCGATCGTGAGGCCGACTAAATGTCGCCCAAGTTGTGTCTGGCCCCGGCTGGCGGTTCGTTGAGGTCCAGGGGCATTCATCGCCGTCCGGCATTGTTGATGTCAGACGCTGGTGTCAGACGTTCGAGGCCATCTTGACAACTTGGCCCCATGCCTGAAGCACAACCGCGAAGATAACGTCGTGACTGACACAACTCTCGTCGCCCTGATCACAGCCACCGCCACGCTTCTATCCAGCAGCATCACCGGCGTAGTGGGATACGTAGCAGGAAGGCATCAACTTAAGTCGCAGGCGCTTCTCCAGACCGCACAGATATCTGCGGGGAACGAAGCCTCCGTTCGTGAGCTGAGGCGTAGCGCGTATGTTGCTGTCCTGAACCAGCACTCGGTCGTTGAGAGAGCGATGCGGGCCGCCTGGGAGGATACCGCGTGCGCTGAGTTGAACTCCTCTGGGCGCTATGACGAACTCAACCGAGAGCTGAACGCCCTGCAGGAGAGACTGCATCTGGCTGAACTGGAGGGTTCGCTCGACATCGCGGCCCGAGCTGCAAGGATCATGGCTTTTGAATCGCGGAGTATGTCCGATTTACTGGCAGTAGTCGCGGAGAACGCAGCCAGTACTCAGCCTCCGGCTCATCACGCTGCAGAGATGGCAGCCTCCTCTTGGAGTCGCAGAATCGACGTGCGGGACTCGTTCATCGGGACTGCTCGGGAAGTTCTGGGAACAAGCCTCTAGTAGCCACGTCTCAGAGAGGCGGCTTCGACGTCTGCCGCCTCTTCCCTTCCTACACCCCACCCACCACTCACCCCAGCTCCCATCCCGTCCGCCTTCGACCCACACACCGTGGAGCGGGCGTGGTTCAGGGCGTCAAGGTGGAGCGCGCCACTGTACGAACGACCTTGACGCCCTGGGCTGCGAGTGCTCGGCTCTGCCTGGGTCGAAGGTGGTCGGGATGGGAGCCCCACGGCGCTCGCCCTACTCCGGCCGGCACTCGCGAGCGGTGCCCCTCCCATCCCGGAGTCTGAGCGCCCCCGCCGGAGGCATCCTCTTGAAGCCGCGGGCTTGGCTCTCGTCTCATGCCCCACGGGCCTACACAGCGGGCGCGCGTCGGCGGCGGCAGCGCCGAGCGGGCCGAAGGCAGGAGCGCGGGCGCAGCCAGAGTCGGGAAGCGCGCCCGGCGGAGCGGAGCGCAGCCGGGTGCCTTGATGAGGTAGAGAAACCTGTAACAACCGGCCCAGCGCACATCCGCTTCGGCCCGTCCAAGAACAGACGAAGCACGGCTCATCCATCGGACGGCATGAGCGTTGTGCTTCTCGTGGGACATCCCTGACGTGCCACGTCGCACCCATACCCTGTATGCGTCAATGTGACGCGAACTTCTCCGATGCACAGTCAATACGCCCGCAACTCTGCGATGCTGAAGCCCGATCGAGAGGGGCGGCAGCAATGCAGTGGAAGATCCACGGGGAACGTCCGATCTACGAGAACAACTGGGTGAACCTGTGGCTCACCGACGTCGAGACCCCGGACGGGAACCGCTGGGAACACCACGTCGTCAAGCTCCGCCACCTGGCCGTGGCCGCCGTCGTCAACGAGCGCCACCAGATTCTGATGATGTGGCGACACCGCTTCATCACCAATGCCTGGGCGTGGGAGCTGCCCATGGGCTTGGTCGAGGAGGGCGAGACGCCCGCGGAAGCGGCAGCCCGTGAGGTGCTGGAGGAGACCGGCTGGCGGCCCGGCCCGATCACGCCGCTGATCTACGCCGAGCCGGCCAACGGCATCACCGACTCCCAGCACCACATCTTCCGAGCCGACGGGGCAACGTACGAGGGGCCGCCGACCGAGAAGAACGAATCGGACCGGATCGAGTGGATCCCACTGGCCGACGTGCGAGGCATGATCGACCGTCGCGAGATCGTCAGCAGCGGTTCCCTGGTCGGACTGCTCTATGTCCTCATGGACGAGGCGATTCGTTGACCTGACGGGGCAGCACTTCCCGGAGCCGGGACTCGAACGCCACCGCGGCCGGTTCGCGGCGGAAGGGCTCCAACTGGTCGTAAAACTCCCGTAGGTGGCCAGTAACTCGTCGCGAGCTGACGGCCGCCGCCGGGGCCAGGGCGTCCATGGCCGTGTGGCACGCCTCATCGAGTTTGCCGCGCTGAAGCTGGGTGCGCGCGAGCCAGAAGGCGTGGAAGGCGCGGCCTCGGTGGTTCGATGCGTGCTCACGGCGTAACGCGTCTGCGATAAGGGGTTCGGCGAGGGCGGCTTCGCCCAGGCGACCGTGCGCGATACCGGTGTCCACGATCAGCTTCGGTTCGCCGAAGTAGGCGACCCAGGCCGGGTCCGGATCACCGGTGCTGATCCGGCCGAAGTGGGTGTGGGCTTCCGAGATCGCGGTGTGGGTCGCGCTGTGGTTTCCGAGGGTGGCGTGGGCGAAGGCTTCGCGCATCGCAAGCATGGCCAGTACGCGTGGTGTCGTTCCGGCGGCTGCTCGGGCCTGGTCCTGGGCGGCCATGACGAGTGCGAGGGCGTCTCCGGGCTTGTCCTGGTAGGTGGCCTGGAGACTCATGCAGGCAAGGACGTTGGCCATGAACTGGCGGTCGTCGATGGTCTTGGCCAGACCGAGGGATTCGGTGAAGTAGGCGCGTGCCTGGTTGTACTGGCGGGCGTCGAAGTAGGTCCATCCGGTGAGCCGGGCAAGCTCGGCCGCAATGCTGTGCAGGCCGTCCCGCAGTGGAGCAGGGCGCTGCTCCTTGAGGAGATCGACGACGTAGCGGAGCTGGCCGACGACGGCCGGCCGTAAGGTCTCGCCGCCGTGTTCATCGTCCCGGCGCCAGTAGTCCGCGATCGACGAATGCAGCGCGTCCAGCGTAGACGGGCTAAGGGCCCGCTCGGCCGCCAGGGCGAGGATGCTGTCGACGTCCGCCCCCGGCAGCCCGGCGGCCAGCGGTTCGACGGCCGAGGTCGGCACCTCGGCCGGTTCGCGGGGCGTGACCGTGAGGCTGGGCGGTGTCTCCCAGGAGCGTCGGGCGAGGCCGAGCATGTGTCCGGGGATGCGCAGTCCGTCCGCGATCCGTTCGATCACATCCATGTGCAGTAACTGCCTTTTTCCGGCCATTACTTCGCCCACGCGGCTCGGGGTCAGGTCGCAGCGGCGCGCGATTATCGATGGGTAGATGCCTGCTCGTGCCTTGACCAGGTGAAAGATGCGGCCGAAGTCTCTGGCCTGGCATGCCTCGATCATCGCCGGGTCCGTGAGCAGGCTGACCGGGAGTTCCTTCGAGCGGGATGGCACGGACATCGGGCACGCTCCGGTATGAGGACTACGGATCGCTGCACTTGGTCAACCGAGAGTGATGTTACCCACGTTGGGTAATCCGCCGGGCCTTTCTGGCCTGCCCCACGGATCGCGATGCTCCTAACCATGGCGAACGGACAGGAGAACGTACGGATGACGTTGCGGGTCTCCCGCGACTCCGGCCAGACGTGGGGACCTCTCGCAGATGTACGCGCGGGCGAGAACCCGGTGATCCCGGAGAACCCGGGTCGCTACCCACTCTGCCTCTGCCCCCGGTGCTCGCAGCAGACTCAGAATGCCGTCTCATCCTTCCGGATGGTGTCGTGATGCGGTGCGCGCACTGGCGTCGGGTGCCCCTCGACCTGGCACGGGAAGCGCGGGAGAAGTCGGCCGTCACATACATCGACAGGGCCGTGCAGTGCCAACTGTCCGCGCACGACGAAGGTGAGCACTTCGGTCTCCTCACCGACGACGGGGCGTACGGGACCGCGCTGTGGCTCCGCTGGTACGGAACGGGCGAGGTGGAGCTTGTCGTGCTGCCGGACTGCCCGGTGGTTGCCCCGTGGCCCGATGGTGAGGGCTGCTGTCTGTTCGCCGACCACGCCAAGCAGCACTCCTGGAAATGCGCCCCGGAAGGGGACTCGTGCACCAACTGATCGCGAGCCCACACACGCCCCGGTGCCCTCGCTCGCCTCGCAACGAACAGTGCGGGGACTGCGGTGGCAGAGGCGCCAACTCGTCCGGCAGAACGTGCGGCACCTGCAACGGGCTGGGCGAGATCCACTGCCGTGCCGGCTGCCAGAAGTCCTGTGTTCTGTCCCGCTCCGTGATCCGGAAGGAGGGCCACCGATGGCCCACGCTCTGATCGCCTCCCCATTCCTCGACGGACACCTTCTCCTCAAACCCGGAGCACGGGCCGGTGCCCGCATCTCCGCCGACCACTTCGACGGCCTGCGCCAGGCCGCCACCAGCGGGGGGCCGCTTCCCGCCTGGGCGGTGCAGACCGCCTCCGACGTGTGGGGCCTGGACCTGGGCGGCCGGACCACGCAAGGCACCGTGGTGGTGCGCGAGCCGTCCCCGTACGGCTACTGCCGGGCGTCCTGGGAGATCAACCTCGGCTGCAACTTCGGCTGCAAGCACTGCTACCTCGGCGAGCGGCCCTTCTCCGGCCTCGGCTGGGACGACAAAGTGCGGCTGCTCGACATCATGCGGGACGCCGGTGTCCTCTGGCTCCAGATCACCGGAGGCGAGCCCACCATGGACCCCCACTTCCAGGGCGCCTACCGGTACGCCTGGCAGGCCGGGATGATGCTCACCATCTCCACGAACGGCTCGCTGCTCTGGCGACCTGACCTCCTCAAGCTCTTCCGGGACTGCCCGCCCTACCGCCTGGTGGTCAGCATGTACGGGGCGAGCGAGGAGTCCTTCGACACGCTCACCCAACGCCGCGGGGCGTGGAAGGCGTTCCGGCGCGGCATGGCCGCAGCCCGCGAGGCGGCCCTGCCTCTGCGGATCAACGTCGTGGTGACCGAGGACAACGCCTCCGAGGCCGACGAGATGGCCGCCCTCGCCGACGAGTGGAACGTCGAGAACCACGCGTACACGAACATGACGCCTACGATCTACGGCGGCGGAGAGCCGCTCCTCGCCCAGTCCGCCGCCCACCTACGGCAGCGCAAGCCGTTCGCCGGCTGCAACGCGGGACACACCTTCTTCCACGCCGACCCCCACGCCAGAGTGTCGATCTGCAAGGTCGGCCGCGACGACCAGATCGACCTCATGGCCGAAGGCATCGACGGCCTCACCCGGCTCGGCGCCATCGCCGACCGCCTCATGCTTCGCACCGGTGGGTGCGAGGGCTGCGCCCTGTCCGGCACCTGCCGGGTCTGCCGCCCCCTGGCCAAGCACTACCAGGAAGCCAAGGCGCCGCTGCACAGCTACTGCCAGCACGGAGACAAGGAGAACGCCTCATGACCCCGTCCGTACCGGTGACCATCCTCCCCGGCCCGCCGACCTCGGCCCGCCGCGCCGCCCCGCCTGTCGCGACCGCGTCGATCACCGCCGTCCAGGACCTCGACGTGATCGTGGAGAGCGCGGAGTGCTCCTGCGACGCCGGTGACGACAACCCCCACTGAGCGACACGATCCGGTCAACTCCCCTCAGGCCCCGGCATGCTCGCGTCGGGGCCTGAGCCCTGCCCGTCCCATCACTAGGGTGCCGCTCATGTTCTTCCGCTGGGACTGGCTCCGGCCCCAACTGACCGCGCCGATCGTGCCGACCCTCGGCCCCGTCCACCCCGACGCCCTGACCCTCGACATCTTCGAGGACATCCTGCAAGCGGCCGGCACCGGGGACTTTCTTCCTTACGACAAGGACCGGCGCTGGGGTGGTCAGAAGGACGAAAAAGTCCTCCGCGAAGTCGTGGTCCATCAGCCCGAGCACACCCTCGTCCCCACCCTGACCCGGCGCGGACACGGCACAGTCAAAGTGTTCGCCTACGGGTCCCCTGACAGCGCGGTGGGGGAGGCCGCCGAACTGGCCGCCAAACTCGCCGCCGCGCACGACGTGGTCAACGCCCGGGTCGTACGTCCCCTCGGCCCCGAGACCTCACACCCGCGCGGCACCCGCATCCAGCTGAAGGACTTCACCAACGGCCCCTGCCCCGCCCCGGACGGCCCGGTCCGCCCCGTCACCGCCTGGCCGGCCGCCGTCCAGAGCACCTTCGCCCCGTTCGCCGAGTCGGTGGCCGCCGACGGCCTGGCCTTCCTTCACACCCAGATGCAGGCCGGTCGGTGCGGCCCAGTCCTCGCCACCACCATCGGAGACCGCATCGTCGGCGCGATCGGCCCCATGGAAGTGCGCGCGGATGCGATCGGACGCCCCCAGCTCATGCCCCAGTACTTCGCCGTCCTACCCGAGGCCCGAGGCAAGGGCGTCGGACGCCTCCTGTGGCGGGCGGCGATGCACTGGGGGCAGTCCCACGGCGCCGCCTACCAACTTCTCCAGACCGAGGTCGGCGGCCCTTCGGATCGACTGTGTCGCTCAGAAGGGCTGGCCTCCCTCGGGTTCAGTCGCATGACGCACGTCTAGCCTTTGAGGGGGAAGACCCCGATGGCCACCACCGTTGCTGTACTTCGCTGCGTACGGGCAACGCGAAAGGCCCCCAGGATCTCTCCTGGGGGCCTCTGGCCTGCTGTGCACTCGGCAGGATTCGAACCTGCAACCTTCTGATCCGTAGTCAGATGCTCTATCCGTTAAGCTACGAGTGCTTGGCGTTCCGGGCTTTTTTCTCCCCGGTCGGCGTTGCGAGAACAACATTACATGACCTGCGCCGTGACGCGAAATCCATTAGCCGCACCGCTGCCGACCTGCGGAAACGGCCTCCCGAGGGCTGTCTCGGCCACCCTCTCGAACCAGCCACGAACCGGCCCCGGCACCCCCTGCGCGCCCTCGCGCGTCCCGGAACGGCCGAAGCCCCGTGCCAGGGGCACGGGGCTTCGGGGTGGGGCGGAGGCGGAGGGATTTGAACCCTCGATGGGCTTTAAGACCCAAACCGCATTAGCAGTGCGGCGCCATAGACCGGACTAGGCGACGCCTCCAGACACACTTCGCGCGGACGCGAGTGGTGCGTGCAGATGATGACACAGTCGAGCGTCGTGCCACCAATCGCCGCACACGTTACTAGGCCCCCGGGGGCCAGGGCAAAGCAGTTCGGCGTGGTGCCGCAACGTCCGGGCGTGGTGCGCGTTAGAGAGGGGTGGGGGCTCCGGTCTCCGTCAGTCGTCGTCGCCCGTCAGTCGTCCGTCAGCCGTGGCGCCCGGGCGGGTCGGTGATCAGCCGTGACCGCCGCCCGTGGCCGACCCCGCTGCAGAGATCCTGGAGCTTCCGCATGCTGCGCCGTCTCGCCCTCACCGCCGTCGTCTCGCTCGCCGCGCTCGCCACCGCCGTGCCGGCGTCCACCGCCACCGCCTCCGGCCCCGGGTCCTCCGGCCCGACGCCCGCCGCCGTGCCCACCTCCGGGCCGTTCGCCGCCGCCCGGCCCTCCCTCGGGCCGCTGCCCATGCCCATCCCGCTGCCCGGGTTCCTGGAGGGCGGGGGCGGGAAGGGCGCGGGTGAGGCGGGCGAGGTGCTGACGCGGCTCACCGTCTCCGTCGAGAACACCGGGGTCGCCGGAGCCGACGGCACCTTCGAGCTGGAGTGCGGGCCCACCGGGGGCAGCCACCCGCAGGGGCAGGCGGCCTGTGACCGGCTGGCGGAGGCCGGCGCCACCCGGTCCGGGCGGCAGGAGCTGTTCCGGCCGACCCCCGAGGGCACGATGTGCACGATGATCCACGGCGGCGACGCCACCGCGCGCATCGTGGGCACCTGGGAGGGACGGGCCGTGGACACCACCGCGAGCCGCCGCGACGGATGCGAGATCGCGCGCTGGAACAGCCTCGTGCCGGTCCTTCCGGACGTGCGATAGCCCGTCGACCCCGGCGTAAAAGCGTTCGCCTCCGCGTATCCGCCGCAGACGGCTCCGGGGGCCCCGCGCGCCCCGAAGGACCTGGCCGAGCCGCGCGTCCGCGCACGTCACAGGGTGCGCGGACGCTCACGTCATGGGCCCGCGGCATACACGCCGCGCACAGAACCTTGGTGAGAGCTCCCCCTCATCCGCCGCCCCTGGGGCCTCCCCTGCCCTTAGACTCCTCCAGTGACAGTCTGCGGCCCGAGGGGCAAGATGGGGCCCGCTGTCGGCAAGGTGCGGTAATCAGGGAGGAAGCGTCGTCGTGAGCAGCAGGCCATCCCGAGGCACTGCTCGCCTCGCAGCCATACTCGATGCCCTTCCTGACGGGCTTCTGCTCGTCAATTGCAACGGCACGGTCGTCAACGCCAACGCCATCGCCCTCGAAATGTTCGAGACCCCGGGCACCGCGCTCGTCGGTCGCGGACTGCTCGATCTGCTGCCGGAGTTCGACTCCAAGCTGATCCCGGGTTCGATGCGCCGGCCCGAGGCTGCGGACGAGCAGGGCAGGACCAAGCCGACGCGGATGACCGCGCGGCGCACCGACGGCATCGAGTACCCGGTCGAGGTCACCAGCGCGAGCCTCGACAGCGGGCAGGCCGCGTACAACGACATCCACTCCAGCTACACCGGTGACGAGCTGCTCATGCTCGTCGTGCGGGACCTCTCCGGCACCGTCGACACCGAGGCGGAGCTGGCCCGTTCGCAGCGGCAGACCGAGATGATCCTGCGGGCCGCCTCCGAGGGCGTCGTCGGCACGGACACCGACGGGCGCGTCGTCCTCGTCAACCCCGCCGCCGCGCAGATCCTCGGCTTCCGGGCCAGTGACCTCGGCGGCCAGGAGCTGCATCCGCTGATCCTGCACTCGCGGGCGGAGGGCGAGCCGTTCCCGTACGAGGACTCCCCGCTCGCCGACACCCTCAAGTCCGGGCGCAAGCACCGGGTGCGCGGGCAGGTGCTGTGGTCCAAGAGCGGCGCGCAGGTGCCGGTGGACCTCACGACCGCGCCGGTACGGGACGGGGACCAGCTCGTCGGCGCGGTGATGACGTTCACCGACCGCCGGCCGTACGAGGAGTTGTCGGCGCAGCACAAGAGCGTCGTCGCCGAGCTGACCACGAGCCACTCCGCCGAGGTCACCGCGCTCAAGGAGGCGCACGCCGCCGAGCTGGAGGCGCTGAAGGAGGCGCACGCCGCCGAGATCGCCGACCGCAGCGAGCGGTACGCCGCCGAGATCGAGGGGCAGGCCGAGCTCCTCGCCTCCCTGGGCGCCCAGCACTCCCAGCTCACCGCCGTCCTCGGCGGTTCGCTGCGCGGGCCCCTGGAGGAGCTGCGCGGCGAGCTGTCCACGCTCGCCTCCGACCCGGCCGGGCAGCTGTGGCCCGAGGCCAACCAGATCCTGCACCATCTCGCCGCCGGGTACGCCCGGATGACCACGCTCGTCGACAACGTGCTGGGGTACCAGCGCCTGGACGCGGGGGTGGAGGGGCTGCACAAGGCCCCGGCGATGGTGGACGGCATCGTCACGGGCGGTATCGACGGGGCGGTCGAGCTGATCGGTCCCGGGCGCGCCCAGTTCGCCGTGCACGCCCCGCCGATCGAGGCCGAGGTCGACGCGCCCCGGCTCGCGACCGCCATCGCTCACCTCGTCGCGGACGTCTGCGGCGTCGATTCGACCGGCAAGACCCGGGCCGTGCCCGGGGGCGGCTATGTCGACTCCACCGTGGTCGTGGCCGCGGCCCAGCGCGGTGACGTCGTACGGATCGAGGTGCGCGGCCCGTTCGCCGGGGGCGACCCGGTGCACGAGCCGATCGTGCGCGGCATCGTCCGGGCGCACGGCGGGGTCCTCCAGACGCACGAGATGCCGGGCATGAGCGGCAGCGCGTACGTGCTCGACCTGCCCATCGGCACCGCGTCCGGCACGATCGCGCCCCCGGAGAGGGACGGCACCGCCCTGCTGCCGGAACCTCCCCCCGCCGCCTCCTCGTCGCCCGAAGGGCTCGGAGCGCCGGGCGTCACCAGCGGCGGCCGGCGCCGGGCGCGCAGGTCCTCCACCGACGCGTTCCTGGACAGCCCCGGCGGTACGTCGGAGAGCGTCGGCGACAACGCGGTCGGTGCCGTGGCTCCCGTTTCCGATGACCGCCCGGCCGCCGAGCCGACCGGGCGGCGGCGAGCGCGCCGTGGGCCGGCCGCGTCCGAGGAGCAGCAGGCTCCCGAGCTGATCCCGGCCCAGCAGGGTGAGGGTTCCGGGCGTCGGCGCGGCCGGCCCAGCCCGGCCGAGGCGGCCCCGGGCACGGTGCCGGCCGACGGCGCCCGGGAGCAGCCCCAGCCACCGCAGCGGGGGGCGCTGGCCCTGACCTCCGCCCCGTCCCCGGCGCCCACCGCCCCTTCCGAGGGGTCGGTCGTCACCGCGGCCGAGAACGCCCAGGGCGGCGGTCGCCCGCAGCTCGGGCAGACCGTGCCGCCGCAGGGCGTCCCGTTGAGCCCGCAGCAGCCCGTGCCGCCCACCGGGCGGCGGGCCCGTCGTGAGGGCGAGCCCGCCCGCCCCGCCCTGCCCGCCCTCGCCTCCGGCAACAGCGGCAACAGCGGCAACAGCGGCAACAGCGGAACTGAAAGCAACGGCGGTCAGCCCGGGCCGGAGCAGTCCCAGCAGCCCGGAGGGCGGCGTGCCCGGCGCGCGCTGGCCGCCGCCCAGGAGCGCACCGCGGCCGAGGCCGGGCCGCGCACCGCCTTCGCCCTGCCGCCCGCCGACGCGGACCGGGCGCCGCTCGCCCCCGACGCCCCGGTGGCCCCCGGCGACGGGGCGAGCGCGCACCACGCGCGTACCGCACCGGAAGCCGGTCACACGCCTCCGCAGGCGCACCCCGTCGCCCCGGCGCACACCGGCCCGCAGCCGGACGGAACCTCCGGGCAGGGTTTCCCGGCCGCGCCCGGAGCGGCCCACGCGCCCCGCCTCCCCGGAGCGGCACCCCACGCGCCCGGCCCGCACGACGGCGGCGTACCGCAGGCTCCGAGCCCGGCGCCGGACCTCGCGCCGTGGGGCGACACCGGGCAGAACGTCCACCCCGACACCGGGCAGAACGTCCCCTCCGGCACCGGGCAGACCGGCGCCGGGCGGACCGCCCACACCACCGGCGTCGCGGCCGTCGCCGATCCGGTGACGCACCCGGCCGACGGTGACGCGGGCGTCCCGGGCCCGGACGCGCGGCGGCAGCCGCTGCCCGCCGAGGAGCCGATGCCGGACGGCAGCAACCCCGACTCCACGCAGGGGAGGGCCTTCAGCGTGCGCACGCTGGGCCAGGGCGTGCCGTTCGCCCAGCACCTCGCGCATCAGCAGAACCAGCCGCATCAGAGCCTCGGCGGGGCCGGAAGGCGCCGCAAGCTCGCCGCCCCGCCGGAGGGCGACCGCTCCCCGGCCCGGGCCACCGACGGAGCGGCGAGCCCCGCGCAGGCGCCCGCGCCGCAGCAGCACCAGCCCCGCACCCACCCCCAGGACCAGGGCCAGGGGCCGGACCAGGCGCAGGAGCCCGGTCGGCCGGGTCAGCCGGGTCAGCCCGGCCAGCCGGCGCAGGGCGGGCCCGGTGCCGCCTACGGTGAGGGGCAACTGCTCGCGCAGCCCGTCGCGGAGGGGCGCGCGTACGCCATAGGGGCGCCCGACGAGGGGGCGGAGGGTCCCGAGCCGCTGGACGGGCCCGGAGGCGCGGTCGAGGTCGCCAACCGGCCGCACCCGCACCCGGTCGACGACGAGCTGCCGCCCGAGCCGCTGGACAACCCGCGCCGGCTGCTGGTCTGGCCCGCGCCCGACGTGCCGACCCAGCAGGCGCTCAGCGACCGGGGCTACCGTCCGGTGATCGTGAACTCCCGCGAGGAGGTCGACGCCCAGATCGCCGCGTTCCCCGCCGCGCTCTTCGTCGACCCGCTGACCGGCCCCATCACCCGTACCGCGTTGCAGTCGCTGCGTCAGGCGGCCGTCGCGGCCGAGGTCCCGGTGCTGGTCACCGCCGGCCTGGGGCAGGCGACCCGGGAAGCGGCGTACGGCGCCGACCCGGCCGTCCTGCTCAAGGCACTGGCCCCCCGCGACAGCGAGCAGCACCCCTCGCGGGTGCTCCTGATCGAGGAGCACGAGGAGATCGCGGTGGCGCTGACGCAGACCCTGGAGCGGCGCGGGATGCAGGTGGCGCGTGCCGCGACGGACAGCGAGGCCGTCGACCTGGCGGGCCGGATGCGGCCGAACCTCGTGGTGATGGACCTGATGCAGGTACGCCGCCGACGCGCCGGGATCATCGACTGGCTGCGGGCCAACGGGCAGCTGAATCGCACCCCGCTGGTCGTCTACACCTCGGCGGGGATGGACCAGGCGGAGCTGCCGCGCCTCGCATCGGGTGAAACCGTCCTCTTCCTGGCGGAACGGTCGACCAGCGACGAGGTCCAGTCGCGGATCGTGGACCTGCTGGCGAAGATCGGCACCAACTAGACGGACGCAGGGGGCAGAAAGGGGCGGGGGCGGTACGGGTGTCCCGTACCGCCCGCGCCCTGTTTCACGTGAAACAGGAGAAGGCCCGGAGCCTCAGAGCCGGGTGACGTCCAGCTCGCCTTCCGCGTACTGCTTGCGGATCACCTTCTTGTCGAACTTGCCGACGCTCGTCTTCGGGACGGCGGCGATCACCGACCAGCGCTCCGGCAGCTGCCACTTGGCGATGCCCGACTCCGCGAGGAACTCCTTCAGCGCCTCGTAGTCGGTCCCGGTGACGCCCTCCTTGAGGACCACCGTCGCGAGCGGCCGCTCGCCCCACTTCTCGTCCGGCACGGCGACGACGGCCGCCTCAGCGACGTCCGGATGGGCCATCAGCGCGTTCTCCAGCTCGACGCTGGAGATCCACTCGCCGCCCGACTTGATGACGTCCTTGGCCCGGTCGGTGAGGGTGAGGTAGCCGTCGGTGCTGATCACACCGACGTCGCCGGTCTTCAGCCAGCCGTCCTCGCTGAACTTGTCCTCGGGGCGCAGGTGCTCGCCGTCGGCGCCGCCGTAGTAGGCGGCGGCGATCCAGGGGCCCCTGACCTCCAGCTCACCCGCCGACTCGCCGTCCCACGGAAGGTGTTCGCCGCCGGGGCCGACCAGCCGCGCCTCGACCCCGGCGGGGAAGCGGCCCTGGGTGACCCGGTACGGCCACTCCTCGTCGGCGCTCAGGCCGGCGGGCGGGTGGGCCATGGTGCCGAGCGGCGAGGTCTCCGTCATGCCCCAGGCGTGGCAGAGCCGGACGCCGAGCTTGTCGTACGCCTCCATCAGCGAGGGCGGGCAGGCCGCGCCGCCGATGGTCACGTTGGCCATGGAGGTGAGGTCGCGCGGGTTGGCGGTGACCTCGGCGAGCAGGCCCTGCCAGATGGTGGGAACGGCTGCGGCGTGCGTCGGGCGCTCGCTCTCGATCATGTCGGCGAGCGGAGCGGGCTGGAGGAAGCGGTCCGGCATGAGCATGTTGACGCCGCTCATGAACGTGGAGTGCGGCAGGCCCCAGGCGTTCACATGGAACTGGGGCACGACGACCAGCGTGGTGTCCTTGTCGGTCAGCCCCATCGACTCGGTCATGTTGACCTGCATCGAGTGCAGGTAGATCGAGCGGTGCGAGTAGACGACGCCCTTGGGGTCGCCCGTGGTGCCGGAGGTGTAGCACATGGCCGCGGCCTGGCGTTCGTCCAGCTCCGGCCAGTCGTAGGTGGTGGGGCGGCCCGCGATCAGTTCCTCGTACTCGTGCACGCGCGGCGTGACGCCGGCGAGGGCGGAGCGGTCGCCGGGGCCGGACACGACCACGTGCTCGATGCTCGGCAGGTGGGGCAGCAGCGGCACGAGGAGCGGCAGCAGCGAGCCGTTGACGATCACCACCTTGTCGTCCGCGTGGTTGACGATCCAGGCGAGTTGCTCGGGCGGCAGCCGGAGGTTGAGGGTGTGGAGCACGGCGCCCATGGAGGGAATGGCGAGGTACACCTCGACGTGGACGGAGTTGTTCCACATGAGCGTCGCGACCCTCTGGTCGCCGTCGACGCCCAGCTCGTCGCGCAGCGCGTTGGCCAGCCGGGTGGCGCGTGCGCCGATCTCGGCGAAGGTGGCACGATGCGGCTCGGGTTCGCCGGTCCAGGTCGTGACCTGCGACTTCCCATGAATCGTCATCCCGTGGTGCAGGATGCGGGTGACAGTCAGCGGTACGTCCTGCATGGTGCTCAGCACGGCGTCCTCCCGGTAGGCGCTACGCGGCAGTAAGGTTCCGCTGATTCTGCGCACATACCACGCGGTATGTCACTACTCGCGGGAGAATTCCTGCCGGGGAGCCTGCTCCGGGACCCTGCGTCGGACCGGTAGCGGAACATAGGCGGAACACGTGGCAGGGCCTTCCGGGTCGTCCGGATCGCGTGCCGGGCCGCCCGGATCAGCGGACCGGCGTCAGCTCCGGGTCCTCGCGGAGCTTGCCGAGGGCACGGGAGACGGCGCTCTTGACCGTACCGATCGACACGCCGAGCACCTCCGCCGTCTGGGCCTCGCTCAGGTCCTCGTAATAGCGCAGGACGACCATCGCGCGCTGGCGGTCCGGGAGCTTGAGCACCGCTCGCCACATCGCGTCGTGCAACGACTGCTGCTCGGCCGGGTCCGGCGCCGGAAAGGCCTCCCGCTCGGGCAGTTCCTCGCACGCGAACTCGTCGACCTTGCGCTTGCGCCACTGCGAGGTGCGGGTGTTGAGCAGCGCCCGCCGGACGTAGCCGTCCAGCGCCCGGTGGTCCTCGATCCGCTCCCACGCGACGTACGTCTTGGCGAGCGCGGTCTGCAGCAGGTCCTCCGCGTCGCACGGGTTCGCGGTGAGCGAGCGCGCGGTACGCAGCAGGACCGGTCCACGGGCCCTTACGTACGAGGAGAACGACGCGTAGGGCGCGTGGGGGTGGCCGGCGGCGGTGGCAGAGGCCGCCCTGGAGGCGCCCGTGCAGACTGGCGTGGTCATGTACTCCACGCTAGGAGCGGGCACCGCCGAGGGGATCGCCCCCAGGTCCCGAAGGCTCGTCCGCCTCAGGTTGTAGGGGGTGTGCACCCTGCACCTCCTGAAGGTGGACGGGCCTCCGCCCGGCCGTAAGGGTCCGCCCCCGAGAGCCCCCCGCGGCCGGGCCTCGCCGCTCAGCCGTCCGCACCGATGACCAGGCCCGACGTCGGAACCCCCGTACCCGCCGTGACCAGCGACCTCGCCGCCCCCGCCACCTGGTTCACCGAGGTCCCCCGGATCTGCCGGACGGCCTCCGCGATGCCGTTCATCCCATGGAGGTACGCCTCCCCCAGCTGACCCCCATGGGTGTTCAGGGGCAGCGCGTCCGCAGCGACGAACGCCCCGCCCTCCCCGGGGCCGCAGAAACCGAACTCCTCCAGCTGCATCAGGACGAACGGGGTGAAGTGGTCGTAGAGGATGCCCACGTCGATGTCGGCCGGCGACAGTCCGGAGCTGCGCCAGAGCTGCCGGGCGACCACGGCGGTCTCCGGCAGGCCGGTCAGCCCGTCCCGGTAGAAGCTCGTCATCTGTTCCTGCGACCGGCCCGCGCCCTGGGCCGCCGCGACGACGACGGCGGGCGGTCGGGGCAGGTCGCGGGCGCGCTCCAGGCTGGTGACGACGAGGGCCTGGCCGCCGTCCGTCTCCTGGCAGCAGTCCAGCAGCCGCAGCGGCTCCACGATCCAGCGGGACGCGGCGTGGTCGGCGAGCGTGATCGGCTTCCCGTAGAAGTACGCCGCCGGGTTCCGCGCCGCGTGGAGCCGGTCGACCACCGCCACATGCCCGAAGACCTCCGGGTCGAGGCCGTACGCGTGGAGGTAGCGCTGGGCCGCCATCGCCACCCAGGAGGCCGGGGTGAGCAGCCCGTAGGGGAGGTTCCAGCCGAGCGCCGCCCCCTCGGCGGTGGGCTCGCGGCGCTGGACGCCGGAGCCGAAGCGGCGGCCGGAGCGCTCGTTGAAGGCCCGGTAGCAGACGACGACGTCCGCGATCCCACTCGCCACCGCGAGGGCGGCCTGCTGCACGGTGGCGCAGGCCGCGCCGCCGCCGTAGTGGATCCGGGAGAAGAACGACAGCTCGCCGATGCCGGCCGCCTGGGCGACGGTGATCTCGGGGCTGGTGTCCATGGTGAAGGTGACGAGCCCATCCACGTCGGCGGGGGTGAGACCCGCGTCGTCGAGGGCGGCGCGGACGGCCTCGACGGCCAGCTTCAGCTCGCTGCGGCCGGAGTCCTTGGAGAACTCGGTGGCCCCGATGCCGACGATCGCGGCCTTCCCGCCGAGCGAGTCGGCCCTGCGGATGCTCATGCTCCGGGCCTTTCGTCGCTCGGGGCCGGCAGGGTCACGATGACCGTGCCGGTGACGTGGCGGCCGATGCCGTTGTCGCCGGTGACGGTGATCGTCGCGCGTACGGGCTCTTCGCCGGTCAGCTCGGTGACGCGTCCGGTCAACCGCATGATGTCCCCCGGGTAGTTGGGAACGCCCAGGCGGATCGCGACCTTGCGGAGAACGGCGTTCGGGCCGAAGTGGTCGGTGATGTAGCGGCCGACGAGCCCGTTGGTGGTGAGGATGTTCATGAAGATGTCGGGGGAGCCCTTCTCCCGGGCCAGGTCAGCATCGTGGTGCACGTCCTGGTAGTCGCGCGAGGCGATGGCCCCGGCGACGATCAGGGTCCGGGTCAGCGGGATCTCCAGGGGCGGCAGCTCATCACCGACGCGGTACGTGTACGTCACGACGCGTCCTCCCGACCGCTCTCCGCGAGCAACAGGCCCAGTTCCTCCAGGACTTCGCTGCCGCAGCCGAGATACGCGTCGAGCTGACGGCCCCAGAGGAAATGCCGGTGGACCGGGTGGTCGAGGTCGGCACCCGTGCCGCCGTGCAGATGCTGGCCCGCGTGGACGACCCGCTTGCCCGCCTCCGAGGCCCACCAGGCGGCGGTCAGCGCCGCTGCCCCGTACTCCCGTCCGTCGTCCCGCCGCCAGGCCGCCTCGTACGCGGTGACCCGGATCGCCTCGGTATCCATGTGGGCGTCGGCGGCGCGGAGCAGGACGCCCTGGTTGGTGGAGAGCGGGCGCCCGAACTGCTCGCGGGTGACGGTGTGGTGGACCGCGCGGGCGAGTGAGCCCGCGCACACCCCGGCCTGGAGTCCGGCGAACGCGGTACGGGCGGTGGCGAGGACGGCCGCGTACGCCTCCGGCCCGCCCCCCAGACGCTCCCCGCGTACGCCGTCGAGAACCAGCCGTCCCGCCGCCCAGGGCGCGGTCGTCTCCACCGGCACCACGGCCACGCCCGGCGCGCCCGCCTCGACGATCCACAGGGCCCGGTCGGCGTCCGCCACCAGCACCTGGGTGGCGTCGCGCAGCCAGGGCACCCAGGGCACGGCCCCGTACAGCGCCCCGTCCGACGTGTGTATGCCGCCCCGCGCCGGGAAGGCGCCGGTCGCCACCGACGTACCGTCACGCAGACCGGGGAGCAGGCGCTCGCGCTGCTCGGGCGCGCCGTGCTCGGCGACCGCGAGCAGCCCGTACACACAGGTGGCCGCGAACGGGACCTGCGCGGTGGTCCGGCCCTGTTCCTCAAGGAGCAGGACGAGGCCGAGCAGCCCGATGTCCTCGACCGCGCCGGGCAGTCCGGCCGCGCACAGCTCCTTCCACAGTTCCGCGTCGGTGCCCGTGCCGGCCGCCGCGAGCCGCTCGTGGGTGGACAGGTCGCCGAAGATGCGCGCGGCCAGTCCCTGTGCGGCGGACTGCTCCTCGCTCGGGGTGAAGTCCATCTCAACCGCCTTCGCTCGCCCGGAAGACGGGCAGTTCCAGGTCGGGGTCCGTGACGAGGAACTCCAGGTGTACGGGCATGCCGACGCGGACCTTGTCGTACGGCACACCGATCACGTTGCTGACGATGCGGACGCCCTCGGCCAGTTCGATCAGCGCGACGGCGTACGGTCCGCCCTCGCCGGACGGGCTGAAGGCGGGGAACGGCGGGTGATGCATCACGACATGGCTGAAGACCGTGCCCCGCCCGTCCGCCTCGACCGTGTCCCACTCCGCGCCGCCGCAGGCGTTGCAGCCGGGCAGCCAGGGGAGGCGCAGGGTCGCGCAGTCGGTGCAGCGCTGGATGAGGAGCCGGTGGTCGGCGACTGAGGCCCAGAAGCCGGCGTTGTCGCGATTGATCACGGGCCGGGGCCGCAGAGGAGGATCAACGGGCTTTTCCCGTTGTGCGGGGCGGTACTTGAGGATGCGGAAGCGGTGCGTTCCGGCGGGCTCGCCGTCGGCGCGGACGTCCGTGCGGGTGGTGACGAAGTAGCCGGTGCCGAGCTTGGTCGTCTTGCGCCGGGAGACGGACTCGATGACCGTGTCGAAGGTGATCCGGTCGCCGGGGCGCAGCGGGCTCGCGTACTCCTGCTCGCAGTCGGTCGCGACGACGGAGGTGTAGCCGCCGCCGTCGAGCAGGGCGAACATCTCGTCGTACGCCGCGGAGCGCCCCGTTCCGTCCGTGTGCCCGGAGAGCCCGCCCATCGTCCACGCCTGGAGCATCGTGGGCGGGGCGACGGCGTCCGGGCCCCGGTAGGCGGCCGAGGTGTCGCCCATCGCCTCGCACCAGTGCCGGATCATGGGCTCGTTGACCGGGTCCTTGCCCCTGCCCCCGGTGGCGGCGGCGCGGCCCTCGTAGGCGGCGAGCCGCTCGTACAGCTGATCCCGGTCGTCATGCGCCTGACGCACCTGGCCGTCATGCGCCGGGACCTCACGCTCCCGGCCCTCGTCATCCCGCGCGTCACGGACCTCGTGCTCGCGCGCGTCGCGCTGCTGGCTCTCGTACTCGATCTCGACCTCGTAATCGACCTCGTACTCCCGCGCGCTCATCGCTTGCTCCGGGTCATCCCGAGCCGGGCCGTGGCGACGATCTCGCGCTGCACCTCGCCGACACCGCCACCGAAGGTGTTGATCTGCGCCGCGCGGTTCATCCGCTCCAGCTCACCGCCGGGCCCGAAGCAGCCGGGAGAGCCACCCCGGAGCAGGGCGGCGTCCCCGACGGCCTCCTGGCACATCCGGTAGACCTCGACCGCGCTCTCGGTGCCCGCGAACTTCACCCCGCTGGCCTCTCCGGGGGCGGGTGCTCCGGCGCCGACGGCGTCGACCAGCCGCCAGTTCAGCAAGCGCGTCGCCGTGAGCCGGGCGTACGCCTCCGCGAGCCGGGCGCGCACCCACGGCTCGTCGATCCGGCGGCGCCCGGTCACGGGATCGGGGGTACGGGCGTGGGCGAGTGCCTCCTCGTAGAAGTCCTCGGCCTGCATGCCGATCGCGGCCAGGGCGACGCGTTCGTGGTTGAGCTGGCTGGTGATGAGCTTCCAGCCGCCGTTCTCCTCGCCGACGAGGTTCGTGGCCGGGACGCGTACGCCGTCGTAGTAGGTGGCGGTGGTGGTGACCCCGCCCACCGTACGGATCGGCGTCCAGGAGAAGCCGGGGCAGTCCGTGGGCACCAGGACGATCGAGATGCCGCGGTGCTTGGGGGCCTCGGGGTCCGTACGGCAGGCGAGCCAGATCCAGTCCGCCTGCTGGGCGTTGCTGGTGAAGATCTTCTGGCCGTCGATGACCCAGTCGTCGCCGTCCCGCACGGCACGGGTCCGCAGCGCCGCCAGGTCCGTACCGGCATCGGGCTCGCTGTAGCCGATCGCGAAGACGAGGTCGCCGCCGAGGATGCGGGGCAGGAAGTACGCCTTCTGCTCCTCGGTCCCGTACGCCATCAGGGTCGGGCCGACGGTGTTGAGCGTGACCATGGAGACGGGGGCGCCGGCCCGGTACGCCTCGTCGAAGAAGACGAACTGCTCGTCGGGGCCCCGGCCCCGGCCGCCGTACTCCTCGGGCCAGCCGAGGCCGAGCAGGCCGTCGGCGCCGATCCGGCGGAGCAGCCGCCGCTGTTCGACCGCGTCCGGCCCTCCGCCCCCGCTCTCCCCCTTCCCCTTGCCTTCCCCCGTCCCTCCGCCCGCCGCATCGGGCAGCAGCGCGCGGAAATACGAACGGAGTTCGGCACGGAGCCGCTGCTGGCGTTCCGTCGGAGCGAGATGCACGGAGGGCCTCCAGAGCTGCGGATACGGAAAAGCCGGAGCGCTCCCGTCCGGCTACCGATGTACCCGGTGACCGGCGGCCCACGTTCCGACGTTTCTGACTGTCCGTCAGATAATGACCCCTGTCAAGACGGCGACAGCCCGCGCGAGGACACCTGAGTGCCTTCGCGCGGGCTGCCGTTCGGTCGGCCGGAACCCACCCCCCGGGAGGTCCCGACGGCCGTGTCACCCGAGGAGGATCACCAGAAGATGGGCGTGAAGTTCACCGCGACGCTGTGGTCCGACTGGTCGATCGGCACGAAGGCCGAATTGCTCACCTGGGCGGACGTGTTCTGGTTCGACGCACCGGTCCCGACCGCCTGCTGCTGGGTCGTGGAGGAGTTGCCGGCGTTGTTGCCGCCGACACCGCTGCCGCCGACCGTCGCCACAGCCGCGTTCGATCCGTCGTTCGCGAAGGAGCCGTTGTCCGCCATGGCGACACCGCCGCAGAGCGCGACGGTCAGGGGCAGCGCGGCGACAGCGGCGAGGGCACGAGCGGTACGGATACTTGCCATGTCATTTCCTCCAGGAAACGGAATTGCGGCTTCATATTCGGCTGGTCCCGGGGGAGTTGGCCAACCACCCCGGTGCTGTTCACAACGTCGCGAGACCAGAGTTGCCCAGCACGCCCCCGGCGAACCCCTCCCCACCTCCCGATTCCCCCTCACGTATGACGAAGAGCGGATAAACCTCCCAAGCCGCGCGAAAGTCCAGGTCAGCGAAGCGACCTCGACGACCCGTTGGCACGCCCGGGAAGAAGCGTTCCGCCACCCGCCCCTCCCGAACGCCTCCACCCCACCCCACACCCCTCCCCCCTTCCCTTATTCGAACGCGTGTACGAAAATGGTTCCATGGCCACCATCGACCGGCAGACCCCCACCCTGGCCCTCGCCCACGCCCTCGCCGCCGCCGGGCGCGGCCTCCCCGTCTTCCCGCTCTCCGCCAGCAAGCTCCCCGCGCTGCGCTCGCCGCACCGGGGCGAGCAGCCATCGACGCACTGCCGGGGAGAGTGCGGGCTGCCGGGACACGGGGTGCACGACGCCACGACCGACCCCGCGGCCGTCCGCGCCCTCTTCGCCGCCGCCCCCCGGGCCACCGGCTACGGCATCGCCTGCGGACGGGCCCCGCACCGCCTCATCGGCATCGATCTGGACGTCGACCCCGCGTACGGCAGCGACGCGGCGGGCGCGCTGCGGCAGCTGGCCCTCCAGCACCTGTTCACCATCCCGCCGACGGTCACGGTGCTCACCCCGAGCGGCGGCCGCCACCTCTGGCTGACCGGCCCCGCCGACGCCACGGTCCCCAACTCCGCCGGCCGCCTCGCCCCGGGCATCGACATCCGCGGCAGCGGCGGCTACCTGGTCGGCCCCGGCTCGGTCACCGCCCACGGCCGCTACCGCCTGGCCCCCGGCACCGCCCACCTCACCCCGGCCCCCTGTCCCCGCGCCCTGCTCCGCCTCCTGACCCCACCGCCCGGCCGCACCCCGCGCACGGGTACGAGCCCGGCCTCCGGCACCACGTCCGAACCGGTCACCGGCACGGGCTCGGGCCCCGGCGCACCGGCCACCGCGGCCCGCCGCGGGGAGGGCCTGATCCAGTTCGTGCTGGCCGCCCACGAGGGCCAGCGCAACACCCGCCTGTTCTGGGCGGCCTGCCGCGCCTACGAGCACGGCTTCGGCGACGCCCTGGCCGACAAGCTCACCGCCGCCGCCGTCCGCACGGGACTGCCGGAACACGAGGCCCGCGCCGCGATCGCCTCGGCGGCACGGCTGACCTCGGGGCGGGGCGAGGAGCAAGACGGCGCGGCCTGACGGGGTTCTCTGCTGCTCCACACCACGCCGGACGCCCGCGACGACGAGCGCGCTTTCACCACGGCGCCCACGTGCACGGCCCCCGGCGGAGGCGATTCCGACTGCCTGCGGACGGTCACCGCGGTGCTCGACCGCACCGAGAAGGAGACCGGGCGCAAAACCCCGTCGTACTGGCTCTACCTCACCGAGGCCGACGGAACGTCCACGCGCACCCGGATCGAGAGCAACCTGGAACGGCTTCCGGCTGCCCGTCCGGGAGCGAACATCGAGGTCACGTACTGGCAGGACCAGATCCGGTACGTCGACTTCGGCCCGGATCGCCGCTACACGAACGCGGACCCGCGCGAGTCGTTCCGGATGCCCCTCGCCATCGGTCTGCTCCTCGGCGTCCTCGGGGCGATGTTCCTGACGGCCGCGGCCTGGCGCAGCAGGCGGCCGCCCGGGCGTTCCCCCGGCGGGTCGGGGTCGGCCCCGCGTTCACCGACGGCATGTTCCTGACCCTGTTCGGCGCGCCGACTCCCCGGCCGAGCGATGACATCGGCGATGCGTTGCAACTGACCGGCGCGGCCGGCGTGGTGGTCTTGGCGCTCTGCGCCCTGGCCGCCCCGTTCCCGCACCGGCGCCATCGCGGCGACGACACGATCGCGCTGTAGCCGTCCGTGCCGACCGTGCCGACCGAGGAGGCTCCCACCACGGCAGCCCCGCACGCCCTCGGCCCGCCCGGCCGCTCCGGCGTCACGCGTCACCGGGACGCCCCGACCTCACGTTCCGTACGGCGCAGCTCCGCGTCGTACTGATCGGCGTCGAAGTGGAACTCCAGCGGGGCGTCCTCCTTGTACGGAACCTCCCAGTCGGACCACTGCACGATGCCTCCGAGACGCTGAACGACCACGGTCAGATACCCGCAGCACCCTCCCGAACACTCCGGCTCCCCCAGCAACACCCGCCGAGCCTCGCCGGTCGCCCACAGCAGACCGGGGCCGCCGACCGACAGCGCATCGGCGACGAGCGGCCCCCGCCCCCCTTCACCGACCGCGCCCGCCACCACGTCCTCACCATTGACCAGGAGCCGCAGACTGGGCGGAAACCGGCGCCCTCGCGGCAGCACACCGATCTCCAGAGAATCGAACATCCGGCCACGCTACGGCGAAACACCCGGGAAAAGCATCCCTCTTGGTGCCCCGACGGACGACACGCACGCGTAAGGCCCCCGACCGAATCTTCCTGGTCGGGGGCCTTGCACCTGGCGGTGGGTGTGGGATTTGAACCCACGGTGACATCGCTGCCACGACGGTTTTCAAGACCGTTCCCTTAGGCCGCTCGGGCAACCCACCTCGCGTCGGCGGTCCGGTCGCTGTGCAAGCCGATGGGCCGTCAGGCCCGCGTGGGGCCGGTTCGACGCGTGGGACAGCCTAGCCGGTCAGCTGTCGCCCTCGCGCTGGCCCAGGGTGACTTCGGCCGTGGCCGTCTTGCCGTCGCGCTCGTACGTCAGGGTCACCTTCTCGCCCGGCTTGCGGGTCCAGATCTCGCCGATCAGGGTCGGGCCGCTGTCGATCACGGTGTCGTTGAACTTCGTGATCACGTCGCCCGCCTTGAGGCCCGCCTTGGCCGCCGGGCCGTTCGGGGTGACCGCAGGCGTGCCGCCCGCTCCCTCGGCGGAGATGGCCGCTCCGCCCGTCTTCTCCTCCATCGTGACCGTCGCGCCGATCACCGGGTAGACCGGCTTGCCGGTCTTGATCAGCTGCTCCGCGACGTTCTTGGCCTGGTTGATCGGGATCGCGAAGCCGAGACCGATGGAGCCGGCCTGGGACTGGCCGAGGCCGCCGCCGGTCGACTGGATCGCGGAGTTGATGCCGATGACCGCGCCCGTCGCGTCCAGCAGCGGGCCGCCGGAGTTGCCCGGGTTGATCGAGGCGTCGGTCTGCAGGGCGCTCATGTACGAGTTCTTGTTGCTGGAGCCGTCCCCGGACGCCACCGGGCGGTTCTTCGCGCTGATGATGCCCGTGGTGACCGTGTTGGAGAGGCCGAAGGGCGCGCCGATCGCGATCGTCGAGTCGCCGACCGCGACGCCCTCCGAGTTGCCCAGCGGCAGCGGGGCGAGGCCCGCGGGCGGGTTCTTGAGCTTCAGTACGGCCACGTCGTAGCCCTGGGCCCGGCCGACCACCTCGGCGGCGTACTTCTTGCCGTCGGAGAAGGTCGCCGACAGTTCGCCGGACTCCGCGGCGGACGCCACCACGTGGTTGTTGGTGAGGATGTGGCCTTCCTTGTCGTACACGAAGCCCGTGCCCGTGCCGCCCTCCCCTTCGCCGCCCTGCGCGTCGATGGTGACCACGCTGGGGAGCGCCTTCGCCGCGACCCCGGCCACCGTGCCCGCCGGGCGCTTCAGGTCCCTCGGGGTGTCCGACGCCGAGATGGTGGTCGAGCCGCCGCCGTTGCCGTCGTTCCGGTCGGCCGCCCAGAAGCCGAGGGCTCCGCCGACGCCGCCCGCGACGAGGGCCGCGACGGCCACGGCCGCCACCAGACCGCTCCCGCGGCCCCTGCCGCTCTTTCCGCCCGGGGACTCGGAGCCGGGCGGGACGGGAGCGCCCCAGACCGGGCCGTGACCGCTGCCGTTGCCGATACCGCCGGACGCGTGACCGGCGCCCCCGTCGGCGTACGACGGGACGGCGGGCGGAGGCGGCGGCCAGGACGCGGCGCCCGCGGGGAGCCCGGGCTCCGCTCCGTATCCGGGCGTCGCTCCGTACGGGGAGTGCTGCGGCGGCTGCGGCGGCGTCGCGTGGGGGCCCTGGGCGTACGCGGGTGTGGCCGGAGCGCCCGGGGAGGCCGGGGCGCCCTGGTGCGTGGGGTCGTGGCGCGGTGCCTCGGCGTGCGCCGGTGCTCCCGGTGCCGGGGCCTCCGCGCCGGGTGCGTGCGGGGCCGCCTCCGCTGCTCCGGTGTCGTGCACGGGAAGGCGCGCGGTGTCGTGCGCGGGGTCGTGCGCCGCCTTGGGCGCGGCGTCCTGGGCCGGGTCCTGGGCCGGCGGCGGAGTGGCTCCGTCGGTCGCCGGTTCGGGAGTGGCGGCCGGCCCGGGAGGTGCGGACGGCACGGCCGGTACCGCGTTGCCCTCGTTGCCCTCGTTCTCGGTGCTCACAGCTCTTTACTCCTCGGTTCCACTCGGCATCCAGTCGGCGTTCGGCAAGAAATCCGCTGTGCACGTGTCTGCGGTCAGCTTTTCCCACGACACGTCGGGCCACTGTAAGCAGGACCTGTGCATCCGCACACCAATCTTTACATCCGACAAAACAGACCTCCAGGGTGACATGTGCTCAGCCTTCCCCGCGGCGGTGACACCATGGCGCGGGTGACCCACGCACGGCAGCGCAGCGCGCACACCTCCATCCAGGTCATCGCCCACCGCGGGGCCTCCGACGATGCCCCCGAGCACACCCTCGCCGCCTATCGCAAGGCGATCGAGGACGGTGCCGACGCCTTGGAATGCGATGTCCGGCTCACCGCCGACGGCCATCTCGTCTGCGTCCACGACCGGCGGGTGAACCGTACGTCCAACGGGCGCGGCGCCGTGTCGGCGCTGGAGCTCGCCGACCTCGCCGCCCTCGACTTCGGCTCCTGGAAGGACCGCGAGGAGTCGCCCGACTGGGATCCGGTGCCGGGCGAGCTCACCTCCGTACTCACCCTGGAACGGCTCCTGGAGCTCTTCACCGAGGTCCGGGCCACCGGGCGGCCGCTCCAGCTGGCCATCGAGACGAAGCACCCCACCCGCTGGGCCGGGCAGGTCGAGGAGCGGCTGCTGCATCTCCTGAAGCGCTTCGGGCTGGCCGATCCGCCCGCGGACGGACCCTCGCCCATCCGCGTCATGAGCTTCTCCGCCCGCTCCCTCCACCGTGTCCAGGCCGCCGCGCCCACGCTGCCGACGGTCTATCTGATGCAGTTCGTCTCGCCCCGGATGCGCGACGGACGGCTGCCCGCCGGGGCCCGGATCGCGGGGCCGGGCATGCGGATCGTGCGCAGCCACCCCGGATACATCGACCGGCTGCACCGTGCGGGGCACCGGGTGCACGTGTGGACCGTGAACGAACCGGCCGATGTCGACATGTGCGCCGAACTCGGCGTCGAGGCGATCATCACCAACCGACCCAAGCAGGTTCTGTCCCAACTGGGCCGCATTTAGTACGGATAAGGACCCACCAGGGCCCCGGCCTCGCCCTTACGGGGTGTGCACCGGCGCACTCGCTGCGCGTTCGATCGTTACGAGTGCGTCACCGGGAGTGCATTGGCCGGTTTCCGGTGCAGCTCAGTGGGGCATCCAACCCGTGGCGTGGGGCAAAGGAGGTCTCGGGGGTGGCGTTGGTGGTGGCACAAGAAGTGCCCGCGTCGTCGAGCATGGCCATTCCTCATGGCCCTGCCGGCGTGGGGCAGGCACGACACCGGATGCGTGAACAGTTGCGCGGCAACGGGGTGTCGGACGCGGTCGTCGACGACGCTGTTCTGATCCTTTCCGAACTTCTCAGCAACGCCTGCCGACACGGCAGGCCCCTGGGGCGGCACACCGACGTCGGCGACGGAGACATCCGCGCCGCCTGGCGGGTGGACACCGCCGGTGCGCTCACCGTGGAGGTCACGGACGGCGGCGGCCCGACCCGCCCGGTTCCGGCCACCCCTTCGGTGACGGCACGCGGCGGCCGGGGCCTCAACATCATCAGCGCCCTCGCCCAGGAATGGGGCGTACGGGACGACTCGTCCGGCGAGGTCACCGTCTGGGCCCTGGTCTCCTCGCAGAAGCCGCCCGGAATCGGCGGCAACGGCTCCGCCCCGAACGGAACCGGCGCCAACGGCTCGGGAGCCCATGGCATCGACACCGACGGCATCGGCGGGCTCACCGGGTTCGAGGGGCTGGACCTCTCCGAGGCCTTCGACGACGTGGGCTGAGCGCGCGGACGACGGGGGCCGAGCCCGTACGGCGGACGAGCGGGGCTCCCCGGGCGGCTAGGCTCGCGCCGAGTCCGCACTGTCGCAATCGGGAGAATGCCCACCATGGCCAAGAAGCGCCCTCAGTCCAAGGCCGGGAAGCAGCAGCTCAAGGACGGTGAGATCCCGGTCGTCGGGGCCCGTGAGCCCTGCCCGTGCGGATCGGGCCGCCGTTACAAGGCGTGTCACGGACGCGCCGCCGCCCAGGCCGTGACCGAGCTCGTGCACCGCCCCTTCGAGGGACTCGCGGGCGAGTGCGACTGGGTCGCGCTGCGCGAGCTGGTGCCCGCCGCCACGGTCGAACTGACCCTCGAGGACGGGCTGCCCGAGGGAGTTCCGTCGGTGACGCTCGCGACGGTCCTGCCGATGGCCTGGCCGGCCCTGCGCCGGGACGACGGTTCCGTCCTGCTCGCCCTGCAGAACGACACCTCCTCCGGCGACCTCAGCCGCGACCTCGCGGACACCCTCCAGCGCGCGCTGGAGGCCGAGCCCGGCTCCCCGGTCACCGCACGCCGCGTGCCGGCCGACGGTCCGCGCCTCCAGGACCTCCTCGCCCCGGACGCCGTATTCGAGCCGAACGTGCACTCCGGGTTCGAGTTCTGGGTCCCGGACGCGGAGAACGCCACGCCGGAGGTGTCCGCCTCGCTGGAGCGCGCGAACGCCGCCGCGATCCCGACGACGCTGCTGTCCGGCGTCGACGCCGCGTACTGGTGCGAGACCCCGGAGAAGAACCACCTGCGCTGGGTCATGCCGCACCCCGAGGAGAAGCTCCTCGACGCGCTCGCCCGGCTGCACGCCGCCGGCACCTCCTCGCTCGGCGACGACACCCGCCTGGTCGGTTCGTTCCGGGCGCACGGACTCGTGGTTCCCGTCTGGGACCTGCCCAGCTCGATGGGGGCCGAGGCGTGCGAGAAGCCCGCCGTCGAGTTCGCCGAGCGACTGGCGGCGGCGCTCGCGTCCGACGCCCCGCTCACCGCCGAGGAACGCCGCGCCCGGGGCGGTCTCACCAACCGCCAGGTGACCCTCAGCTGACAGCGACAACAGGGCGCCGCAGACGGTGACCCGCGTCACAACTCGCCGTACCCGTAAGTAAATCGGCGTCCCTACAGGCGAGATCGAATTTGCGAACGGCAGATCTCTTGTTACGGTTCTAGAAGCCCGGTCGCTGGTGCATCCCCCGTCGCCAGCGACCGGGCGTCTTCATTTCCGGCTGCGGACCGCCCTGTGACACCCCGGGCGCGGAGGCCGCGCCACCCCTGAATCCCCGCCCGGCGCGTCGGAGCCCGTCAGGTCACGTCGGAGCCTGCACTCCCACAGTCCGTGCCTCCGCAGGCCGTACCGCCGTAGTCCGTGCCTCCGTAGGCCGTGCCGCCGTAGTCCGTACGCCCCTGCGGCCGGCCCCGGTCAGTTCTTCGCGGCCGACGGCCGTTCGGATCCGGCGCGGAGCAGCAGCGGCGACTCGTCCACCGGCCCGGCTCCCACGAACTCCGCCACCGCCGTCGCGGGCCGGGGCGCACCCGAGGACGGGACGCGCGGCGTCTCGCAGATGCCCGGCTCATCGTGCGCGGCCGGCTCGCAGTGCAGCTCCACGGTCCGCCCGCCCGGCCCCATCAGGGTGAGCACGGAACGGAGTTCCTCCCCGGTCGCGTTCCGGTAGTAGACGCGCGCCCAGGCCTCGCCGTCCCGGGTCAGGACGCAGGTCTGCGCCTCGACGCCCTCCGGTGCGACCAGCTCGGGGCCGCACCGGGCCACCGCGCCCGGGTGCCACCCTCCGTCCCCGCCGTCCCCGCCGTCCCCGCCGTCCCTGCCGTCCCTGCCGTCCCTGTGATCGTCACCGCCAAAAGAGGGCGAACGATCAAACTCAGGCAGGAATCCTGCTTCTGCGCTCATTCTCGATGGCGATTTCAGCAACGTCGGAGAAGAGGCGGATGATTTCTCTCCGGAGAGCGCATCAGAAGCCTTTGCCCGCACGCTTTCTGGCGAGCCGCCAGGTGATTTCGCATCGGATGGTGCCGGATCACCCGATACGGCATCCGGAGCAACGGCGGGATCCGCGGAAGCGACCAGCGGAACCAGCCAGGCGAACACGGCGGCGGCCGCGAGACCGATCATGCGGAGATTCATGGTGGCCCCACCTGGCGACTGCGCGGAATTCCTGACGACGGGGCGACGATATCGGCGCCATGCGCACCGCCGGGTCGCCCGCCACCCGTTTACCGGTGATCTGGCCCGGCTCACACCCGTTCGAGTGAGCCGGGCACCATGAGCCGGGCGCCAGAGCGGGACACCGTGAGCCAGGCACCTCCTGGGCACCGCGGCCTCCGCCCGGCCGGGTCAGTGGGCGAGCCGACTCCCGCCGCCCGGGGCGCCGGTGCTCGCCTCGACCAGGGCGTCCAGGACCGCTTCCACGTCCGGGAGCCAGGGCGCAGCGACCGTGGGCGCCCCGCCCTTCGCCCGCCCGTGGGGCACCGGGGCGGCGGCAGAGGTCTTCACCGGCGCCGGGGGCCGCTCCCAACGGACCTGACCCGCGCCGGTCCGGGACGGCGGCAGGACGAGATAGCCGCCCTCACCGTGGAACCGGAGCGAACTGGGCACCCAGTCCTTCGCGTACAGCAGTTCGCCGAGCCGTTCCAGGCCGTACGGGGCCACGAGCAGCGACCACCGGGTGGGCGTCGCCACGACGGGGCCGAGCCGCATGCCGAGGACGTCGAGGGCGCTGAGTGCTCTGGCGCCGGCCACGGCGGGCAGGCTCACCGCGCAGGGCGCGCGGCCGCCGGTCGCCAGCATCACGGGGGCGGTGGGGCGGTGGGTCCACCACCAGCGCACCATGCGCTCGTCCGTGGTGGCCGCCAGCAGGCCGGGATCGAAGGGGTGTGCGCCCGGTACGGCGCAGTCGCGTTCGGGGCAGGCGCAGCCGAGACCGGCGCTCTCGCCGCGCGGGCCGGCCTGTGCCGTCCCCACTCCGGGGAGCACGGGCCACTGCCATACGGTGGCGCAGGTCAGGGCCGCGTCGAGCCGGGCGGCCCCCTCCTTGCGCCGGAGCCGGAGCCTGCGTCGCCTTCCGAGGATCTCGCGCATGAGCGCTCGTTCCTTTCCGTTGAACGCCGAGTCCACACGACACACGCGTGTGTGACACCACGTGCGTATCTCTTCGCTGTGCGTACGTGCTCATCAGTTCTGCGGTACGGGCGTGCCGCCGATACCGAGCGTGAGCCGAGCCGAGCCGAGTGGAACCGATCCGAATAGAACCGATCTGGGGTGGAACAGAGCCGAACCGAGCAGAGTCGAGCGGAGTCGAACCGAACGGGGCCGAACCGACCGAACGGGTCGGACTGACCGAGCGGAGTCGTGCTGCCCTGGCAGAGTCGTGCGGGTCGAACCGAGCGGGTCGAGCCGGACCGGCGATCGCTGGGCGAGGGCGGCATGCGCCTCGCCTGCCGTCCCTGGTGCGAACCCCGCCGTCCGGGGCGAGGGCTCCACCTTCACGGGTAAGGACGCCTGAACCCGCTGCCGGGTTCCTGGGCGATCACAACCGCACCCGCGCATCACCGTTTACGTACCCAGCATGCCCGGAATGACGCTCCTCCGGCGACCTGACCCCGGAGGTACCCCTGTTGAGCAGCCCCAGTCGATCGTAAATAGCGTCCATAGGGTGCAATTTTTGGCCAAGTTAACCGACACTGGGAGAGCACGAATCGCCCGGTCCCCGAAGGGACAATGCTGGACATCGGGTTACTTGTGCGTGTACATGTGGATGCATTGATAGTGGCGCAGAATCACATGGGGGTTTGCGATGCTATTCGACGAATCACACCGGTCGGAAAGCTGGCTGCCATGAGCGCCCCACACCTGCCGAAAGTGGCTGGAATCGATCCAGAGGTTCCGGTTTCAACGCACACTCCCGCTCCCCTGACGGAGGTCCCGGGACCTCCCGGGGCCTTCATCCAGGACCGGCTCGCGGGCTGGGTATCGGACCTCACGACCCTGCACGAACTCACCGAGCGGCTGGCCGGGACGAGCACCCTCGACGACGCCCTGAACGAGCTGCTGCATGCCGGAGCCGCCCTCGTCGGCGCCCGCCGCGGACTTCTCGTTCTGGAACCGGCGAACGGCGAAGGCCCCTTTGCCACCCTCGGCCTCGGGCTCAGCCACGCCGAGCTCGGCCACATCGAGACCGTGCCGCGCGCGGCCACCGCGCTCGGCCGGGTCCTCGACGGGTTGCCGGACACCGCCGACGGGGTAACCAGCCCCGATCTGCTCGGCGAGAAGGACCTGGACCCCCGGCACCGCGAGGTCGCCGCCCGGCTCGGCTACGCCGCCAGCTACGCCCTCCCGCTCGCCTCCGAGGCGGCCGGCCGCCTCGGCGCGGCCGCTTGGCTCTACGACGAACCGGCCGAACCCGCGCAGAAGCAGCGCCACCTCGCCGGCCTCTACGCGCGGTACGCCACCGAGCACCTGGCCCGCCTGATCGAGCTGGAGCGCGCCCGCGCGGACATCGCCGCCGTCGCCGAGGAACTGCTCCCCAGCCGGCTGCCCCGGATCCCCGGCGTCCAGCTCGCCGCCCGGCACCGCACCGGCCCCCGGGGCGGCGGCGACTGGTACGACGCGCTGCCGCTGCCCGACCGCGCGCTCGGGCTCGCCGTCGGCTCCGTCGGCGGGTCCGGACCGAGCGCCATGGCCGCGATGGGCCGGCTGCGCGCCAGCCTGCGGGCGTACGCCGTGATGGAGGGCGAGGACCCCGTGGCCGTCCTCTCCGACCTGGAACTGCTGCTGCGGCTCACCGAACCCGCGCGGACCGCGACCGCCCTCTTCGCCTACTGCGAGCCCGCCGCCCGCAAGGTCGTGCTGGCCGGGGCCGGGCACACCCCGCCCCTGGTGCTCGGCGAGCGGCGCTGCGAGTTCGTCGAGACCACGCTCTCCGCCCCGCTGGGGATGCTCGCCTGCTGGGAGGCGCCGAGCGTGGAGTTCAGCCCGGCGCCCGGTGAAACGGTGCTGCTCTACACGGACGGGCTGCTGCGCCGCACCGGGGACGCCATGGACCGCGCCTTCGCCCGGCTGCACTCCGCCGCCGCCTCCGTACCGAAATCGGACCGGCACGATCCGGCGGCCGTCGCCGACCACGTCCTGCGCACGATGCTTCCCGACGGCCTCGACCGGAGCGACTCCGCCGAGGACGTCGTGATCCTCGCCGCCCACTTCGACTGACCGCCCCCACGTCGACCGACCGCTCACGCCGCTGGCCACCCACGTCGACCGACCGCTCACGCCGCTGGCCACCCACGTCGACCGACCGTCCGCGCCGCGTGGCCGCTCCGTCGACCGACCGCCCGCGCCGGCCCGCCGACGGGCCCCTCCGACCGATCCGGCGGCGGTCTCCGGTAACAGGTCCTTCGGCCCTGGGCCCCCTTCCGCACGCCCGTACGATGGGTGATGGTCCAGTGTCGTACTCAAGGAGAAACACATCGTGTCTGAGGAGCTCATCCCGGAGAACCCGGAGCAGGAGACCGAGGAGAACGAAGCAGAAGCGGTCAAGCAGCGGAAGAACGGCCTGTACCCGGGCGTCTCCGACGAGCTCGCCGAGAACATGAAGTCGGGCTGGGCCGACACGGAGCTGCGCGGCCTCCAGCCGATCGCCCAGGCCGAGCACACCGCCGCCCGGCGCGCCGCGCTCTCCGCCCGCTTCCCCGGCGAGCGCCTGGTCATCCCCGCGGGCAACCTGAAGACCCGCTCCAACGACACCGAGTACGCCTTCCGCGCCTCCACCGAGTACGCGTACCTCACCGGTGACCAGACCCAGGACGGCGTGCTCGTCCTGGAGCCGACGGGCCCCGGCCACGAGGCGACCCTCTACCTGCTGCCGCGCTCCAACCGGGGGAACGGCGAGTTCTGGCTCGACGGCCAGGGCGAGCTGTGGGTCGGTCGGCGGAACTCCCTCTCCGAGGCCGAGCAGCTGCTGAACATCCCCGCGAAGGACGTCCGCGAGCTGACCGCCGTACTGACCGAGGCCACCGGCCCGGTCCGCAACGTGCGCGGTCACGACGCGTCCATTGAGGCCGCCCTCACCGACAAGGTCACCGCGGAGCGCGACGAGGAGCTGCGCGTCTACCTCTCCGAGGCCCGCCTGGTGAAGGACGCCTTCGAGATCGCCGAGCTGCAGAAGGCGTGCGACGCCACCGCGCGCGGCTTCGAGGACGTCGTGAAGAGCCTGGACAAGGCCGAGGCGACCAGCGAGCGCTTCATCGAGGGCACGTTCTTCCTGCGCGCCCGCATCGAGGGCAACGACATCGGCTACGCCTCGATCTGCGCCGCCGGTCCGCACGCCACCACCCTGCACTGGGTCCGCAACGACGGCGACGTCCGCGCCGGCGAGCTGCTGCTCCTGGACGCCGGCGTGGAGACCAACGACCTCTACACCGCCGACGTGACGCGCACCCTGCCGATCAACGGCACGTTCTCGCCGCTCCAGCGCAAGATCTACGACGCGGTGTACGAGGCCCAGGAGGCGGGCATCGCCGCCGTGAAGCCCGGCGCCACCTTCCGCGACTTCCACGACGCCTCGCAGCGCGTGCTCGCCGAGAAGCTCGTCGCGTGGGGCCTGCTCGGCGACCTGGACGTGGACAAGGTCCTGGAGCTCGGCCTCCAGCGCCGCTGGACCCTGCACGGCACGGGCCACATGCTCGGCATGGACGTCCACGACTGCGCCGTCGCGCGCACCGAGGCGTACGTCGACGGCGTCCTGGAGCCGGGTGTCTGCCTGACCGTGGAGCCGGGTCTGTACTTCCAGGCCGACGACCTGACCGTGCCCGAGGAGTACCGGGGCATCGGCGTCCGGATCGAGGACGACATCCTCGTCACCGAGGACGGCAACCGGAACCTCTCCGACACGCTGCCCCGCCAGGCGGACGAGGTCGAGGCCTGGATGGCTCGGCTGAAGGGCTGACCCACCGCCGTACCTCTCGCGAGGGCGCGCCGCTCACTACACCGTGAGCAGCGCGCCCTCGCGCCATTTCAGGACCTTGTCGAAGCGCACCACCGCGCCGTGGCCCGGCCGGTTGCCGAACTGGACGTGGTCCGAGAGCTGCTGGATGAGATCGAGGCCCCGGCCGCTCTCGGCTTCGGCGTCCCGCGAGGGGAGTGGCTGCTGCGGGTGCTGCGGATGCTGTGTGTGCTGTGTGTGCTGTTCTGCGTGCGCGGCTGGGCGAAGCGCGCGGCGGGCGGGAAAGCCCGGCCCCGAGTCGCTGACCTCGATACGGCATTTCTCGCCGTCCAGATAGGCCGTGACCCGGTACTGCCCGGAGTCCGCGGCAGGGCGTCCGTACCCGGAATCCCCCTGCTCCCCGAGAGCCGTCCGGTCGCCGCCGTGTTCGACGGCGTTCGCACAGGCCTCGCTGAGCGCGACCGACAGGTCGAAGGAGATGTCCGGATCCACCCCTGCGGTTTCCATGGTGCCGAGCAGAAAACGACGGGCGAGCGGAACGCTCGCAGCTTCGCGCCGCAAATGGAGAGACCACCAGATGCTCATCTTTCAGCCTCCTGGCTGCGGCTCGACGTATCGATACGTATTGCCGCCCTCGGCACTTCGTAAGCACGGATCGGGTGGGAAAGCCCTCATTCGGCGGATGTGGATATTCGGCCGCCCGGTGTATGGACCCGCCCGGCACCAGGTCACCGGGCGTCCGTCCGGTGACCTGGGGTGCGCGCCCCCGGTCCGTACATCCCCCGCGAACGGGTGCAACAAGCATGGTTGGGGACGGAGTCTGATCTTCCGGACCTGCCGTACGGGACAGGGGGGTGCAGTGCGATGATGTTCCGGCCATGTCCACGCCTCTCGCACACGCAGGAGCCGGTCTGCGGCTCATGAGGGCCGCGGTGTTCACCGCGGCCTGCGTCGTGCTGTCCGCGGCCGGACACGCGCTCGCCGCCGGAGCGCCCGTCCCCGCGTGGACACTGCTCGCCGGATTCCTCGGCGTCCTCGCCGTCGCCACGGTCCTCGCCGGACGGGAACGTTCCCTTCCGTCGATCGTGGGCGCGCTGGCCGCCGGGCAGATCCTCCTGCACGTGCTCTTCGCGTACGGCAGCCACGCCGGTGCCCCGGCCGCCGCGGCGCCCACGGGCGGCGACAACCCGGTCATCCGGTTCGCCGCCGGTCTCGTCTGCGGTGCCGGCCCGGAGCAGCTGAGCGCGACCGACGCCCACCGCATCGTCTCCTCCGCCGGCATCGACCCGTCGACGCTCACGGGGGCCCACGGCCATCTCGCGGACGGCGCTGTCGCCGGAGCTGCCGGGACTGCCGCGTCGGCGGCCCCGGACGGCGTCTCCGGCATCGCGCAGGTCTGCGCCGCGGTCTCCGCGCTGCTGCCGAGCCTGTCGATGTTCCTGGCCCACGTCCTCGTCGCGCTCGCCACCGGCTGGCTGCTGCGACGCGGCGAGATCGCCCTCTTCGGGCTGGCGCGGCTCTCCGCCCACAGCGCCCAGGCGCTGGCGGCCGGGGCCCGGTTGCGGTCCCTGCGGGCCGCGCTCGCCCTCGTCCGCGCCCTGCGGGCCGGGGCACGCGAGCAGCTCATGGCAGGGCCGCGGCCTCCGCGCCACTCCGACGAGGTGCCGGTACCGGCCGTCGGGGATCCTCTGCAACACCTGGTGATCAGGCGCGGGCCTCCGGCCCCGTACGCCCTCGCAGCCTGACGCGACGCCTCCACCGACCCCGCGGGACCTGTCCGTGCACGTCCCTGTGCACGCACGCCCACGGAACCGGACCACGAGGTGTCGTGATGCCGCCGCGCACCCGCGCGCCGGACCACCGTGTTCCGTTTCCCCCGTGGAGATTCCTGCCATGAAGCTTTCCCGTATCGCCCTCGCCGGCGGCGTCGCCGCGTCCACCGTCCTGCTGATCGCCTGCCCGGCCGCCGCCCACGTCAGCGTCCAGCCGGTCGGCGAGGCTGCCAAGGGCGGATACGCCACGCTCAACTTCAAGGTCCCCAACGAGCGCGACCAGGCCTCGACCGTGAAGCTCGAAGTCAACTTCCCGGCCGACCACCCGCTGTCGTCCGTCACCCCGCAGGCCGTCCCCGGCTGGAAGATCGACATCTCCAAGAGCAAGCTCGACAAGCCTCTTGAGGTACACGGCAAGAAGATCACCGAGGCCGTCTCCAAGGTGACCTGGACCGCGGACGAGGGCGAGATCGCCCCCGGCTACTTCCAGCAGTTCCCGGTCTCCGTCGGCGCGCTTCCCGAGGACGCCGACCAGCTCGTCTTCAAGGCGATCCAGACGTACGACAACAAGGAAGTCGTCCGCTGGATCGAGGAGCCCACGGCCGGCGGCGAGGAGCCCGACAGCCCGGCCCCCGTCCTGAAGCTGACCGCCGCCGCCGAGGACGGCCACGGCGGGGCGGCCGACGACGCCAAGAAGACCGACGACCACAAGGCCGCCGACACCGACGCGTCGGCCAAGGAGAGCAGCACCGCCGCGTCCTCCTCCTCCAGCGACACCACCGCCCGCACGCTGGGCATCATCGGCATCGTCATCGGCATCGGTGGCATCGCGTTCGGCGTGCTCGCCGGACGTCGCCGCTCGGCCTGACCGGCCGGTTCCATCACCCGCACCACGTTCAGGACACCTCACCCCATGCGCAACAAAAAAGCAGTGACGGCCGTGGCGTTCGCCGCCGCGGCCGCACTGGCCCTCTCCGCCTGCGGCACCGGTGACGACAAGGCGGGCTCATCGGCCGTCGCCGACGTCAGCGCCGCGCCGAAGGACAAGGCCGCGACCGTCCTCGACCAGCCGTTCACCAAGCCGAACCTCGTCCTCACCGACACCCACGGCAAGGAGTACGACCTCCGCGAGGCGACCAAGGGCAAGCCGACGCTCATCTACTTCGGCTACACCAAATGCCCCGACGTCTGCCCGCTGACCATGAGCAACATCTCGCTCGCCAAGCGGGAACTGCCCAAGGCCGACCAGGAAAAGCTCCAGGTCGTCTTCGTCACCACCGACCCCGAGCGCGACACCCCCGCCTCGCTCGGCGAGTGGCTCTCCGCCCAGGACCCCTCCTTCACCGGCCTCACCGGCGACTTCCCGACCATCCAGGCCGGGGCGCGGCAGATCGGCATCGGCATCGACGCGCCGAAGAAGGAGAAGGACGGGACCGTCGTCTCGATGCACGGCGCCCAGGTCATCGCCTTCTCCCCGAAGACGGACAAGGGGTATGTGCTCTACGGCGAGGACACCACCGCCGAGGAGTACACGAAGGACCTCCCCAAGCTGCTCAAGGGGGAGGCTCCGTGAACCGCCGGGCGGCCCTCGCCGGCGTCCTCGCCCTCACCACGGGGCTGACGCTGGCCGGCTGCTCGTCGGACAGCGCGCCCGACCTGAAGGTCGTCGGCGCGTATCTGCCGCAGCCCGTCAGCGACATGGCCGCCGGGTTCCTCGTCGTCCAGAACAACGGCGATGCCGGGGACCGGCTCACCTCGGTGACCAGTCCGCTCTCCGACGACGTCACGATCCACGAGACGAAGAACCAGAAGATGCGCGAGGTCTCCTCGTTCGAGGTGCCCGCCAAGGGCGAGCTCGACCTCGAACGCGGTGGCAACCACATCATGTTCATGAAGCTCAAGCAGAAGCCCAAGCAGGGCGAGAAGGTCTCCGTCGAGCTGCACTTCGAGAAGGCCGGCCTCATCACGGTCGACCTGCCGGTGAAGGAAACCACCCACAACCCGAAGAAGCAGTGAGGGACTGAATCGATGTCTGCCACCGCCCCGTACTCCGGACCGTCCCCGATACGACGGCCCGTCGCCGCCGCCGCGCTCCTCGCCGCGCTGCTCAGCCTGGTGTTCGGGCTGCTGCTGGCCGGCGCGGGCCCGGCGTCCGCGCACGCCGCCCTCACCGGGAGCGACCCGCAGGACGGGGCGGTGGTGGACACCGCGCCCAAGGAGGTCACCCTCAGCTTCTCCGAGGCCATCGCCGTGGGCGACGACTCCATCCGCGTCCTCGACCCCAGCGGCAAGCGCGCCGACACCGAGGCCGAACCGCGCGACCTCTCCGAGGGCTCCACCGTCCGCTACGGCGTCGCACTCCACTCCGGTCTGCCGGACGGCACCTACACGGTGGCCTGGCAGGCGATCTCCGCCGACAGCCACCCCATCTCCGGCGCGTTCACGTTCTCCATCGGCGCCCCGTCCGAGACCACCGTGGCCCTGTCCTCCCAGGAGGTGGGGGGCGGCCCGGTCGGCGTCGTCTACGACATCGCGCGCTACGCCGCCTACGGTGGATTCGTGCTGCTCGTCGGCGGCAGCGCGTTCGTCCTGGTCTGCTGGCGGCGGGGCGCGTCCGCCCTGCCGATGCAGCGGCTCGTGGTCCGCGGCTGGCTCACCCTGACCGCGGCGACCCTGGTCATGCTGCTGCTGCGCAACCCGTACACGGGCAGCGGGAAGTTCGCCGACGCCTTCGACCTCGCCGGGCTCCAGTCCGTCCTGGACACCAAGCCCGGCGCCGCCCTCGTCTCCCGGCTGCTGCTGCTCGGGGCCGCCGCCCTGTTCATCGCCGTGCTCTTCGGTACGTACGCCCGGCGCGAGGACGAGCGGGAGAAGAAGGACCTCACCTTCGGCCTCGCCGTCGGGGGCGGGGTCGTCGCGGCGGGCATCGCCGCCACCTGGGCGATGTCCGAGCACGCCTCGACCGGCATCCAGGCGTCCATCGCCATGCCGGTGGATGTCCTGCACCTGCTGGCCGTCGCCGCGTGGCTCGGTGGGCTCGCCTCGCTCCTGGTCGCGCTGTACCGGACGCCGGACATCGGGAGCGCAGCGGTCCGGCGCTTCTCCGCGGTCGCGTTCGGCAGTGTCGTGGTCCTGGCGGCGACCGGGATCTACCAGTCCTGGCGGCAGGTCGGCTCCTGGTCGGCGCTGACCGGGACGCGCTACGGGCAGCTGCTGATCCTCAAGGTGGCGCTGATCGCCGTCCTGCTCGCCGTCGCCTGGTTCTCCCGGCGCTGGACGGGGCGGCTGACGGACACCGCGGTCGCCTCCTCCGGAGCCGAGGAATCGGACGCCGCGACCGAGCCGGGGAACACCGCCCCGGCCCCAGCCACGTCGCCGGAGGCTCCCGAGGCTCCCGAGGCTCCAGACGACGACATCGCCCCCGAGCGCGCCGCGCAACTGGCCCGTCAGCGGGCCGTTCTGACCGCGACGAAGAAGAAGCGGATACGGGACGCCGACCCGGAGCGCTCCGGGCTGCGCCGCTCGGTGCTGGCCGAAGCCGCCGTCGCCGTCGTCCTGCTGGCCGTCACCACCATGCTGACGTCCACCGAACCCGGCCGTACGGAGGAGGAGGCCGCGGCCGGCGCCACCGCGGCCACCGCCCCCGCCGCCGGCGGCCCGGTCAACCTCAGCATGCCGTTCGACACCGGCGGCGAGAACGGCAAGGGCACCGTCCGCATCGACATCGACCCCGGCCGCACCGGATCCAACGATCTGCATGTGTGGATCGACGGCAGCGACGGCGAGCCGATGGACGTTCCCGAGCTGAAGGTGGCCCTGACCCTGGAGTCGAAGGACATCGGCCCGCTGCCGGTCGTCCCGGACCGGCTGGCCGAGGGGCACTGGACGGCGAGCGGCGTACAGATCCCGATGGCCGGGGACTGGAAGGTCGACGTGACGGTACGGACCTCCGACATCGACCAGGTCACCATCGACAAGAACGCGAAGATCGGCTGAGCACGGTGAGCAAGACCAAGAAGCAGACCCCGGACGAGACCGCCGCCACCGGCTCCCCGGGCAGCCCCGCCACCGGTTCCCCGGGCGCCGACAACGCCGGCGGTACCGGCGTGTCGCGGCGGCGGCTGCTGGGCACGGCGGGTGCGGCGGGCGCCACGGGGCTGGTGCTGGGGGCCGGGGGCGGGGCCGCCGGGTACGCCGCCACCCGCCCCGAGGAGACGGCCGCGCTGACGACCGTCGGGGCGACCGAGGCGATGTTTCACGGGAAACATCAACCGGGGATCACCACTCCGCTTCAGGCCCGGGGCCATCTCATCTCCTTCGACCTGGCGGCGGGCGCCGGGCGCAAGGAGGCGTCGGCTCTGCTGCGGCGCTGGTCCGCGGTGGCGAAGGAGCTGATGGCGGGCCGCCCCGCCGCGGGCGGGCCGGACGGCCCCGGGCACGACACCGGGATCGCCCTGGACGCGGGGCCGTCGTCCCTGACCGTCACCTTCGGCTTCGGCCGTACGTTCTTCGCGCGCACCGGTCTGACCGCCCGCCTGCCCGCCGCGCTCGACCCGCTGCCCGCGTTCTCCGCCGACGCCCTCGACGCCGAGCGGTCGAACGGCGACCTGTGGGTGCAGATCGGCGCGGACGACGCGCTGGTCGCCTTCCACGCGCTGCGGGCCCTCCAGAAGGAAGCCGCGGGCACGGCACGGGTGCGGTGGCAGATGAACGGCTTCAACCGCACCCCCGGCGCGACCGCCCGCCCGATGACCGCCCGCAATCTGATGGGCCAGATCGACGGGACCGGAAACCCGAAGCCGGCCGACGAGGACTTCGACCGGCGCGTCTTCGTCCCCGCCTCGCCCGGGAAGCCGCAGGAGTGGATGGAGGGCGGTTCGTACGCCGTCGTCCGCCGGATCAGGATGCTCCTGGACGACTGGGAGAAGCTTCCGGTGGAACGCCAGGAACGGGTCATCGGGCGGCGCAAGGCGGACGGGGCGCCCCTCAGCGGGGGGAGCGAGACCACGGAGATGGACCTCGACAAGGCGGGCCCGGACGGCAGGCTCGTGATCCCCGACAACGCCCACGCCCGGATCTCCTCGCCCGAAAAGAACGGCGCGGCCGCCATGCTGCGCCGCCCGTTCTCGTACCACGACGGCATCGCGGAGGACGGCGCTCCGGACGCCGGACTGCTGTTCATCTGCTGGCAGGCGGACCCGTTCCGGGGCTTCGTGCCCGTGCAGCGCAAACTCGACCGGGGCGACGCGCTGTCGCCGTTCCTCCGGCACGAGGCGAGCGGAGTGTTCGCGGTCCCGGGCGGGGCGGCGGAGGGCGAGTACGTGGGACAGCGGCTGCTGGAGTCATAGGGGCGCACGCGCCGTCTTCGCCCCGTCCTCGCTCCGGCCGGGAAGCGCGGGTGGCTCAGGTCGGGAAGCGCTTGTGGCTCCGGTCGGGAAGCGCGTGTGGCGTGGTCTTCCCGCGCCCTTCCGACCGCATTCTGAGACAGCGCGGCGGGCCTCGCGGGGCGCATTAGGGTGACCGTATGTCAGCCACGCGCTACGCCTATCTCGGTCCCGAAGGCACCTTCACCGAGGTCGCCCTCCGTACGCTCCCGGAAGCCGCCACCCGGGAACTCGTCCCGATGGTGTCCGTGCCGGCCGCCCTGGACGCCGTGCGCTGCGGCGAGGCGGCGGCGGCGCTCGTGCCGATCGAGAACTCCGTCGAGGGCGGCATCACCGCGACGCTGGACGAGCTGGCCGGCGGGGAACCGCTGATGATCTACCGCGAGGTGCTGCTCTCCATCACCTTCGCGCTGCTGGTACGGCCCGGGACCAAGCTGTCGGACATCAAGACGGTCACCGCGCACCCGGCCGCCCAGCCGCAGGTGCGCAACTGGATGGCGACCCACCTCCCGGGGGCTCTGTGGGAGTCGGCGGCGTCCAACGCGGACGGGGCCCGGCTGGTCCAGGAGGGGCGGTACGACGCCGCGTTCGCCGGGGAGTTCGCCGCCGCGACCTACGGCCTGGAGCCGCTGGTGACGGAGATCCACGACGCGGAGAACGCCCAGACGCGGTTCGTCCTGGTGGGCCGACCCGCCCGGCCCTCCGCACCGACCGGCGCTGACAAGACCTCCGTGGTGATCTGGCTGGGCGACGACCGTCCCGGCGCCCTCCTGGAGCTGCTCCAGGAGTTCGCGGTGCGCGGCGTCAACCTGATGCTGATCCAGTCGCGCCCGACCGGCGAGGGCATCGGCAACTACTGCTTCGCCGTGGACGCCGAGGGACACATCGCGGACCGGCGGGTCGGGGAGGCCCTGATGGGGCTGAAGCGGATCAGCCCGAAGGTGCGGTTCCTCGGCTCGTACCCGCGGGCGGGCGTCTCCCCGGACGAGGTGCCGCCGCTGCGGGCGGGCACGTCGGACACGGCGTTCACGGAAGCCTCCGACTGGCTGGCGCGCAGCCAGGACGGCCGGATCTGACGGAGGGGCAGGAGAAGCCCCGGTGCGAAGGCTCCCGGGGCGGCCTCCTTACGCGCTCCGCAGCGGTGCGATCTACAGATAGTCACGCACTCCGGAGAGTTATCCACAGGAGGGTCCTCAGCCTGGGGACAAGTCGACACCGCAATGCGACATCATCGACAAATCAACCCAGTCACCCGGAGCCATCCACAGAGGAACGAGGCACCATGAGGCGGCACGAGGCGCCCATGTCGCCCCAATTCTCTTGATCAACTCTTTAGGGCGACGAATTCCCACCCGAACGAGCACGCGGAGCGGGTTTGACTGGGGATTCCGCAGGGCTTCGTCCGAGTTCCGGAGCAAATGACCTCCGGCATCCACAGAACTTCCACACAGCCTGTGGATAACTATTCCGATGCGGGGCCACCTGTGGACAACGGCGACCGACGCGCCCCCAACTCCCGCGCCGCTCAAGGCGGGTGCGTCAAGGACGATCACACCTTCTGCCCTGTTCAGGGGAGTTAACCACCGTTATTGACCCCCATCTCCGCCCTTCCCGCCTCAGAAATATCAATTCCGGCAATTCGGTCAAAGTGACACGCTCGGCAATATCGGTTCGAGTGCGAGAACCGCGCACCGGTAGCCTGGAGGGGTGATTGACCTTCGCCTGCTCCGTGAGGACCCCGACCGTGTTCGCGCCTCCCAGCGCGCCCGTGGAGAGGACGTCGACCTCGTCGACGCCCTGCTCTCCGCCGACGAGCTGCGCAGGTCGTCCGGCGTCCGCTTCGACGAACTCCGTGCTGAACAGAAGTCCCTCAGCAAGCTGATTCCCAAGGCCACCCCCGAGGAGCGCACCGAGCTCCTCAAGAAGGCCGAACAGCTCAAGGCCGGCGTCAAGGCGGCCGACGCCGCCCAGGACGAGGCCGACGCGGACGCCAAGCGGCTCCTGCTCCAGCTCGGCAACATCGTCCACGAGGACGTGCCGGTCGGCGGCGAGGAGGACTTCGTCGTCCTGGAGACCCACGGCACCATCCGGGACTTCGGCGCCGAGGGCTTCGAGCCCAAGGACCACCTGGAGATCGGCGAGGCGCTCGGCGCCATCGACATGGAGCGCGGGGCCAAGGTCTCCGGCTCGCGGTTCTACTACCTCACGGGCATCGGCGCGCTCCTGGAGCTCGCCCTCGTCAACGCGGCGATCGCGCAGGCCACCGAGGCCGGCTTCATCCCGATGCTCACCCCGGCACTGGTCCGCCCCCGCGCCATGGAGGGCACCGGCTTCCTCGGCCAGGCCTCGGAGAACGTGTACCACCTGGAGAAGGACGACTACTACCTGGTCGGCACCTCCGAGGTACCCCTCGCCGCGTACCACATGGACGAGATCATCGACGCCGACAAGCTGCCCCTGCGGTACGCCGGGTTCTCCCCGTGCTTCCGACGCGAGGCCGGCACGTACGGCAAGGACACCCGCGGCATCTTCCGCGTCCACCAGTTCGACAAGGTCGAGATGTTCTCGTACGTCGACCCCGCGGACGCCGAGGCCGAGCACCGCAGGCTCCTGGACTGGGAGAAGCAGTGGCTCACCGCCCTCGAACTGCCCTTCCAGGTGATCGACGTCGCCACCGGTGACCTCGGCTCCTCCGCCTCGCGGAAGTTCGACTGCGAGGCGTGGATCCCGACCCAGGGCAAGTACCGCGAGCTCACCTCCGCGTCGAACTGCGACGGCTTCCAGGCCCGCCGCCTGTCCGTCCGGATGCGCGAGGGCAAGAAGGTCCAGCCGCTGGCCACGCTGAACGGCACGCTCTGCGCCGTACCTCGCACGATCGTGGCGATCCTGGAGAACCACCAGCTTCCCGACGGTTCGGTCCGGGTGCCCGAGATGCTCCGTCCGTACCTGGGCGGGCGCGAGGTCCTGGAACCGGTCGCCAAGTGACCTTCCCCTACAAGCTCGTCGCGACCGACCTCGACGGCACACTGCTGCGCGGGGACGACACGGTCTCCGAGCGCACCCGCGAGGCTCTGGCCGCCGCCACGTCGGCCGGCGCCGCGCACATCATCGTCACCGGACGTGCGGTCCCCTGGACCCGGCACATCCTGGACGACCTCGGTTACGAGGGGCTCGCGGTCTGCGGTCAGGGCGCGCAGGTCTACCACGCGGGCGAGCACAAGCTGCTGACCTCGCTGACCCTGGACCGGCAGCTCGCCGGTCTCGCGCTGTCCAAGATCGAGGCGGAGGTCGGCCCGCTGCACCTGGCGGCCAGCCGCGACGGGCTGGACGGCGAGGTGCTGGTGGGCCCCGGCTACCAGGTGCAGGAGGGGCCGCTCCCGTATCTCTTCGTGGACGACGCCACCGAGATGTGGACCGCCCCGCTCAACAAGGTCTACATACAGCACCCGGAGCTGGACGACGACGCGCTGGCCTTCGCCGCGCGGGCGGCGGTAGGCAGCCTGGTCGACGTGGTCATGGCAGGGGCCGGCGTGGTCGAGATCCTGCCGCTGGGCCTGAGCAAGGCGACCGGCCTCTCGCTGGCCGCCCGCCGGCTCGGCGTGAAGGCGGCGGACACGATCGCCTTCGGCGACATGCCGAACGACATCCCGATGTTCGGCTGGGCCCACCACGGCGTGGCCATGGCCAACGCCCACGACGACCTGAAGGCCGTCGCCCACGAGATCACGGCATCCAACGATGACGACGGCATCGCGGTGGTGCTGGAGGAACTGCTCCGCTCGGTGCCCGTGCAGTAGGGCGCCCCACCCGGCAGCACGACAGCGGCCCGGCACCGTTTCCCACGGTGCCGGGCCGCCGGTCTCAGCGCTGCCCGCGCTGCCCGCTACGGCGGCGCAGATCCTTCAGCTGTCGGGCGAAGTAGTCCAGCCGCCCGTCCAGGCGGACGACGTCCTGCTGCACGTCCGTCAGCCGCAGACTCATCGCCCCGATCACCTGGTGCGTCACCTCCACCTTTCGGTCCAGACTGTCGAGCCGCTCCGACATCCGCACCAGCACCGGCCCGAGCTCCTGCAGCGCGCTGCCGACTCCGGTGAGGCAGCTCTCGATGCGCGTGACGCGCTGGTCGAGGGAGGCGTACCGGCTGCGGAGCGCCTCCTCGGCGTCGAGGAGGTACGTACGCACGCAGCGGGCGATATCGCTGTCGCGAAGAAGCATGGCGATGTTGAGGACGGTGCGGCGGGTGTAGAGCCGCAGTTGCGTGGCCGCCTGTGGATAACTCTCCACCCCGTCACGGGCCCATAGCGACAACATGTCGCTATGGAAGGACCGCAGGTCAGCGCCGCGCAGCACCCGCATGCCGTTCTCGGTGAACTCCTCCTGATGCCGGTCGGTCACCCTCCTGACCGCCCCTGTGGATACTTCGAAGTAACGAGCCACATCCTCTGTGCGAACGTGAATTCCGTCCGGGAGCATGACCAGGCTCTTCACCTTGTCGAGGACGTCGACGCGCCCCATCTGCTCCCCGCGCAGCGCGCGCGATTCGAGCAGGGCGACTTCCGTGGGCATGGGTGTGCCTTTCGTACGAGGGAATGACGAGGACGGCCCACACCCCGGGCTTCAGGGGTGGAGGACGCTCACGGTTGCCACTCACTCGATGACCGGTCCGGTGGGCTGAGCCTCACCCGGTGCCGGCATTCCCCGATTTCACGATCGCTACGACGCCACGGATTCCAGTTGCCTCCACGCACCCTGCCCAACGACCCGATAAACGTACAGTTACGCGCGCGTCTGTCCGCTTATACGACGACCCCCGCCCATGTCCGAAAGGGCGGGGGTCGTCGGGGCGCGGGGGCTCAGGCCGGAAGACTCACTCCTCGCCCGCCAGCTTCAGCGCGCGCAGCTTCTGGCCCGCGTACCAGGTGGCGGCGACCGTGACCACGACCAGCAGGACCGTGGCGAGCGGCAGGCCGACCTCCGAGGTCACCGCGCCGTCGCCCGCGGCCTTCTGGGCGACCGCCAGCGACCACTGCTGGACGCTGAGCGTCCGCGCGCCGGCCACCAGGCTGCCGAACAGGGCCTCCCAGACCAGCGCGTAGACCAGGCCGAGGACGACCGCGTGCCGGCTGACCGTGCCGAGCAGCAGGAACAGGGCGCTGTACGCGATCGAGGCGACCAGCGCCGCGATCGTGTAGGCGACGGCGATCTGCTGGCCGTTGCCGTTGAGGATCAAGCCCGCGAGGAGCGTCGGCAGGGCGGAGAACACCATGGTCACCGCGATGGCCACGATGAGCTTGGTGAAGATGATCGTGGGCCGCTTCACCGGCTTGGCGAGCAGGTAGACGATCGAGCCGTCGTCGATCTCGGGGCCGATCGCCCCGGTACCCGCGATCACGCCGATCAGCGGCACCATCGTGGCGATGGCGAAGCCGCCGAGGACGTTCGCGGCGATCTGGTCATCGGCTCCGGCGAACATGCGCACGGCGGCGGCGATCACCAGCAGCAGTGCGGGCAGGACGAACAGGATGGCGGCCCGGCGCCGGCCGAGCAGGGCCCGGTAGGTGAGCCGGGCGACTGTGGGGTCGTACATGACGGTGCACAGCTCCTTTCAGGCCACTACTCAGGCCGCTACGAGGTAGGAAAAGACCGATTCGAGGGACTCGTCGGACGGCGAGACGGTCAGCAGCCGGATGGACTGCTCACGGGCCACCCTCGGCAGCAGTTCGGTGAACCGCCCGAAGTCGACGGCCTGGACGCGCAGCGCCTTCTCGGTCACATCGACCTCGATGCCCGCCGTGGACGGGTCGGCGATGAGCGCGGCCGCGAGGGCCCGGTCGTCGCTGGAGCGCACCAGGTAGCGGTGCGGCCTGTCCGTCATCAGCCGGCGGATCTTCCGGAAGTCGCCGGACGCGGCATGACGGCCCGCCACGATCACCTCGATGTGCGAGGCCAACTGCTCGACCTCTTCGAGGATGTGGGAGGAGAACAGGACCGTGCGTCCCTCGGCCCCCATCCGCCGCAGCAGTTCCATCAGCTGCATCCGCTGGCGTGGGTCCATCCCGTTGAACGGCTCGTCCAGGAGCAGCACCGAGGGCTCGTGGACCAGCGCGGACGCCATCTTCACGCGCTGGCGCATGCCCTTGCTGTACGTGGAGATCTTGCGGTCCTGCGCGTACTCCATCTGGACCGTGGCGAGCGCCCTCTGCGCCTCGGCGCCTCCCAGACCCTGCAGTTCGGCGTTGGCGACGACGAACTCCTTGCCGGTGAGGAAGTCGTACATCCCCTCCCGCTCCGGGACGATGCCGATCTCCTTGTAGACGGCCTCGTTGCGCCAGATCGGTCGGCCGTCGAGCGTGACCTTCCCCGTCGAGGGGGCGAGGAATCCGCCCATCATGTTGATGAGGGTGGACTTCCCGGCGCCGTTCGGGCCGAGAAGTCCGGTGACGCCGGGCCCCACGGTCATGGAGACGTCGTTGACGGCGACCACGTTGCCGAACCAGCGCGAGGTGTGGTCGATCTCGATGGTGGTCACAGCCCGACCCTCCGGTAGCGGCGCATCAGAACGGCGTACGAGCCGGCGACGAGCGCGAGAACAACGAACAGGTAGACCACGCCGGTGCCGGCCCCCGGGCCTTCCCCTCCGGGGAAGGCGGAGGTCGCGCCGAGGAACGCGGTCTGGACGCCGTCGATCAGCGTGATCGGCGAGAAGAGGCCGAGCCACTGCACGGCCCCCTCCGACCCGGTCTCCCAGGCGATGGCCTGGACCGTGGAGACGGCGCCGTAGGTGATGGTCAGGAGGGCGATCACCGCGGCGACGCCGAAGCCGCGTCGCGGGGTCAGGGCGGCCATCACGAGGCCGAGGCCGGCGAACAGCACGGACAGCAGCGCCACCGACACCAGCCCCTGGCCGAACCACTTGGTCTGATCGGCGAAGTCGAACTTCGCGAGCAGCGCGCCCACATAGAGGACGAGCAGCGGCGCGCCGGTGAGGATGAAGAGCGCGGCGGCGGTGGCGGCGAACTTCGCCAGCACGTAGTCGGCGCGTTCGATCGGCCGCGAGAAGTACAGGGGGACGCTCTTGAAACGAAGGTCCCTGGATACCGCCTGCGGTGCCTGGGCGGCGATGAACAGGCCGATGACGGCTTGGAGGTAGATCGCGTACGAGGTGTACTCCACCACCAGCTTACTGGCATCCGGGGCGGCCATGGAGACCGCCACCAGGATCGCCGCGACCAGCGTCATCACGCCGAACAGCAGCATGGGCAGCACCTTGGACTTGGCGGAACGGCCCAGTCCGAAGGAGCCCCGCAGCGTCTGCGAGAACAGGGAGCGGCGGGCGTAGGCCCGGCCGAGCCGCGGTCCGTCGTAGGAGCGGTAGCCGATGTTGTGGATCCGGGAGGCGTCGCGCCCGGCCGCGGTCCCGGTCTCAGTGCTCATCGCGACCGCTTCCCTTCTGCTGTACGGCCCCGGCGGTGGCGGCCCCGGCCCGGACGGCGGTGCTGTGCGCCCCGCCCTGTTCGGTACGGAAGACCTCGGCGATGTGGTGGCGGCGCTGTTCCATACGGACCAGGCCGAGTCCGAGCCCGGCGACGCTGTCGCGGACCAGGTCGTACGTGTCCTCGCCGGCCGCCTCGATCAGCAGGATGTGGCCCGCGCCCGGCAGCCCCTCCGTGTCGATCCCGTCATGGCCGATGAGGGTGACCCCGGCGTCGGTGAGGATCTTGCGCAGCGCGCCGGTGCCGTCGGGGTGGGCGTCGCTGTCGGTCACCTCGACCGCGAGGGTCGCGGTGGTCTGCGTGAAGTCGCTGGTGGAGCTGGAGCGCAGGAGCGTGCCGCCGTCGATGACGACGACGTGGTCGCAGGTGCGTTCCAGTTCGCCGAGGAGGTGCGAGGTCACCAGCACGGAGATGCCGAAGTCGGTGTGGATCCGGCGGATCAGGCCGAGCATCTCGTCACGGCCGACCGGGTCCAGGCCGTTGGTCGGCTCGTCGAGGAGGACCAACTGGGGGTCGTGGACGAGGGCCTGGGCCAGCTTGACCCGCTGCTTCATGCCGGTCGAGTAGCCGCCGATGGGGCGGTAGCGCTCCTCGTAGAGGCCGACGTGGCGCAGGGTGTCGGCCGTGCGCTCACGGGCCGCCGTGGGCGGCAGCCCCGACATGCGGGCCATGTGCACGACGAACTCGGTCGCCGAGACGTCGGGCGGCAGGCAGTCGTGCTCGGGCATGTACCCCACCCGCTCCCGGATGGCGGCGCCGCTGGTCGCGACGGAGAGCCCGAGCACTGCGGCCCGGCCTTCGGTGGCGGGGGAGAGACCCAGCAGGATCTTGATCAGTGTGGACTTGCCGGCTCCGTTGGAACCCACCAGACCGGTCACACCCGGTCCGATGTCCAACGTGAGCCGGTCAAGTGCGGTCACCCGGGGGAACCGCATGCTCAGGGCTTCGGTAGCGATAACGGCTGTCACGGAAACGACGTTAGTGGCGCGGGCCACAGGGGTCGTCAGCCCTGATGGCTGGATCCACGTCAGACTCCAGGCGTACGCGCCCGTAGGGGGACCCCGCGAAGGACGAGGCCCGGACTCCGGGGCGGGCGGTGCGACCGGGGTTCACCAGAAGGGCCGGCGGTACGGGTTCCCACGGGTGGGGTGGCCGGGGTTCCCACCGGCGGGGGCGGGGTTCCCACCGGCGGGGGCGGGGTTTTCCACCGGCGGGGGCGGGGTTTTCCACCGGCGGGGCGCCCGGTGTCCGTGCTTGTCCACAGGCCATGCAGCCCCCTTGACGCAGCCGCCGGACATTGTCACATTCATCAGTGTCACGTTACGGACGCGTACCGCACACGGCAGGGAACGGACGGTGGCATGACCGGCATGGCCGCGGCAGTGCAGCACGAAATCACCCCGGAGCTGCGGGGGTTCAGGGAAGTCCAGCGTCTGGCCTATGCCTGCGCGGAGGCGGTCGCCGGTCAGCTGCGGTCGGGGGTGACCGAGCGCGAGGCGGCCCGGATGCAGCGCACATGGCTGCGCGAGCGCGGCGTGCGCGACTGGTTCCACCTCCCGTTCGCCTGGTTCGGGGACCGCACGGCGTTCGCCGGGTTCAAGGTGCCGCTGCAGTTCTTCCCGACCGACCGGAAGCTGGAGCCGGGGATGCCGTTCATCCTCGACATGGCCCCGGTGTACAAGGGCTTCACCGCCGATGTCGGGTATGCGGGGTGCCTCGGCCTCAATCCCCTGCACGACAGGCTGCTGGCCGACCTGGAGGCCCACCGCGAGCTGATCCTGCGGGAGGTGCGCGAGCGCCGTTCGCTGCGCGAGATATACGAGAACGTCGAGCGCCTCATGACCGCGCAGGGATACGCGAACAGGCACCGGGCCTACCCCTTCGGCGTGATCGCCCACAAGATCGACCGCGTCGCCGAACGCCGTTGGTCGCCGCAGGTGTTCGGGTTCGGCACTCAGGCCCTCAAGGGTCTGGTGAGTGACGCCCTGCACGGCCACCGGGACGGCTGGTCGCCGCTGTGGAGCCCCTACCGCTTCTCCGATCACCCGCCGCGGCCGGGCCTGTGGGCGGTCGAACCCCACCTCGGGTTCCGGGGTACGGGCGCGAAGTTCGAGGAGATCCTGGTCGTCACCGACTCCAAGGACCCCGAGCAGAGCGCTTTCTGGCTGGACGACGATCTGCCGCATGTGCGGCGCTGGGCCGAGGAGAAGGTGGCGGCGTGAATCTGTCTCAGGCGCGTGAGCGACGCGTGGTCACGGGAGGCGTCGAGCTGTGCGTCGCCGAGCTGGGCGACGCGGGTCGGCCGACCGTGGTGCTGGTCCACGGCTATCCGGACAGCAAGGAGGTCTGGTCGGACGTCGCCGTCCGGCTGGCCGAGCACTGGCACGTGGTGCTGTACGACGTGCGGGGGCACGGCAGGTCCACCGCCCCGAAGCCGCTGCGCGGCGGCTTCACCCTGGAGAAGCTGACCGATGACTTCCTGGCCGTGATCGACACGGTCAGCCCGGACCGGCCGGTGCACGTGGTCGGTCACGACTGGGGGTCCGTCCAGGCCTGGGAGTTCGTCACGGTCGGCAGGACCGAGGGCCGGATCGCCTCCTTCACCTCGATGTCCGGTCCGTCCCTGGACCACTTCGGGCACTGGATCAAGCGCCGGATGACCCGCCCCACCCCGCGCCGGGTCGGCCAGCTGCTCGGCCAGGGCGCGAAGTCCTGGTACGTGTACATGCTCCACACCCCGGTCCTGCCGGAGCTCGCCTGGCGCGGCCCGCTCGGGAAGCGGTGGCCCCGGATCCTGGAGCGCATGGAGAAGGTGCCCGCGGGCGATTACCCCACCGCCTCCTTGCCGGACGACGCGGCGCACGGCGCCTGGCTCTACCGTGACAACGTCCGCGCCCGGCTCAGCAGGCCCCGCGCGGACGCCTATGCCCATGCCCCCGTCCAGCTGATCACGCCGACCGGCGACTCGTTCCTCTCCGAGCGGCTCTACGACGGGCTGGAGGACTGGGTCCCCACGCTGGTGCGCCGCTCGCTTCCGGCCAAGCACTGGGTGCCCCGCACCCGGCCGGACCAGCTGGCCTCCTGGGTCGACGAGTTCGTCACCGCGAACGAGTCCGCCGGACGGGAGGGCGCGCCCGCGCACCGGACGGCCGCGCAGGGCCCCTACGCTCAGCGGTTCGGCGGTCAGCTGATCCTGGTGACGGGCGCGGCCTCCGGGATCGGGCGGGCCACCGCGTTCGCGTTCGCCGAGGCGGGCGCCCGGGTCGTGGCCGTGGACCGGGACGCGGAGGGGGCCGCCCGGACCGCGGAGATGGCGCGGCTGATCGGGGCGCCCGCGGCCTGGGGCGAGGCGGTCGACGTCAGCGACGAGGCCGCGATGGAGAAGCTCGCCGCCCGGGTCGCCGCCGAGTACGGCATCCTCGACGTCCTGGTCAACAACGCCGGGATCGGGCTGTCCGGCTCCTTCCTGGAGACCACGACCGAGGAGTGGAAGAAGGTCCTCGACGTCAATCTGTGGGGGGTCATCCACGGCTGCCGGATCTTCGGCAAACAGATGGCGGACCGGGGCCAAGGCGGCCACATCGTCAACACGGCGTCGGCCGCGGCCTTCCAGCCCTCGCGGGTGCTGCCCGCGTACAGCACGTCGAAGGCGGCCGTGCTGATGCTCAGCGAATGTCTGCGGGCCGAGCTGGCGGAGAAGTCGATCGGGGTGAGCGCGATATGTCCCGGCATCGTCAACACCAACATCACCGCCACCACGCGTTTCGCGGGGGCCGACGCGGCGGAGGAGGAGCGACTACGGAAGCGGACGAGCCGTCTGTACGGGCGGCGCAACTACCCGCCGGAAAAGGTCGCCGACGCGATCCTGCGGGCGGTCGTGCGCAACCAGGCGGTGGTGCCGGTGACCCCCGAGGCGCGTGGCGCGCGGCTGCTGTCCCGGCTGAGCCCCGGGGCCCTGCGCTCCGTCGCCCGGCTGAAGCCTCCGCTGTGACCGGGGCCGGGGCCCGGGCCGCCGAGTACCGGATCGAGGACCTGGCCCACGCCAGCGGGGCCACGGTGCGCACGATCCGCGCCTACCAGGACCGGGGGCTGCTCCCGACGCCCGAGCGGCGCGGACGGGCCAATGTGTACCGGGAGACCCATCTGGCCCGGCTGCGGCAGATCGCGGACCTGCTCGACCGGGGTTACACCCTCGCCAGTATCAAGGAGTTGCTGGAGGCGTGGGACGCGGGACGGGGGCTCGGCGGGGTGCTCGGTCTGGTCGCCGAGGTGCACGGCCCGTGGACGGACGAGGAGGCCGACCGGATCAGCCGCCGGGAGCTGGACGCGAGGTTCGGCGGCCGACAGGACGACGAGGCCATCGCCGAGGCGGTGGAGCTCGGCGTGCTGGAGCGGGTGCCCGGCCGGGACGACGAATTCCTCGTACCCAGCCCGCAAGAGCTGGCGGTGGCCGTCGAGTTGTACGGGGCCGGGGTCCCGCTGTCCGCGATCTCCGGCCATCTGAGGGAACTTCGCGGTCAGGTGGAGCACATCGCCTCCCGTTTCCTCGAGTTCACCACCGAGCACGTCTTCGCCCGCTATCTCGGCCATCGACCGCCCACCGACTCCGACGCGGCCGAGGCGGCGTCTCTCGTACGCCGTCTGCGGCCGCTCGCACAGCAGACGGTGGACGCGGAACTGGCTCGTGCCATGCGGACGTTCGCGACACGTCATCTGCACCACCACCTCGGCGCGGAGGAAACGTCGATCTCCGAGGACGCGACGCGCCCCGTGCTGCTTCCGGCCCGGACAACACGGGCCGTGCAGCAGCTGGTTGGCGCGGAGCGCGTGGCTGCCTTCGTGGCGGCGGCCACCGAACGGGAGGTGCAGGCACGCACCCTGGACAGCCTGACCGCAACTCGGCCCAAAGAGGACACAGTTAACGAAAAGCCCTAAAACGAACGGGTGTTGTCCACAGAATTGCCAAATAGCCTGTGGATAACTTGAGTTGGCTGTGGATCAAACCTGTCGGAGGAGAAAGGCCGAAGAACCGCGGAAGAACGAAGAACCGACGAGTTGACGAGCCGACCAACCGACGAGCCGAAATGCGGATGCACGGACAAGCCCGCCACGGGCACTCTGACGCCATGGACGAACGTCGCACCGTCAAGGTGTCCAAGTACCTCTCGAAGCATCTGCGGCATCAGCCGGAACGCATCGGCCTCACCCTCGACGAGAACGGCTGGGTGGCGGTCGAGGAGCTGCTGCACGCCGCGGCCCGGCACGGATTCGCCATCTCCCGCGCCGAGCTCGACCACGTCGTCGCCGCCAACGACAAGCGGCGCTTCACCGTCGAGGGCGGCGTCGAGGGCGGCCGCATCCGCGCGAATCAGGGCCACACCGTCGACGTCGACCTGGACCTGCCGCCGGCCGAACCGCCCGCGTACCTCTACCACGGCACGGTCGCCCGGGTGATGGACGCGATCCGGACCGAGGGCCTGCGCCCCATGGCCCGCCACCACGTCCACCTGTCCCCCGACCGGGAAACGGCCACCCGGGTCGGCGCCCGTCGCGGCCGCCCCCTGGTCCTCACCGTGGACGCGGGCGCGATGCACCGCGCCGGCCATGTCTTCCGGGTCAGCGCCAACGGGGTCTGGCTCGCCGACGCCGTACCTCCGCGGTTCCTGCGTCTGCGCGGCTGCTGAGAGCCTTCCGAAGCGCGGTGTTGCCCGTGGTGCCCTGCAAGGCGATCATCGCCCCGCCCGCGGACGTCCCGCCGCGCCCGGTGCCGCGCCGCGACCGCGCCCGGGCGTACTCCTCCTCCGACGAAGCCTGTGCGTGCATACGGCCCCTCCCCTGCCGACCACCATGAGCAGGGGCACGGCTCAACGCCGGAAAGCGCTGCCGGGTCAGAGCCGGGGCAACGCCGCTTCCCTCAAGGGTCCGGGACCGTCACGACCGGTCCGATCCCCGTATCCCCGTATCCCCGTACGAGGCAGACCCCCACGCTCGTCGTCCCCGCCCCTACGCCAACTGCGCGGGCGCCTCGGTCGCGATGCGCTCGAAGACCTTCGGGTCGACGTCGAAGACCGAGTCCGGGATCGGGGCGTGGATGACGATCTCGGTGAAGCCCAGCTCCGCGTGGCGCCCCGCGAAGTCGACGAACGCGTCCACGGACTCCAACGGGCCGTTGCGGTCCGGTGTGAAGGCGGTGAGCAGGATCCGGTCCAGCTCGGACGCGTCCCGGCCGATCTCCGCGCAGGCCGCAGTGAGCCTCTCGTTCTGCCCCCGCAGCGCGGCCCGTGACTCCTCCGGGGTGCCGTTCTCGTACAGCTTGGGGTCGCCCGTGGTGACCCAGGCCTGCCCGTGGCGGGCGGCGAGCTTCAGGCCGCGCGGTCCGGTCGCGGCGACCGCGAAAGGCAGCCGGGGCCGCTGGACACAGCCGGGGATGTTGCGGGCCTCCTCCGCCGCGTAGTACTTCCCGTGCTCGGTCACCGCGTCCTCGGTGAGCAGCCGGTCCAGGAGCGGGACGAACTCGGCGAAGCGGTCGGCGCGTGCGCGCGGGGCCCAGGCGTCCTGGCCCAGCGCGGTGGCGTCGAAGCCACTGCCGCCGGCGCCGATACCGAGGGTGACCCGCCCGCCCGAGATGTCGTCCAGGGAGATCAGCTCCTTGGCCAGCGTGACGGGGTGACGAAAGTTCGGCGAGGTCACGAGAGTGCCCAGCCGCAGGCGTTCGGTGGCCGTCGCCGCGGCGGTGAGCGTGGGCAGCGCCCCGAACCACGGGCCGTCCCGGAAGGTCCGCCAGGACAGGTGGTCGTAGGTGTAGGCGGTATGGAAGCCCAGCTCCTCCGCGCGCTGCCAGCGGTCGCGACCGCCCTCGTGCCAGCGATGGACGGGAAGGATCACGGTGCTCAGGCGGGGACTCATGCCCCTGAGCCTACGACCGTACGCACGTGTGCCGACGGCCTGATGGCCTTGGCATATGCCAGAGGACTTTTCCGCAGATCAGCGTCCTGCCCCCTCAGATGTGCGCCCCTCCGCACGCACGTGCACCGTTGTGGGCGAGAATGGCCCGGTGACCTCAGTGACCGATACGCCTCTTCCCGCCGTGACCCGGCTGATCGCCACCGACCTCGACGGCACTCTGCTGCGCGACGACAAGACGCTGTCCGCGCGCACGGTAGCGGCCCTCGCGGCGGCCGAGGAGGCCGGGATCGAGGTCTTCTTCGTCACCGGCAGGCCGGCCCGCTGGATGGACGTCGTGCGGGACCACGTCCAGAGCCACGGTACGGCGATCTGCGCCAACGGCGCGGTGGTCACCGACCTGCGGACGGACGGCGACCTGCTCTCCGTACGGCCGCTGGCGCGCACAGCCGCCCTGCACGTCGTGCGCACCCTGCGCGAGGCGGCCCCCGGCACCTCCTTCGCCGTCGAGATGACCACCGGCATCAACTACGAACCGGCCTACCCGCCCTTCCACCTGGACCCGGGCGCGACCGTGGCCGTCGCCGAGAAGCTGCTGCACGAGGACGCCCCGGGCACCGGCGCGCCGGTGATCAAGCTGCTGGCCCACCACACCGAGCTGTCCCCCGACGCCTTCCTCACCCTGGCCCGTACGGCGGTCGGCGACCGGGCCGCCTTCACCCGCTCCAGCCCCTCCGCGCTCCTGGAGGTCAGCGGGCTCGGTGTCTCCAAGGCCACCACGCTCGCCGCCTGTTGTGCCGAGCGCGGCATCTCGCCCGCCGAGGTGGTCGCCTTCGGCGACATGCCCAACGACATCGAGATGCTCCGCTGGGCCGGCGCCTCCTTCGCGATGGGTAACGCCCACCCGGACGCTGTGGCCGCCGCCTCGGGCCGGACCGCGACCAACGAGGACGACGGGGTGGCGGTCGTCATCGAGCGGATCCTCGCCACCCGCGCAGAGACCCGCTGAAACCTTTCGGCACACCGGCCCACCTGCGCACCTGCGCACCTGCGCACCTGCGTACCTGCGTACCTGCGCCCCAGCACACCGCCTCGCAGGCCCGGCAGGGACCGCGAGGCCCGCCCCGCCCGCCCCGCCCGCCCGGCAGGGCCCGCAGGGGCACCGCCGGGCCGCCCTCACAACGGCGCCTCCCACACCACCGTCGTACCGCCGCCGTCCTCCCCGATCCCCGGTTCGATCCGGCTCGACCCGCCCAGGGACTCGGCCCGGCGGGCCAGGTTGCGCAGCCCGCTGCGACGGCCGCCCTCCGGGATGCCCACCCCGTCGTCGGCGACCGAGAGGCGTACCGCTGCCCGCCCGCCCGGCAGGGTCACCGTCGCGTCGACGACCACATCGATCAGCGACGCCCCCGCGTGCCGGAACGCGTTGGAGAGGGCCTCGCGCAGCGCCGCGACCAGGTTCTTACCGGTCAGCTCGCCGACGAGCGAGTCCACCGCGCCCAGAAAGCGGTGCGAGGGCTTGAAGCCCAGCGGGACGGCCGCCATGTTGATCTCCCGCAGCACGCGGGTGCGCAGCCCCGACGGGGCTTCGGCCGGTTCCTGCTGGAGCGCGAAGATGGCCGTGCGAATCTCCTGGATCGTCACGTCCAGTTCGTCCACAGCCCGGCCGACACCGGTCCGCACCTCGGGCACCACCGACCGGCGCTGGGCGCTCTCCAGCATCATCCCGGTGGCGAACAGCCGCTGGATCACCAGGTCGTGGAGGTCGCGGGCGATCCGGTCACGGTCCTCGTACACCGCGAGCCGCTCCCGGTCCCGCTGCGCCTCGGCCATCATCAGCGCGAGCGCCGCCTGGGAGGCGAACTGGGTGGCGAGCGTCCGCTCGGTCTCCGTGAACGGACGCGCGCCCCGCGCCCGGGGGGTGGCCAGCGCACCGAGCACCCGCCCGCCGCTGTGGAGCGGCAGCATCATGCTGGGGCCGAACCGGTCGGCCAGTCTGGTGACCATCCGGCTGTCGGTGGCCGAGTCGTCGATGAACACCGCCTCGCCCGCCAGGAGTCTCGCCACCACCGCGCTCCGGGGCGGGATGATCACGCCGAGCAAGGACGCGGGGTCGTCGGACGAGACGGCGACGATCTCCAGGCCGCCCTCCTCGGCGGGCAGCAGGACGATCCCGGCGGCGGAGTCGGCGAGCCGGCGGGCCTGTTCGGCGACCACGGACAGCGCCTCGTCGGCGTCCCCGCCCGACAGGAGGGCCGTGGTGACCGCGACCGAACCGTCGATCCAGTGCTCCCGCTGCCGCGCCGCCTCGTACAGCCGGGCGTTGCCGATGGCGATCCCGGCCTCCGTGGCGAGCACCCGGACCATGTGGAGGTCGTAGTCGGTGAAGTCCGCTCCGTGTCGCTTCTCGGTGAGGTAGAGGTTGCCGAAGATCTCCCCCTGGACCCGGATGGGCACCCCCAGGAAGGTCCGCATCGAGGGGTGCCCCGGCGGGAAGCCCGCGGACCGCGGATCGGTGGACAGATCGGCCAGCCGGACCGGGGCGGGGTCGTGGATCAGCGCGCCGAGCAGACCCCGGTGGCCGTCGGGGCGTCGCCCGATCGCCTCGGCCACCTCCTGCGGAACCCCGTACGTGACGAAGTCCGACAGCCCCTCACCCCGCTCGTCGACGACGCCGATGGCGGCGTACCGGGCGTGGGCGAGCTCGGCCGCCGTCTCGCAGATCCGGTCCAGGGTGGAGTGCAGTTCCAGCCCCGCGCCGACGGAACGCATTGCTTCCAGGAGCTGCGGTACCCGCGCGGTCAGCTCGGTGGACAGACCCTGGAGGCTGCGGGTGGCCCGGGTGGCGGCGTCGAGGGAGTCCTGCGGGTCGGGCTCTGCCATGGCCCGAGCCTAGTTAGTACGGATAGGCGGCGAAAGTCGAGAATGGGCGGGATGACCGGAGGGGCGTTCGCGTCCGAAGCCGGTCCTCGTCGCCCACCGCCTCACACCCCCGCCCCGACCGTCTCCCGTTCGCGCTCCAGCATGCGGCGCAGCGGCCCGTCCTCGGCGGCGAGTTCGGCGTACGGTCCGCGCTGCACGACCCGGCCCGCGTCCAGCACCAACACCTCGTCGACCGTGTCGAGGCCGGTCAGCCGGTGGGTGATCAGCACGGTCGCGCAGCCCCGGGTCGCGTCCAGCAGGTCGGCGGTGAGGGCGTCGGCGGTCGGCAGGTCGAGGTGTTCGGCCGGCTCGTCCAGGACGAGTACGGGGAAGCCCGCGAGCAGCGCGCGGGCCAGCGCGAGGCGCTGGCGCTGGCCGCCGGAGAGCCGCGCGCCGTGCTCGCCCACCGGGGTGTCGAGCTTCTCCGGCAGGGCCAGCACCCAGTCCAGGAGCCGGGCCCGGGAGAGCGCGTCGCGCAGTTCGGCGTCGGTCGCCCCGGGGCGGGCCAGCCGCAGGTTCTCGCGGATCGTGCTGTCGAAGACGTGCGCGTCCTGGGCGCACAGCCCGACCGAGCGCCGGACCGTCTCCGATTCCAGCGCGGACGCCTCGACGCCGCCCAGCCGGTACGTCCCCGACGAGGCGTCCAGGAAGCGCAGCAGGACCTGGGCGAGCGTCGTCTTGCCCGAGCCGGAGGGGCCCACGACCGCGATGCGCCGACCGGGCGTCAGCGTCAGGTCGAGCGAGGCCAGCGCGTCGTGCCGGGCCCCCGGGTAGCGGGCGCTCAGCCCCCGCACCTCCAGCGGGAAGGGCGACGCGGGCTCCTGGGCGGGGGCCTCGGGCTCGCGTACGGGCACGGGGGCGTCCAGCACCTCGAACACCCGCTCAGCGCTCCGCGCGACGCGCTGGCGGTACTGCACGGCGAGCGGCAGCCCGGTGACGGCCTCGAAGGCGGCGAGCGGGGTCAGCACTACCACGGCGAGCGCGACACCGGACAGCCGGCCGTCCCGCACGGCGGGGACGGCGACGGCCGCGGCGGCCACCACGGTGAGCCCGCAGACCAGGGCGGAGAGCCCGCCGCCCAGTGCTGTCGCGGCGGCGGCGCGCGAGGCGATCCGGGTCAGCAGCGTGTCGGCCGCGCGCAGCCGCGTCTGCCGGGCGGGCAGCGCGCCCGCGACGGTCAGTTCGGCAGTGGCGCCCAGGAGGTCGGTGACCCGGGTGGCCAGGGCGGCACGGGCGGGTGCGAGCTGACGCTCCGTACGGCGGGCGCAGGCACCGCTGACGAGCGGGACGCCGACTCCGGCGACCAGCAGCCCCACGGCAAGGATCACGCCCGCCTCCGGAAGCAGCCAGCCGGTGAAGCCGGCGGCCGCGGTCCCCACCACGACTGCGGTGCCGACCGGCAGCAGCCAGCGCAGCCAGTAGTCCTGGAGCGCGTCCACATCGGCGACGAGCCGGGACAGCAGGTCCCCGCGCCTTGTGGTGCGCAGGCCCCCGGGGGCGATGCGTTCGAGACCCCGGTAGACCGAGACCCGCAGGTCGGCGAGGAGCTTCAGTACGGCGTCGTGCGAGACGAGCCGTTCGGCGTAGCGGAAGACCGCCCGGCCGATGCCGAAAGCGCGGGTCGCGGTGACCGCCATCATCAAGTACATGACCGGCGGCTCTTCGGAAGCGCGGGAGATCAGCCAGCCGGAGACCGCCATGAGCCCCACGGCCGACCCGACCGCCAGGCTGCCGAGCAGCAGGGCCAGGGTCAGCCGCCCCCGCTGCGCGCCGGCCGCCTCGCGGACCCGGGCGAGCACCCGTCCGGAGCGGGCACCGGCCTTCCGCGGTCCGCCGTCGGCCGCGCGCAGTTCCTCCACCCGGTGGGCGTCCAGGAGTTCGCCCCCGGCGAGCGGCTGCGGGACGGCCGGTCCGGCGGCGACGGCACGCGTACCGCGGCCCGCGTCCTCGGTCCGCTCCCGCACGTCGGTACGCGGCTCCAGGGTCACCACGCGGTCGGCGACCGCCAGCAGGGCCGGGCGGTGGACGACCAGCAGCACGGTCCGCCCGGCGGCCAGCCTCCGTACGGCGTCGACGATCCCGGCCTCGCTCTCGCCGTCCAGGCTCGCGGTCGGCTCGTCCAGCAGCAGGAGCGGCCGGTCGGCGAGGAACGCCCGGGCGAGGGCGAGGCGCTGGCGCTGGCCCGCGGAGAGTCCGGCGCCGTCCTCGCCCAGGGCCGTCCGCATCCCGTCGGGCAGCGCCGCGACGAAGTCGTACGCGCCCGCGTCCCGCAGCGCCGCGAGGACCGCCTCGTCGTCGGCGTCGGGCCGGGCCAGGCGCACGTTCTCGGCGACCGTGTCCGCGAAGAGGTGGGGGCGCTGGGGGACCCAGGCGATACGGCTCCGCCAGCGGTCGAGGTCCAGGTCCCCGAGGTCCCGGCCACCGACCCGGACGTGCCCCTCGTCGGGTACGGCGAACCCGAGGAGCACGTTCAGCAGGGTGGACTTGCCGACCCCGCTCGGGCCGACCAGGGCCACGGTCTCCCCCGGCTCCACGGTGAGCGACGCGGCGTCCAGCGAGGGTTCGGTGCGGCCCTCGTGGCGCACGGTCACGTCCGCCAGTTCCAGGCGCAGCGCGTCCGGCACGTCCTCGGTGCCCGAGGCCCGGGGTTCGGTCTCCAGGACCGTGAAGATCTCCTCGGCGGCCGACAGGCCCTCGGCCGCCGCGTGGTACTGCGCACCGACCTGGCGGATCGGCAGATACGCCTCCGGGGCCAGGATCAGGACCACCAGACCTGTGTAGAGGTCGAGTTCGCCGTGGACGAGCCGCATGCCGATCGTGACGGCGACCAGGGCGACCGACAGGGTCGCCAGCAGCTCCAGGGCGAACGAGGACAGGAAGGCGATCCGCAGGGTGCGCAGAGTGGCCCGGCGGTAGTCGGAGGTGATCGTGCGGATCGATTCGGCCTGGGCCTTGGCCCGTCCGAAGACCTTCAGGGTCGGCAGCCCGGCGACGACGTCCAGGAAGTGTCCGGAGAGCCGGGACAGCAGCTGCCACTGGCGGTCCATCCGGGACTGGGTGGCCCAGCCGATCAGGATCATGAAGAGCGGGATGAGCGGCAGCGTGACGACGATGATCGCCGCCGACACCCAGTCCTCGGTGACGATCCGGGCGAGCACCGCCACGGGCACCACGACCGCGAGTCCGAGCTGTGGGAGATAGCGGGCGAAGTAGTCGTCGAGCGCGTCGATGCCCCGGGTCGCCAGCGCGACGAGCGAACCGGTGCGCTGCCCGCTCAGCCAGTCGGGGCCCAGCCGCGCGGCCCGTTCCAGGAGCCGACCACGCAGTTCGGACTTGACGGCCGCGCTGGCGCGATGGGCCGCCAGTTCGGTGAGCCAGGCGACGAGGGCCCGACCGAGGGCGACCGCTGCGAGGAGAAGGAGGGGGGTGCGCAGCGCGGTGACCGTGAGTCCGCCCTCGAAACCGCCCACCACGATCTCGGCGATGAGCATCGCCTGAGCGATCACCAGCAGGGCGCCGACCAGGCCGAGAGCCACCACGGCCGCCAGGAAGAGGCGGGTGGCGCGTGCGTAGTGGAGCAGACGCGGATCGATCGGTTTCACGTGAAACATCCCCCCGGCGGGGTCGGTGAACTCTGCGGGACGGGGAGCTGCCGCGGGCCTCGCGGCAGCTCACCTGAGTCAGTGCGCGTCGGCGATGTGCTGGGTGCCGATGCGCTTGCGGAAGACCCAGTAGGTCCAGCCTTGGTAGAGCAGCACGACGGGCGTGGCGATACCCGCGCACCAGGTCATGATCTTGAGCGTGTACGGGCTGGACGAGGCGTTGGTGACCGTGAGGTTCCAGGCGTCGTTCAGAGACGACGGCATGACGTTCGGGAAGAGCGTCAGGAAGAGCATCGCGACCGCCGCGGCGATCGTCACGCCCGAGAACGCGAACGACCAGCCCTCGCGGCCCTTGGCGATGGCCCCGACCGCGGCCAGGAGCGCCACCACCGCGACGATCATGGCCCCCAGGCTCCAGGCGTCCCCGTTGTCCGCCTGCGTCCAGAGCAGGAAGCCCAGCGCGAGCACCGCGGTGACCGGCCCCAGCTTCAGCGCCAGTGCGCGGGCCCGGACCCGGATGTCGCCCGCAGTCTTGAGGCCGGCGAACACCGTCCCGTGGAAGGTGAAGAGCGTGAGGGTGACGAGACCGCCGAGGATCGCGTACGGGTTGAGGAGGTCCCAGAAGTTGCCGACGTACTCCATGTCGGCGTCGATCTTCACGCCCCGCACGATGTTCCCGAACGCCACGCCCCACAGCACCGCGGGAATCAGGGAGGTCCAGAAGATCGCGGTCTCCCAGTTCGTCTGCCACCGCTCCTCGGGCCGCTTGGCGCGGTACTCGAAGGCGACGCCGCGCACGATCAGGCAGAACAGGATGATCAGCAGCGGCAGGTAGAAGCCGGAGAACAGGGTGGCGTACCACTCGGGGAAGGCGGCGAAGGTCGCGCCGCCGGCGCTCAGCAGCCAGACCTCGTTGCCGTCCCAGACGGGCCCGATCGTGTTGATCAGGACGCGGCGTTCCTTGCGGTCGCGGGCCAGCAGTTTGGTGAGGACCCCGATGCCGAAGTCGAATCCCTCCAGGAAGAAGTAGCCGGTCCAGAGGACGGCTATGAGCACGAACCAGACGTCGTGGAGTTCCATCTCTCAGCTCCTGTGCTCAGTACGAGAAGGCCATCGGGCGGTCGGCGTCTTCTTCGTCGTGGCCGCCGATCCTGGTGGGCGGGTTGAGGTCGTCCTCGGTGAGTTCCGGGGGGCCGGCCTTGATGTACTTCACGAGCAGCTTCACCTCGATCACGGCGAGCACCGCGTACAGCAGGGTGAAGACGACCATCGAGGTGATGACCTCGCCCTGCGAGACACCGGGGGAGACCCCCGCACGGGTCTGGAGCACCCCGTAGACGACCCACGGCTGGCGGCCCATCTCGGTGAAGATCCAGCCCCAGGAGTTGGCGATCAGCGGGAAGAGCAGCGTCCAGAGCGCGACGACCCAGTAGAGCTTGGTGAGCCTCGGGCTCAGCGCCTTGTTCTTGAAGAGGACCAGATGTGGCACCTCGTCCTCACCGGTCCGCAGCGCCGGTGGCAGCAGGAACCTCCTCCGGGTCAGCCAGAGCCCCAGGAGGCCGAGGCCGAAGGAGGCCATACCGAAGCCGATCATCCATCGGAAGCTCCAGAACGCGACCGGGATGTTGGGGCGGTAGTCGCCGGGCCCGTACTTCTCCTCAAGGCTCTTGTTGATGTCGTTGATGCCGGGGACGTGCGAGTTCGGGTCGTTGTTCGCGAGGAAGGAGAGCACCCCGGGGATCGAGATCTCGACCGAGTTGTGGCCCTTGCTGACATCCCCGTACGCGAAGATCGAGAACGGCGCTCCGTCCTGTCCGTCCCAGAGGGCCTCGGCGGCGGCCATCTTCATCGGCTGCTGCCGGAACATGACCTTGGCGAGGCTGTCGCCGCTGACGGCGGTGAGCATTCCGGCGACCACGACGGTGATCAGGCCCAGGCGCAGCGAGGTCCGCATCACCGGGATGTGCTTCTTGCGCGCCAGGTGGAACGCGGCTATGCCGACCATGAAGGCACCGCCGACCAGGAACGCCGCCGTGATGGTGTGGAAGAACTGGGTGACCGCGGTGTCCTGGGTGAGCACCCGCCAGAAGTCGGTCAGCTCGGCGCGGCCACGCTCCTCGTTGATCCGGTAGCCGACCGGGTGCTGCATCCAGGAGTTGGCCGCCAGGATGAAGTAGGCGGAGAGGACCGTGCCGATCGAGACCATCCAGATGCAGGCCAGGTGGATCTTCTTCGGCAGCTTGTCCCAGCCGAAGATCCACAGCCCGATGAAGGTGGACTCGAAGAAGAAGGCGATCAGCGCCTCGAAGGCGAGCGGAGCGCCGAAGACGTCACCGACGAAACGCGAGTAGTCGGACCAGTTCATGCCGAACTGGAACTCCTGGACGATGCCCGTGACGACGCCCATGGCGATGTTGATCAGGAACAGCTTGCCCCAGAACTTGGTCGCCCTGAGGTACTTCTCGTTCTCCGTCCGCACCCAGGCGGTCTGCAGGCCGGCGGTGAGCGCGGCGAGCGAGATCGTCAGGGGGACGAAGAGGAAGTGGTAGACGGTGGTGATGCCGAACTGCCATCGCGCCAGGGTTTCCGGCGCCAGAGCGAGGTCCACGTCGTCAGTCTCCTTACATCGCCGTGGTCATACCGGCACTACGCCCCTTTGATCCCACCGATTACGGGAGAAAGCAGGCGAGCTTGTGAACGCGTTCACATTCACAAGCAATTATGGCGCACACACTTTCGGACCCTTCGCCGGGGGTACCCCTTTTCGGCCCCCGCCCCCTGAAACCGGCCCCCCGCCCCACGCAAAGGGCCCCGGACCTCACGTTCGAGGTCCGGGGCCACCCGGCCGTACAGGCGCGTGCGGGTCTACAGCTCCGCGCGGAACGCCTCCGCCGTCTTCAGGAAGAGGTCGTTGCCCTCGCTCTCGCCGATCGAGACGCGGACGCCCTCACCCTTGAAGGGCCGCACGACCACTCCGGCCCGCTCGCAGGCCCCGGCGAAGTCGAGGGTCCGCTCGCCGAGCCGCAGCCAGACGAAGTTCGCCTGCGACTCCGGCACCGTCCAGCCCTGGCGCACCAGCTCCGCGCTCACCCGGGTGCGCTCGGCGACCAGCGAGCCCACCCGGCCCAGCAGCTCGTCCTCCGCGCGGAGCGAGGCCACCGCCGCGTCCTGGGCAAGCTGGCTCACCCCGAACGGGACGGCAGTCTTGCGCAGTGCCGCGGCCACCGGCTCGTGGGCCACCGCGAAGCCGACCCGCAGCCCGGCCAGACCGTACGCCTTGGAGAAGGTCCGCAGCACCGCCACGTTGGGCCGGTCCCGGTAGATCTCTATGCCGTCCGGCACCTCGGCGTCGCGGATGAACTCCTTGTACGCCTCGTCGAGCACCACCAGCACATCGCTCGGCACCCGGTCGAGGAACCGTTCCAGCTCGGCCCGGCGCACCACCGTGCCGGTGGGGTTGTTGGGATTGCAGACGAAGATCAGCCGGGTCCGGTCGGTGATCGCCTCCGCCATCGCGTCGAGGTCGTGCACCTCGCCGTCGGTCAGCGGGACCTTCACCGAGGTCGCGCCGCTGACCTGCGTGATGATCGGGTACGCCTCGAAGGACCGCCAGGCGTAGATGACCTCGTCGCCGGGTCCGGAGGTGGCCTGGAGCAGCTGCTGGGCCACCCCCACCGACCCGGTGCCGGTGGCGAGATGCGTCAGGGGCACACCGAAGCGGTCGGCCAGCTCGTTCATCAGGCCGGTGCACGCCATGTCCGGGTAGCGGTTGAAGTTCCCCGCGGCGGCGAGCGCCGACTCCAGTACCCCCGGCAGCGGCGGATAGGGATTCTCGTTGGAGGACAGCTTGTACGCGACCGGTCCACCGGCCGCCGCCGGCTTCCCCGGCACATAGGCGGGAACGCCGTCCAGCTCGGCGCGCAGCTTGGGGCTCGTCTCGCTCACCGCAGGTCCTCCTCGACCGTCCGTTCACAGCAATACTGCACACCTTAAGAGGATTGCGCCCCGCTGCGAATGGCCCGAGCGGGAAATCGACCGCAGTGCCCGGGAATGGGGCCTCGCGCGGGGCCGGTCCGAGCCCTCTCCCGGGGGGAGTGTTTCGCGTTCCGGCGCGCGCCGGTGGCTCGCGCTGTGGCGCGCGTCCCCCGAAGTGGTGAGTTGAGACCTCTTCGAGACATCGCACATACAGCAGGCTGCCGCCCTCCAGTACCTGAAACACCTATGCAATAGCGGACAACTCCCTTGCATTACAAGGATTCTGATGGGTAGTGACCTTGCAGAAACGTGCCTGTCAACGTGCGCATATGCGACCGGACCGACCACCCCTCGGAGCCCTACTATCGGCTCGCCATGACAGCAGCAGGGAAGCACCAGGTGAGCCGGACGGAGACCCCCCGGCGCAGCGGCCGGCCAGGACGGGCGGGGATCCGTGATGTGGCCGCCGCGGCCGGAGTCTCGATCACGACCGTCTCCGACGCGCTCAACGGCAAGGGCAGGCTCCCGGACGCCACCCGCCGCCATGTCCGCGAGGTCGCCGAGCGCCTGGGCTACCGCCCGTCCGCCGCGGCCCGAACCCTCCGTACGGGCAAGTCCGGCCTGATCGGCCTGACCGTGACCACGTACGGGAATGAACCTTTCACCTTCACCGAATTCGCGTACTTCGCGGAGATGGCGAGAGCCGCGACCTCCGCGGCGCTCGCCCGCGGCTACGCCCTCGTCATCCTCCCCGCCACCTCCCGGCACGACGTCTGGTCGAACGTCGCGCTCGACGGGACCGTCGTCATCGACCCCTCCGACCAGGACCCGGTCGTCACCGAACTCGTCCGCCAGGGACTGCCCGTGGTCTCGGACGGCCGCCCGGCCGGTACGCTCCCCGTCACCGCCTGGGTCGACAACGACCACCGGGCCGCCGTGCTCGACCTCCTCGACCATCTCGCCGCCGCCGGAGCCCGCCGTATCGGCCTGCTGACCGGCAACACCACCGACACGTACACCCGCTTGTCCACCACCGCCTACCTCCACTGGTGCGAGCGGGTCGGCCAGGATCCCGTCTACGAGTCCTACCCGGCCCACGACCCCTGCGCGGGGGCGGTCGCCGCCGACCGGCTGCTCGCCCGCCCGGACCGCCCCGACGCGGTCTACGGGCTCTTCGACCCCAATGGCACCGATCTCCTCGCGGCGGCCCGCCGCTACGGGCTGCGGGTCCCCGAGGACCTGCTGCTGGTCTGCTGCAGCGAGTCCACCGTGTACGCGGCCACCGAGCCGCCCATCACGACGCTCTCGCTGAAGCCCCGCCGCATCGGCACGGCCGTCGTCCAGCTCCTCATCGACGCCATCGAAGGGGTCGAGCACGACGGGCCGGTGGAGCAGGTCATACCGACGGAGCTCATCGTCCGGACCTCCTCGCAACGACGTCCACCGCGCACCACGGTCAGCGCGCCGCGCTCCCCCAGCGGGGACTGATCATCTCTTTTCGGACTAATCAGCCGGTGAACCGTGCGTGCGCCCGGATTCACCACCCCTGGTGCGTCACACAGATCGATCCGCATTCCTATGATGGGCGCACGACACCGCGGACCACCTCTACCAGGCAAGGCCCGTCAGGTGTACGGCGGCGCGACGGTGGTGGAGGGGTCGATGACTCAGGGGGCCGGTCAGGAACCCGTGGTGCGGACGGCGACGTTGCGTGACTTCCGGGTTCCGCCGTATGCGCAGACACCCGTGCCACCGCAAGCACAGGCGGCACCTCCTTCCCCGGTGCCACCGCGGGCGCCGGAACCGAACCCTCCGGCGCCCGGCGCCTCCGTGCCCCCGGCAGTGCCGCCGCGCGCTCCCGCCCCGCCCCGGCCGCCGCATCCCGGCAACGCCGTCGTGGGCGACGAGCAGCCGGAGGGCTACACCCCGACCGAGCGGGACCTCCCGGTCATCCGTCGCGGCGACACGGTCCAGGTGCGGACCGTTCCCGAGCCGCGCCCCGTGGCCGAGGACAGCCGCGGCCCGCTCTTCGTCGTCGGCGACGTCCACGGCTACCTGGACGAGCTGATCGCCGCCCTCGGCGCGCAGGGCCTCATCGACGCCGACGGGAACTGGGCCGCGGGCAACGCCCGCCTGTGGTTCCTCGGCGACTTCACCGACCGCGGGCCCGACGGCATCGGGGTCATCGACCTCGTCATGCGACTCTCCGCCGAGGCGGCGGCGGCCGGCGGCTACTGCAAGGCCCTGATGGGCAACCACGAGCTGCTGCTGATCGGTGCCAAGCGGTTCGCCGACACCCCCGTCAACTCCGGGGCCGGCACCGCCACCTTCCAGGCCGCCTGGCTGCTCAACGGCGGCCAGAAGACCGACATGGAGCGCCTCCAGGACGTCCACCTCCAGTGGATGTCCCGGCTCGACGCGGTCGTCGAGGAGGACGGGCATCTGCTGATGCACTCCGACACGACGGCCTACCTCGACTACGGGTCCACCATCGAGGACGTCAATGACACGATCACGGCCATTCTCACGCGCAATGACGCCGACGAGTGCTGGGACCTCTTCCGCAAGCTCACCAAGCGGTTCGCCTTCCGGGACGAGGGCGGCGCCCAGGCGGTGCGCGAGCTGCTGACGACGTACGGCGGACAGCGCGTCGTCCATGGTCACAGCCCCATTCCGTACCTCCTGGGCGAGGTCGGCACGGAGGACGGCGAGGACAGCGCGGGGCCCGTGATCAACGGCCCGCACGTGTACGCGGACGACCTCGCCATCGCCATGGACGGCGGAGTGACCATGGCCGGAAAGCTATTGGTGGTTCAGCTCCCGCTGCATGACTGACCGTCGGCGGGGAAGGCGCTTCAGGTTCCGCCTGCGCCGACCTCGCCGATCGACGGGCCCGTCACCGGGCCCAATTCTGGAAACACCCTGTCACCCCGTGCCGTGAGCGCTCTACCATCGGCGTATCAGTGGCAGGCTCTCCTCCGTTTCCGCCCGATCGCCCGGTCCACGCGGGCAGCCGGGCACCGACGGAGCATCGGGGGATGCAGATGACAAGCGCTCCGCACCTGCTGGCCGAGGACGGACCCGAGTACGAGCGGATCCTGGGCGACGCGCTGCGCCACGCTCATGAACGCCCGGACCTGGAGGGCGTCGGGGACCGGCTCAACACCGAACAGCTGCGCACCATGGCGCTCAGCGCCACGGCGCTGATCACCGCGGCCGCGGCCACCGAGTACGAGCACTACGTGAAGGCCCGCGGCGAACTGCGCCGCGCGGCGACCGCGGAAGGGCTCGACGGCGGCCCGGCCACGGACGGGCCGCGGAGCACGGCGGCCGGTTCGGGCGCCGGCATAGGCGCGGTCATCACGGTCCTGACCCCGCTGCTGGCCGGCTCCGCGGCCGTCATCTTCCTGCTCGTCGGCTATCTGGTGAAGGCGGTCGGCCCCTCGGTGACCTTCGGCGGCTCGATGGTCGCGGCCGGGTGGTTCTTCGCGGCGGTCGCCGCCGCGGCGATCCTGGTCGCGGCCGTCGGGCTGCTCGTCACCGCGCTCCGCAACGGCGCGACGTCGCTGGCCGCCGAGAACGAGGAGCAGGAGCTTCCGGAGGACGTCGCGCGGGCCAGGGAGGCGTGGCGCCACGCCCTGCTGGAGCGCGGCATCCTCCCGTTCCTCAGGGACGCCCTGGCCGACCCCACCGCGGGACCCGCCGCCCGGACCCCGCACCGTTCGCCCAACCGCATCCCGAAGGTCGGGTACAGCAGGCCGGACTTCTCCGGCCCGGACGAAGGCCCGGCGGCCGGTCCCCGACCGACCTTCACCAGCCCCGATTTCACGAGCCCGGACTTCGGCGGACCGGAGCACCGGCCGGACTGAGGTCCGGGTACGGCGAAGGCCGGGACGGCTGTGTGCCGCGCCCGGCCTCACGGTGCTCCGGAACGTACCGGAGCTGTTGGTCAGACGGCCGGAGCCAGCTTCGGGTTGGCACCGTGCTGGTTCGTCTCCGGCTTGCCCTCCGAGGCGAGGAAGACGAGCAGGATGATGGCGCCGACCAGCGGGACGAACGAGATGAAGAACCACCAGCCCGAGCGGCCGGTGTCGTGCAGACGACGCACCATGACCGCCAGCGACGGAACGATGACCGCGGCGAGGTAGAGGTAGTACGGGATCTGCGTGTCGATCGCCATGCCGAGCACCGACAGCACCACGGCGATGATGAAGTTGAAGAGCACGAACATCCAGTACTCCTTGCGGCGCGCGCGTCCGCTGAAGCCTGCGTAGTTCTTGAGTACGTCCAGGTACCAGTTCACGGTGATTCCCTCCCCGGCCCCCGTTCCGAGGGGGCGCCAATTTCAAGCCAAGCAAGCCGGAAAGTAAGCCACAGATAAGGAAAGGGTCAAGCGCAGGTGAGCTGCGGACCAAACGTACATACAGCTGCCACACGACTGTGTCCATACTGTCGCTTAACAAGGCGACCAACCATTTCAAAACAACCTGAAATGGCTGTAGTTACTCGGTAAGCCACACAACGCCCACAGGCTCCTGGCAGAATCAGGCCTCAGTCCCGCGGGTTCGCTGCCTGTGGCCGGAGAAGCCGACCGCCGGGGACGGGCCGGCGGCCGGCCCTGATCAGTCGGCGATGGGCAGGTAGACCCGGTTGCCGGCGGCCGCGAACTCCTTCGACTTCTCGGCCATGCCCTGCTCGATCTCCTCCTGCGAACCGCCGTGCTGACGCCGGATGTCCTGGGAGATCTTCATCGAGCAGAACTTCGGCCCGCACATCGAGCAGAAGTGCGCCGTCTTCGCCGGTTCGGCGGGCAGCGTCTCGTCGTGGAACTCCCGCGCCGTGTCCGGGTCGAGGGCCAGGTTGAACTGGTCCTCCCAGCGGAACTCGAACCGCGCGTCGGAGAGGGCGTCGTCCCACTCCTGCGCGCCCGGGTGCCCCTTGGCCAGGTCGGCCGCGTGGGCGGCGATCTTGTAGGTGATGACCCCCGTCTTCACGTCGTCCCGGTTCGGCAGTCCCAGGTGCTCCTTGGGCGTGACGTAGCAGAGCATCGCCGTGCCCCACCAGGCGATCATCGCGGCGCCGATGCCGGAGGTGATGTGGTCGTAGGCGGGCGCGACGTCCGTGGTCAGCGGGCCGAGCGTGTAGAACGGCGCCTCCTCGCAGATCTCCTGCTGAAGGTCGATGTTCTCCTTGATCTTGTGCATCGGGACGTGCCCGGGGCCCTCGATCATGGTCTGGACGCCGAACCGCTTCGCGATCGTGTTCAGTTCGCCCAGCGTGCGCAACTCGGCGAACTGCGCCTCGTCGTTGGCGTCCGCGATCGAACCGGGACGCAGTCCGTCGCCCAGGGAGTAGGTGACGTCGTATGTCGCGAGGATCTCGCAGAGCTCCTCGAAGTGCTCGTAGAGGAACGACTCCTTGTGGTGGGCGAGACACCAGGCCGCCATGATCGAGCCGCCGCGCGAGACGATGCCGGTCTTGCGGCGGGCCGTCAGGGGGACGTACGGCAGGCGCACCCCGGCGTGCACCGTCATGTAGTCCACGCCCTGCTCGGCCTGTTCGATGACGGTGTCCTTGTAGATCTCCCAGGTCAGCTCCTCGGCCCGGCCGTCGACCTTCTCCAGGGCCTGGTAGAGCGGGACGGTGCCGATCGGCACGGGGGAGTTGCGCAGCACCCATTCACGGGTGGTGTGGATGTTGCGGCCGGTGGACAGGTCCATGACCGTGTCGGCGCCCCACTTCGTCGCCCAGGTCATCTTGTCCACCTCCTCCTCGATGGAGGAGGTGACGGCCGAGTTGCCGATGTTGGCGTTGACCTTCACCAGGAACCGCTTGCCGATGATCATCGGCTCGATCTCGGGGTGGTTGACGTTGGCGGGCAGCACCGCCCGGCCCTGCGCGATCTCCTCGCGGACGACCTCGGCCTCCACGTTCTCCCGGATCGCCACGTACTCCATCTCCGGGGTGATCTCCCCCCGTCGGGCGTACGCGAGCTGGGTGACGGGGCGTCCGTCGCGGCTGCGGCGCGGCTGGCGCGGGCGGCCGGGGAAGACGGCGTCGAGGTTGCGCAGTCCGCCGCGCGGCGAGGTGTGCTTGAGCCCGTCGTCCTCGGGGCGGGCCGGCCGGCCCGCGTACTCCTCGGTGTCGCCGCGGGCGATGATCCAGTTCTCCCGCAGGGGCGCGAGGCCCCGGCGGACATCGGTGTCGATGGAGGGATCGGTGTACGGCCCGGACGTGTCGTACAGCGTCACGTCCTTGCCGTTGGTGAGGTGCACCTGTCGAACCGGCACCCGGAGGTCCGGGCGCGAGCCCTGGACGTACCCCTTGTGCCAGCCGATGGACTTCCCGGCCTCGTCGTTGCGCGTTCCGTCGCCCGGCGTCGTGCCGACCGGCGTTCCGTCGTTCTGTTTCGAGGCAGGCGTGCGTGCGTCCGCTGTGGTCATGAGACCTACTCCCTACGCCGGCATTACCCGGTAACAGGTTCGGCGGTCGGCGCAGCGTGTCCCGTACGGATGTACGGCGATCAGCGCCCTCTCAGCCCGGTGCTCCGAGCTCCCGCGTGTGCAAAGGTGCCTCCACGCTAGCGTCCTTTCGGGCGAGCTGACCAGAGGGCCCTCCCGTTCTTGCGATGATCGCCCCGTGACCTCCCCCCAAAGCGACCCCGCACCCCAGCCGCCCCAGGGCCACACCCACGGCCACACCCACAGCCACGGACCGGCCGCTCCGGTCTCCCGGCACCTGCGCAAGGTCATCGCCGCCGTACTGATCCCGTTCGCGACGGCGGTCGTCGTCGGCCTGATCGCGTTCTGGCCCGGCGGCGCGCCCGACCACGAGCGCACCGGCGTCGGATTCGACCGGCAGACCCAGGACGGCAAGGTCGTCCAGGTCGTGAAGGTCGACTGCGCGGACGTCAACGCCGCGCAGGTACCCCCGACCGGCGACACCTCCACGCCCTCGGGCCGCGAGGCCGTCAACGAGCAGGAGGGGGAGTGCGCGAAGGCCACCATCGAGGTGACCAGCGGCGACGACAAGGGCCGGAAGTTCGTCGAGGTGGTCCAGCCGGACGCGCCCCGACAGCTGAAGGAGGGTCAGGGCGTGGTCGTCGCGTACGCCCCCGACGCGCCGCGCGACCTCCAGTACTCGGTGACCGACGTGGACCGGAAGATCCCGATGGCGGTGCTGGCCGGGATCTTCGCGCTGGCGGTGGTCCTGGTGGGCAGGATGCGCGGGGTGATGGCGCTGGTGGCGCTGGTGGTGTCGTTCGCCGTGCTGACCCTGTTCATCCTGCCGGCGATCCTGCAAGGCTCGAACCCGCTGGTCGTGGCGGTGATCGGGGCCAGCGCGATCATGCTGGCGGCCCTCTATCTGTGCCACGGGGTGACGGCCCGTACGTCGGTCGCGGTCGTCGGCACGCTGATCTCGCTGCTGCTGATCGGGCTGCTGGGCTCCCTGTTCATCGGCTGGGCGAGCCTGAGCGGCAACACCGACGACAACACCGGCCTCATCCACGGCCTCTACCCGGACATCGATATGAGCGGTCTGCTGCTGGCCGGCGTCATCATCGGTTCGCTCGGGGTGCTCGACGATGTGACGGTCACCCAGACCTCCGCCGTCTGGGAACTGCACCAGGCGGACCCGCGGATGGGTTGGAAGGGTCTGTACCGGGCAGGTATCCGGATCGGAAGGGACCACATCGCCTCGGTGGTCAACACCCTGGTGCTGGCGTACGCGGGCGCGGCGTTGCCGCTGCTGCTGCTCTTCTCCATCGCCCAGAGCGGTGTGGGGACGGTGGCCAACAGCGAGCTGGTCGCCGAGGAGATCGTCCGCACGTTGGTCGGGTCGATCGGCCTGGTCGCCTCGGTGCCGGTGACCACGGTGCTCGCGGCGCTGGTCGTCTCCGCGGACCGTTCGGGGTCCGGCGGCGCACAGGCGGCTACGGCCGCACCCGCGCGGACGGGTCGGGGCCGTCGTCGTAAGACGGGGTGACGGGGCATCGGGGGCGCGCCCGGTCAGCCCGCGTTCTGCTCCTCGGCGAGGATGCGACCGAGCGCATCCTCCAGGTTTCCGTCGAAGTCACCCAGCGTGTGCTCCTGACCGAGCGGCACGAGCTTGTCCGTCCGGTCGAGAAACGCCACCAGCGGCGCCGTCCCCGCCCGGAACAGCGCACGGTCCGCGCCGACCTGGAGCCGGATGTGCACATCGCCGAGGCCCTCGGGCTCGGTCGGGCCGATGTGCACATCTCCGTCGCCGCTCGGGCTGTTGAGCCCGTCCAGCAGCAGCTCGCGGCCGAATGCCCAGGTCACAGGGGCATCGCCGGGAAGGTGGAACGTCATCCGGATGGCATACGGATCGCCGACCTCGTACCGGAGCTCCACCGGAATACGGAACGAGAGCTCCTCGGAGACGAGGAAGCTCATCATGACCTCTGCTTGAACCGACTCGCGCATCGTTCAACCCCGCAGTAGATGAATCTGGCCAGGAATGATCCCCCATGGCCCTATTGACGCCATCGTGGTGCACGCGATAGCAGATCACAAGGAGTGATTTTTCAGATACTGATAGAGAACACGAGCGAACGCAAGAGGCTGGTGACTTCGCCACGTAGCTGTTCGACTGCGGGCAGCAACCGATCTTCTCGGTCGAGAGGTACGGAAATGGCCATCGCCGCAATCGTGGCACCGGCCGTGACGGGAATCGCGGCGCACACGGTCCCCAGTGCGTACTCCTGGCGTTCGATGACCGGTTCACCTCGTCGGAGGGTACGCAGCCGTTCCAGAAGCGTGGCGCGATCTCGCACTGAGTAACGGGTGAGGGGGCGCACGGGGTGCCGGTCGAGGTGGTCCTCGCGGGCTCGCTCGTCGAGTTGGGCGAGCAGACACTGGCCGATGGCGTGCGCGTGGGCGGTTTCCCGGAACGAGGCCCACTCCTCCACTGCCGGGGTGTCGGGGCCGTCCGCGACCGCGATGAGATCGATCTCGCCGTCGCAGTAGACGGCGCAGTACACCGGGGCTCCGATGACGTCCCGCCAGTGGCCGAGGGAGTCGGCGACGGAGGCGGGGCGCGGACGGCTCCGCACCCCGGGGGCGACGGTCAGATTCTCGGCGGCCGCGCCGAAGAGGAAGACACCGTTCTCGCGGCGGAGATAGCCCTCATGGGTGAGGGTGCGCAGCAAGTGGTACGCGGTCGGAAGCGGAAGCCCCGCCTCACGTGCCAGTTGCTTGGCGGGCGCCCCGTCCCGATGGGTGCCCACAGCCTCCAGCAGCCTCAACGCCCGCTGGACCGAACCGATCAACGTCGGAACAGCGGTGCTAGATGCCGTGGTCAAGGGCCACCCCCAGGCATGGTGACGGGCCGTCGGCCCTCCCGTGGGGGCCGCCCCCACGGGCCTGCCGCGATCCCGAGGACCGGAGATCCGGCCCGTGACCGGCGAGGACCGGTCCGGGCGCCGACGATCGAAGGCCAACGACCGGACTGTCGTACCCAGGACCGATCAGGTGATCGATATGGTGACGGAAGGTCACATTCCGGATGGCGGCAGTGGTATGTCACTGTATCGGCCGTCTGCGGCAGACGGGTGGTTTCCTCCGGGACTTAGCTCTGCTGGGCTAATCACCCGCGCCGGCGCCGACCTCACCTCGTCCTGCGGGCCCGTGACGGAAGGGCCGGACGGAACAGACCGGCCCCCGCGCCGGCCCGCGTTCCGTGTACTACCAGTCACCGCGCGAGGACGACGACGACGTGAACTTGCGGACGACGAAGATCAGCCCGCCGACCACGACGACGAAGACCAGCGCCTTGAAGAGCAGGCTGATCACGAAGCCGACGACGCTGGCGATCAGCCCGCCGAACACGAAGATCGCAATGACGGGCACCGCGATCCACTTCACCCACCAGGGCATTCCCGCGAATATCTCCCGCACGGCCATCGCCTCTACCTCGTCTCTCTGAGTCCTTGCCTCGATGCTAAAGGCGCGAAGGCCTCCCGCGGGGGCGGGCAGCCCTTGAAGACCCCTGATCGAGCCCCTAGGGAGTGTCCGCAAAGTATCGTCGTCCGCCCTCTGGGCGGGGCCCGCGGCGTCTGGTGCGTGCTCTCGCAAGGCGCCGGAGTGTCCTAGTAGCGGAGCTACTCGGGCATTTCGGCAACGCCGCGAGAGTGCGTGCCAGACGCCGCGGGCCAGACGAGACTTTGCGGACACGACCTAGGGATCCCCGGGACGGAGGCCCAACTCTTGGGCGCCGGGAATCAGCCCTCGGGCGGCGAGAAGACGACCATCACCCGCAGATCCTCGGTGATGTGGTGGAACTTGTGGTCCACGCCCGCGGGCACGTAGACGACGCTTCCCCTGCCGACCTGCGTCGTCTCCGTCCCCACCGTGATCGAGGCCCGCCCGCTGACGACGAAGTAGACCTCGTCCTGCTGGTGCGGCTGCTGCGGATCGAGCTCTCCCGCGTCCAGGGCGTACAGGCCGACCGACATATTGCGTTCCCGCACGAACTGCAGGTAGGCGCCGTCATTGGCGGCCCGCTCCGCCTCCAGCTCGTCCAGTCTGAATGCCTTCATGGCCCGTCCCGCCCCTTGTACTCACGCTGTCGGCTGTGCCCGCGCTGCCGGTGTCCACCACCGATCATGTCTGCCACGATCAGACACATGAAGAATTTCGTAGTCAAGACGATCGCCAACGCGGGTGCGCTGGCCGTTGCCATCTGGCTCATCGGCAACATCACTCTGGAGGGCGGCAGCACGGGCCGCAAGGCCCTCACCCTGATCCTGGTCGCGCTGATCTTCGGCCTGGTGAACTTCCTGGTGAAGCCGGTGGTCCAGCTCCTGACGTTCCCGTTGTTCATCCTGACGCTGGGGTTGATCACCCTGGTGGTCAACGCCCTGATGCTGATGCTGACCTCCTGGCTGGCCGGCGTGTTCGATCTCAGCTTCCACGTCGAAGGGTTCTGGACGGCGGTGCTCGGCGGTCTGATCATCTCGGTCGTGTCCTGGGCGCTCAACGTCGTCCTGCCCGACGAGGACTGATTCCGGTATGCGGGATTCCGGACCTCCGGGGAAGGCCGCTCCGGGAGCCTCTGGAAGAGTGCGGGGGACACCGGTCCACCACCGGGAGAGCAGCGAAGGAGCAGGCATGAGCACCATGGGCGACGGAACACGCGCGGTACGCGCCGGGCTTCCCGAACCGGAGCAGTTCGGACCCACTCTGCCCGGCCCGGTCTTCGCCGCGCACTTCCACCTCTCCGGCGAACCGGTGGGTCCCTACACCTACGGCCGGGAGACCAACCCGACCTGGACCCACCTGGAGCGGGCCATCGGCGAGCTGGAGGCTCCCGGCGAGGACGTGGGCACGACCGTGTTCGCCTCGGGCATGGCGGCGATCACCGCGGTGCTGCTCTCCCAGGTCCGCTCGGGCGACGCCGTGGTCCTCCCCGACGACGGCTACCAGGCACTGCCACTCGTACGGGAGCAACTGGAGGCGTACGGGGTCGAGGTCCGGACCGCGCCGACCGGCGGCGACGCCCAGCTGGCCCTGCTGACCGGGGCGAAGCTGCTCTGGATCGAGAGCCCGTCCAACCCGGGCCTGGACGTCTGCGACATCCGGCGGCTGGTCGAGGCCGCGCACGCGGCGGGCGCGCTGGTCGCGGTCGACAACACCCTGGCCACCCCGATCGGCCAGCGCCCGCTGGAGCTGGGCGCCGATTTCTCGGTCGCCAGCGACACCAAGGGCATGACCGGCCACGGCGACATCCTGCTCGGCCATGTGACCTGCCGCGATCCCGGGCTGACGGCGGACGTACGGCGCTGGCGCAAGGTCGTCGGGGCGATCCCGGGGCCGATGGAGGCCTGGCTGGCGCACCGCTCGCTCGCCACCCTCCAGTTGCGCATCGACCGGCAGTGCACCACCGCCCTCGCTCTCGCAGAGGCGCTGACGAAGCGTGCGGAGGTCACCGGGCTGCGGTATCCGGGACTGCCCACCGACCCGTCACACGTCGTCGCGGGGCGCCAGATGCGGCGCTTCGGATCCGTGGTCTCCTTCGAGTTGGCCGACCGGGAGACCGCGGAGCGCTTCCTGTCCGCGCTGCGCCTGGTCGACGACGCGACGAGCTTCGGCGGCGTCCGGTCCACCGCGGAGCGCCGGGGCCGCTGGGGCGGCGACGCCGTCGCGGAGGGCTTCATCCGCTTCTCGGTCGGCGCGGAGGACCCCGAGGACCTGCTCGCCGACGTCGAACAGGCGCTGAACACGGCGGTCCGGTAGGCCGGGGGAGTTTCAGAGGCTCCTCCACGGGCCACTCTCTTGCCATGACCGAACGTCCTGTGGTCAAGCGCACCGCACGCGCCGTCCTGCTCGACGGCGACGACCTCATCCTGATCAAGCGCACGAAGCCGGGAGTCGATCCGTACTGGCTCACGCCCGGCGGCGGGGTCGAGCCGGAGGACGCCACCGTCGTCGAAGCACTGCACCGCGAGGTCGACGAGGAGCTGGGCGCCAAGATCGTCGACGTGGTCCCGTGCTTCGTCGACACCGTGGAGCACATCGCGGACGGTGGCGTGACGGGAGTGAAGGTCCAGCACTTCTTCGTCTGCCGACTGGCGTCGATGGACGTCTCCCTGCGGCACGGCCCGGAGATCGACGAGCCCACCGGGGAGTACGAGATCGTCCGGGTGCCGTTCAGCCGGGTCGGGATCGCGGCCGTGCACCTCGTTCCGCTGTCCCTGCGGCACTACCTCGACGGCAACATCGAAGGCGTACGGGCGATGCACGCCCCCGACCTGGGCTGACACCCCCCGCGGCGGGCACGCACCCCAGCCCTGCCGGGGCGCGTACTCCCCAGCGGGTACCCATGGATACTCCCGCTGCCGGACGCCCCGGGGAGCCCCTCTCGGCATCGTGTTTCACGTGAAACCACTCAAGCGCCCCGTACGCCGAGCAATCCTCGTCGCCCATGTCGCCGTCTCCGTCAGCTGGCTCGGCCTGACCGTCGGCCTGCTGACGCTCGGCATCACCGCGTTCGCCACCGGAGATCCGGCCACCGCGGACGCCGCCACCCGGTCCATGAAGATCTACGGGGACTGGCTGGTGGCCCCGGTGGCCCTGCTCGCCCTGGTGAGCGGCCTGGTGCTGTCGCTGGGCACTCCGTGGGGCCTGGCCCGGCACCGCTGGGTGTGGATCAAGTTCTGGCTGACTCTGGTCACGACAGGCCTGTCGATCTTCTCCCTGCGCCCCGGCATCAACGCCGCGGTCGCCGAGGGAGCGGTGGACATCGACCTCGTGATCGCGCCGTCGGTGGCGACGGCCACCTACCTCTTCATCACCGCGATCTCGGTGCTCAAGCCCTGGGGACTCACCCGGCGCGGCAGGCGGCTGCGGATCTCGGCCAGTTCCGCGAAATCGGTGGACGCGCGATCATCCCGTCAGACAGCCTGACCCCATGCACAGCCCCTCACCCCTCTCCCTCGTCGAGCTGCCGATCCGGCGCCTGAACCGGGGAGACCTGGTCCCGTGTGCCGATCTCTGTGAGGACCGCGGCTGGCCGCGCGACGAACACCGGTGGGGGCTGCTCCTCTCGGCCGGCGCCGGTTACGGGATCGACGCCCCGGACGGCAAGGGCCTGGCGGCGACCTGCCTGACCATGCCGTACGGATCCGAACTCACCGCGGTCGGCATGCTGCTCGTCGCCGACCGCTACGGACGTCGAGGGCTCGCCCGCCGGCTCATGCGGCACGTGATGGAAGCCGAGGGGGACACCCCGCTCGTCCTGTACGCCACCGAACAGGGACAGCCGCTCTACGAGGACCTCGGCTTCTCCCCCGTGGGCCGGGCCGAACGCGTCGGCGGCCGTTTCGGAGCGGGCGGCCCCCACGGCTCCCCCTCCGGCTCCCCCTCCCCCTCGGCCTCTCGCCCGTCCGTGACCACCCGCCCGGCAGCGGCGGACGACCTGCGGGCGTTGGTCCGGCTCGACCTCCCCGCGTTCGGCGCCGACCGGACGCATCTTCTCGCCCGGCTGCCGGCCTTCTCCGACCGGCTCCAGGTCGCCGAGGAGCACGGCGAGCTGATCGGCTACGCGGCGCTCTGGCCGAGCGGGCAGGCCGAGGTGGTCGGGCCGCTGATCGCCCGGGACACGGCCACCGCGCAGGCCCTGGTCACGGCCCTGGCCGCCACGACGGACCGGCCACTGCGCACCGACGTCCACGCCGCGCACAAGGAACTGCTCGGCTGGCTGGTGGAGCGCGGGCTGGAGCCCCTCACCCGGACCACCGTGATGACCTACAACATCACGGACCTGCCCGGTGATGCCGCCCGCAGGTTCGCCCCGCTCACCCTCGCGACGGGCTGACGCGAAGCAGCCGCACCGCCACGAGGACGGTGCGGCTGCTTCGCGATGTGTGGCCCTGGCGAGCGGGTGGCTCAGTGCCGGGCCGCTGTCACGGCGGCCGGCTCGGGGCCACTCCCTGCGACGATCCGGCTCTTGCCGGCCTCCCGGCGCTCCAGCAGGCTGGAGAACACGGCCAGGACCAGGGCGGACGCGGCGAGCGCGGCGCCGACCCAGTTGGGGGCGGTGTAGCCGAGGCCCGCCGCGATCACGAGACCGCCGAGCCAGGCGGAGAGGGCGTTGCCGAGGTTGAACGCCCCGATGTTGACCGCGGAGGCCAGCGTCGGCGCACCCGCCGCCTGGTCGAGGACCCGCTTCTGCAGCGGAGGCACGGTCGCGAAGCCCAGGGCGCCGATCAGGACGATGGTGACGGCTGCGGCGATCTTGTTGTGGGCGGTCACGGTGAACAGGCCGAGCACCACGGCGAGCGAGCCGAGCGAGACGTACAGCATGGGCATCAGGTGGCGGTCGGCGAACCTGCCGCCGATCAGGTTGCCCCCCACCATGCCGAGGCCGAAGAGAACGAGCAGCCAGGTGACGGACGAGGCCGAGTAGCCGGCGATCTGCGTCATCATCGGGGTGATGTAGGTGATCGCGGCGAAGACTCCGCCGAAGCCCAGGACGGTCATGGCCATGGCCAGCAGGACCTGGACATTGCGGAACGCGGCCAGCTCGTGGCGGATGCGCACGCCTTCCGGCACGGGCTGGTCCGGTACGAGCTTCGCGACGCCGAGCAGGCCCACGACGCCCAGAACGGCGACGAGGAGGAACGTGGTCCGCCAGCCCGCGGTCTGTCCGATGAAGGTGCCCAGCGGAACGCCGACGACGTTGGCGACGGTGAGCCCGGTGAACATCATGGCGATGGCCCCGGCCTTCTTCTGCGGGGCGACCAGGTCGGCCGCGACCACCGAGCCGATGCCGAAGAAGGCACCGTGCGCGAGGGAGGCGATCACCCGCCCGGCGAGCATGACTCCGAAGACGGGGGCGAGCGCGGACACCACGTTGCCCACGATGAACAGCCCCATGAGGAGCATCAGCATGCGCTTACGGGTGACACGGGTGCCGAGCAGCGTCATCAGCGGGGCGCCGAGGACCACACCGAGCGCGTAGCCGGTCACCAGGAAGCCCGCGGTCGGGATCGAGACCTGGAAGTCACCGGCGACCTCGGGGAGCAACCCCATGATCACGAACTCGGTCGTTCCGATCCCGAATGCCCCGATGGCGAGGGCGAGGAGCGCGAGCGGCATGGGTTTCACCTTCCCTGAAGATTGCGTCTGCGCCTTACAAGCGTCCACAATAATTGCAGACGCTGACTAATTGCAAGCGCGGGCTATTGCAGACGTCCCCTATCCTGGAGTCACGCAGCTCCCGCCCGGAGGAGAGAGACATGACAGCGACCGACCCCGCCCTGACCGCCATCGCCCAGAGCTGGTGCGCGCTCTCCCTGCTTCACGGGAAGATCGAGGCCCGGATCGAGCGGGCCCTCCAGGCCGGCCACGGACTCAGCGCACGCGAGTACTCCTTGCTCGACGTGTTGAGCCGACAGCACAACGGCACCGGTGGGCATCTCCAGATGAAGCAGGTCGCCGACGCCGTCGTCCTCAGCCAGAGCGCCACCACCCGGCTCGTCACCCGGCTCGAGGACCGGGGGCTGCTGACCCGCTACCTGTGCGACACCGACCGCCGCGGCATCTACACCGACGTCACCGAGGCCGGGCTCACGCTGCTGGAGGCCGCCCGGCCGACGAACGACACCGCACTGCGGGCGGCACTGGACGAGGCGGCCGAGAACCCCGAGCTCGCTCCTCTGGTCAGGGCCGTCGAAGAGCTCAAGGTCCCGGTCTGACCGAGCCTGACCGGCGCGACATCCCCCGGGGCCGTCCTAGGATGCCGATCATGAGTGATCTCGCCCTACGACCCGCCGTCCCGGACGACCTGCCCGCGGTGGTCGCGATGCTCGCCGACGACCCTCTGGGAGCGCAGCGCGAGTCACCGGACGACCTCGCCCCCTACCAGGAGGCGTTCCAGCGGCTGGCCGACGACCCGAACCAGCACGTGGTCGTCGCCGTTCGCGAGGACCGAGTCGTCGGCACACTGCAGCTGACCATCGTCCCGGGGCTGTCCCGCCGCGGCGCGACCCGCTCGATCATCGAGGGGGTCCGCATCCACGCCGACGAGCGCGGCAGCGGCCTCGGCACCCAGCTCATCCAGTGGGCGGTGGACGAATCCCGCCGTCAGAACTGCCAGTTGGTGCAGCTGACCTCGGACGTCACCCGCGAGGACGCGCACCGCTTCTACGAGCGGCTCGGCTTCACCGCCAGCCATGTGGGCTTCAAGCTGGCGCTCTGAGGAGCGCGGACGGGTAGGCGTTCCACGTTAAACGTGGGTGGGTGTTTCACGTGAAACACCCACCCACGACCCGGCCGGAAGTTCAGTCGGCGAGCCCGCGCCAGCCCTCCGCGTCCACGCCGCCGGGCACGGCCGCGCCCACCTCGTACGGCTCCCGGGTGAAGACGAACGAGCCGAGGTCGAGGTGGTCCACCGAACCGTCGTCCTTGCGTACGACGCGCAGGGTCTCCCCCGCGTAGTAGTCGTTCTGGCCCGTCCAGGTGCCGTCCGGGCGGTGCGTGAAGGCCGCGCCTCGTCCCTTGCCACCCAGCGGTGTGAGCTGCAGGCCCCGGTCCCCCGTGAGCCTCAGCGAGACCGGGTGGGTGCCCCAGTACCAGATCCCGGTCAGCGCGAGCAGCTCGTCGTCCACCTCGGGCAGCGGGCGCCAGGGCTCCGGGATCCGCGGCTCGGCCTCGGCCACGATCCCCAGGAGTTCGGCGGCCACCATCGCGGCGGGCAGCCCCGAGGTGACGTTGGCGAGAACGACCGCGGCCACGTCGTCCTCCTCGCTGACCCAGAGGCCGGCGACGAACCCGGGAAGCGATCCCGAATGCCCGAAGAGCACGCGCTCTTCGCCCCCGACGATCTGGAGTCCGAGACCGTAACCGCTGCCGCCCGTCTCGGCCGGTGCGGCCGGCGTCCGCATCTCCTGGACGGAGGAGGCCGACAGGACCCGGTCGTCGCCCTCGGTCAGGAAGGCGGCGAACCGCAGCAGGTCCGCCGCGGTGGACCAGAGCTGACCGGCGGGCGCCATGATCCCGAGATCCTCGGCGGGTTCGCTCAGCATGACATCTGCCCACGGGTGGACGGCCCAGCCGCCCGCGTGCGGAGCCACGGGCCCGCTCGTCGTGCGGTGCATACCCAGCGGCTCCAGGATCTCGCGGCGCAGCGCCTCCTCCCAGGAGACGCCACGCACCGCTTCCACCAGTGAACCGAGCAGGGTGTAACCAGGGTTGGAGTAGTGATGGCGATGACCGGCCGGATGCCTCTGCGGCCGGTCGCCCAGCACGTCGGCGAGCTCGGGCCGCAGACCGCCCGGCGTCCGCTCCCACCAGGGGGCGGGCGCTTCGGCGCCCAGCCCCGCGCTGTGGCCCAGCAGCTGAAAGACGGTCACCCCGCCCGCCCCCGTGCCGGGGAGGTGTTTCTCCAGGGGGTCGTCCAGGTCGATCAAGCCCTCGTCCCGCAGCCGCAGAACCAGAACGGCGGTGAACGTCTTGGTGATCGAACCGATCCGGTACTGCGTATCGTCGTCGGGAGCATGCCCCTCGACGCACGTACGCGCCCCGCTCCAGGCCGTACGGCCCTGCCGCCGCACCGCGGCCACGAGGGACGGCGCGCGGCCGTCCCGCTGGGCGACGGCGATGCGGTGCAGCAGGGCGCGTCGGGTACTGGGAAGCAGATCTGTGTCGCTGGAAGTCATGGTCCAACCCCTACCCGACGGACGGCCCCCTGACGAACCCTTTTCCGCGGCGTCACGGCCCGGACCAGCGCCCACAACGCTCCCGGTCAGTCGGTGCCGAACTCCATCGCGGCGTGGTCGAGCATCTCGTCGCCACCGGACACCCTGCCGCGTGAGGCGATGACCTCGGCGCCGCCCTGCGGCATCGCGCCGATCAGTCCGGTCGAGGCCGCCTGAGCGGCGCCGATGAGGGCGGGATGGGTCGATCCGACCATGCCGAGGCCAGCGTACTGCTCGAGCTTGGCACGCGAGTCGGCGATGTCGAGGTTGCGCATCGTGAGCTGGCCGATCCGGTCCACCGGGCCGAACGCGGAGTCCTCGGTGCGCTCCATCGACAGCTTGTCGGGGTGGTAACTGAACGCCGGTCCGTCGGTGTCCAGGATCGAGTAGTCGTCACCACGCCGCAGCCGCAGCGTCACCTCCCCGGTGACCGCCGTGCCCACCCAGCGCTGTAGCGACTCGCGGATCATCAGCGCCTGCGGGTCGAGCCAGCGACCCTCGTACATCAGCCGGCCGAGCCGCCGCCCCTCGTTGTAGTAGTTGTCCAGGGTGTCCTCGTTATGGATCGCGTTGACCAGCCGCTCGTACACCACGTGCAGCAGCGCCATCCCGGGTGCCTCGTAGATGCCGCGGCTCTTGGCCTCGATCACCCGGTTCTCGATCTGGTCGGACATGCCCATGCCGTGCCGTCCACCGATCGCGTTCGCCTCCATCACCAGGTCGACCGGGGTGGCGAACTCCTTGCCGTTGATCGTCACCGGGCGGCCCTGGTCGAAGCCGATCGTCACGGTCTCGGCAGCGATCTCCACCGCGGGATCCCAGAACCGCACGCCCATGATCGGCTCCACGGTCTCGATGCCGGCGTCGAGGTGCTCCAGAGTCTTGGCCTCATGGGTGGCGCCCCAGATGTTGGCATCGGTCGAGTACGCCTTCTCGCTGCTGTCGCGGTAGGGCAGCTCGTGGGCCACCAGCCACTCCGACATCTCCTTGCGCCCGCCGAGCTCGGAAACGAAGTCCGCGTCCAGCCACGGCTTGTAGATCCGCAGGTGAGGGTTGGCGAGCAGCCCGTAGCGGTAGAACCGCTCGATGTCGTTGCCCTTGAACGTCGACCCGTCGCCCCAGATCTGTACGTCGTCCTCCAGCATCGCCCGGACCAGCAGGGTCCCCGTGACGGCGCGGCCGAGCGGCGTGGTGTTGAAGTAGGCGCGCCCACCCGACCGGATATGGAACGCGCCACAGGTGAGCGCGGCCAGTCCCTCCTCGACCAGCGCCGCACGGCAGTCGACCAGGCGCGCGATCTCGGCACCGTACGTCGACGCGCGCCCGGGCACCGAGGCGATGTCGGGCTCGTCGTACTGGCCGATGTCGGCGGTGTAGGTGCACGGGACGGCGCCCTTGTCGCGCATCCAGGCGACGGCGACCGAGGTGTCGAGACCGCCGGAGAAGGCGATGCCGACACGCTCGCCGATGGGCAGGGAGGTGAGAACCTTAGACATAGGAAGAGTATGCATTCAACTGCATGATCATGCAACATGGCGTCCCGGTGTGGTTGTCCAGTAGCGGGGCGAGCTGGTCGAATGCTCCAGAAGTCAGCGCCGCGAACGTCAGCGGCGAACTCCCAGGAAGGAAGATCCACCATTCCCACCAAGACCGTGCAGATCCCCACCGCCGACGGCCTGGCCGACGCCTTCGCCGCCTACCCCGAACACGGCGACCGGCATCCGGGGGTGCTGATGTACGCGGACGCCTTCGGCATCCGTCCCGTACTGCGGGAGATGGCCCGCGAACTGGCCGGGCACGGCTACTACGTGCTCGTCCCGAACTTCTTCTACCGGAACGGGCCGACACCGGTCGTCGACCTTCCCGAGCACATCGGAGAAGAGGACCGGCCCGCGCTCATCGGCCGGCTGATGCCCCTGATCGAGGCTCACACCGCCGAACGCGTCGTGCGCGACGCCGACGCCTACCTCGCGTACCTCTCGGCCCAGCCCGAGGTGGACGCCGGACCGGTCGCGGTGACCGGCTACTGCATCGGCGGCCTCCTGGCCACCCGTACCGCCGCGGCCCACCCCGGACAGGTGGCCGCCGTCGCCGCGTTCCACGCCCCCGTCGCCGCCGACGGGCCCGACAGCCTGCGCCGCCTCACCGCCGAGGTCCACTTCGGCCACGCGGCGACGGACATCACGCCCGAGGCGCTCGGCGAGCTCAACGGGTTCCTGGACGCCGCGGGCGTCGGCTACACCTCCGAGATCTACCCCGGCACCGTGCACGGCTTCACCATGTCCGACACCGACGCCTTCGACCCGGCCGGACTGCGGCACCACTGGGACCGCCTGCTTCCCCTCCTCGCCCGCACCCTGAGGAAGGCCTGAGGGGGCGGAGCGCCTCCGGCGCCCCCGACCTCGCGCCCGAGCTCCCGCGGCGACCGGCCCCGCAGAAGTCGCTCCGCCCGCGGGGCCGGTGAAACGATCGCGTGAATGGTTCGAGGCCTCCGCCCGCACGGGCGGGCCTCCGTCAGGTCTGCGCCATGTCCACGAAGCGGGAGTAGTGGCCCTGGAACGCCACGGTGATGGTGGCCGTCGGGCCGTTACGGTGCTTGCCGACGATGATGTCCGCCTCGCCCGCGCGCGGTGACTCCTTCTCGTACGCGTCCTCGCGGTGGAGCAGGATGACCATGTCGGCGTCCTGCTCGATGGAACCGGACTCACGCAGGTCGGACACCATCGGCTTCTTGTCGGTGCGCTGCTCGGGTCCACGGTTCAGCTGCGAGAGCGCGATCACCGGGACTTCCAGCTCCTTGGCCAGCAGCTTGAGGTTTCGGGACATGTCCGAGACCTCCTGCTGACGGCTCTCGGAACGCTTCGATCCACCGGCCTGCATCAGCTGCAGATAGTCGATGATCACGAGCTTGATGTCGTTGCGCTGCTTGAGCCGGCGGCACTTCGCGCGGATCTCCATCATCGACAGGTTGGGGGAGTCGTCGATATACAGCGGAGCGGCCGAGACCTCGGGCATCCGGCGGGCGAGCCGCGTCCAGTCCTCGTCCGTCATGGTGCCGGACCGCATGTGGTGCAGGGCCACCCGCGCCTCGGCCGACAGCAGACGCATCGCGATCTCGTTGCGCCCCATTTCGAGGGAGAAGATGACGCTGGGCAGGTTGTTCTTGATCGACGCGGCGCGCGCGAAGTCCAGCGCCAGTGTGGACTTACCCATGGCGGGGCGGGCCGCGATGACGATCATCTGGCCGGGGTGCATGCCGTTCGTCAGGGCGTCGAGGTCCGTGAAGCCCGTCGGCACACCGGTCATCTCGCCGCTGCGCGACCCGATGGCCTCGATCTCGTCGAGCGCGCCCTCCATGATGTCGCCGAGGGGGAGGTAGTCCTCACTGGTGCGCTGTTCGGTGACCGCGTAGATCTCGGCCTGCGCGGAGTTGACGATCTCGTCGACGTCCCCGTCGGCCGCGTATCCCATCTGCGTGATCTTCGTGCCCGCCTCGACCAGCCGCCGGAGCACCGCCCGCTCGTGGACGATCTCCGCGTAGTACGAGGCGTTGGCCGCGGTGGGCACGGACTGCACCAGAGTGTGCAGATACGGTGCTCCGCCGACCTTGGTGATCTCTCCACGCTTGACCAGCTCGGCGGCGACCGTGATCGGGTCGGCCGGCTCGCCCTTGGCGTAGAGGTCGAGGATCGCCGTGTAGACGGTCTCGTGGGCGGGGCGGTAGAAGTCGTGCCCCTTGATGATCTCCACGACGTCCGCGATGGCGTCCTTGGACAGCAGCATGCCGCCGAGGACGGACTGCTCGGCGTCGAGATCCTGGGGCGGCACCCGCTCGAACCCGGGGGAGCCGCCTTCCCAGGCCTCGTCCGAGCCGCGGTCGTGGCGGTCCTCACGCCCCTTGCGGTCCCCGCGACGCTGACGGGAGACGGGCAGACGGTCCCCGGGGCCGGTCTCGGTCCAGGGGTCGTCCAAAGGCTCGGGAATGCTCACCGGGCCGCCTCCTCCCGTCCGCATCGCGGACCTAGCCGTGCCACTCTTTCTTACGGCACGGCACCGACAAACAGGTCGCCCGACTCCACTTCCGGCGCATCTGGTTCGGTGGATTCCGGTGCCGGAACGGAGTGCGGGCGCCGCACCACGGTAGGCCCCTCCGCACCGTCAGCCAATCTGGTTATCCACAGGGCATGTGGACGACGGACCAGATGCTGTGGAGAACCCTGCCGAACCTGTGCACGGACCGGGGGACAGCACTGTGGACAAACTCATAGCGCTAGCGGCGTGACCATCCTGACCTGCGCATTCTCCGTCCACTGACTGTGGGGGAGAAAAACTTTCGCCCTCATTTCAAGATCACCGCAAACGGCGCGGGAAGGAAGGCCCCACCGGTCCACAAGTAAGGACCATAGACCGATTGCATCTCTTACCTGTGGAAGATTAGATTGACCCCCATGACCAAGGCCCCCGCGACCCCGAAAAACGGCCGCCGACGGCACGACCGCGAGATCATCGCCCTGGCCGTCCCGGCGTTCGGCGCACTCGTCGCCGAGCCTCTGTTCGTGATGGTCGACAGCGCCGTCGTCGGCCACCTCGGCACCCCGCAACTGGCCGGCCTCGGCATCGCCGCAGCCCTCCTGATGACGGCCGTGAGCATCTTCGTGTTCCTCGCCTACGCGACCACGGCAGCCGTCGCCCGCCGCGTGGGGGCGGGCGATCTCCCCGCCGCCATCCGCCAGGGCATGGACGGCATCTGGCTCGCCCTGCTGCTCGGGGCGGCCGTCGTCGCCCTCGCGATCCCGACCGCCCCGTGGCTCGTCGACCTCTTCGGCGCGTCCGACACCGCGGCTCCGTACGCCATCACGTACCTGAGGATCTCCATCCTCGGCATCCCGGCGATGCTCGTCGTGCTCGCCGCCACCGGTGTACTGCGCGGCCTCCAGGACACCCGCACCCCGCTGTACGTCGCCATCGGCGGTTTCACGGCGAACGCCGCCCTCAATGTGACCCTCGTCTACGGTGCCGGGCTCGGCATCGCCGGATCCGCCTGGGGAACGGTGATCGCCCAGGTCGGTATGGCCGCCGCCTATCTCGTCGTGGTGATCCGCGGAGCCCGAAGGCACAACGCCTCCCTGCGCCCCGACGCGGCCGGCATCAGGGCCAGCGCACGGGCCGGCGTGCCTCTGCTGATCCGTACCCTGTCTCTGCGCGCCGTCCTGATGATCGCCACGGCCGTCGCCGCCCGGCTCGGGGACGTCGACATCGCCGCGCACCAGATCATCCTCTCCCTCTGGAGTCTGACCGCCTTCGCGCTCGACGCCATCGCCATCGCCGGGCAGGCGATCATCGGCCGCTATCTGGGGGCGAACGACGAGAAGGGCGCCCGTGAGGCATGCCGCCGCATGGTCGAGTGGGGTATCGGTTGCGGCATCGTGCTCGGCGTCCTGATCGTGCTCGCCCGGCCTCTGTTCATCCCGCTTTTCACCAGCGACCCCTCGGTGAAGGACACCCTGCTCCCCGCGCTCCTGGTCGTGGCGGTCTCCCAGCCGATCGCCGGCGTGGTCTTCGTCCTGGACGGCGTCCTGATGGGAGCCGGCGACGGACGCTATCTCGCCTGGGCGATGCTGGTGACGCTCGCCGTCTTCGCGCCCGTCGCGCTCCTGGTGCCCTCCCTCGGCGGCGGGCTCACCGCGCTCTGGTGGGCCATGACGCTGATGATGGCCGTCCGACTCATCACGCTCTGGCTGCGTACCCGGTCGGGCCGGTGGATCGTCACCGGAGCCACGCGCTGATCCGTACGCTTCGCGGCCTGTTTCACGTGAAACAGGCCGCCTGTTTCACGTGAAACACCGTGCATCCCGAGAGACAGGTTCCTGAAATACAGGAAGGGCCGCACCCATGGGGTGCAGCCCTTCACTGGCTCAGTTGAGCTCTGCCCTTAGGCAGCAACGACCTCGACGCCGAGCTTCGCTGCGACCTCGGGGTGCAGACGGACGGACACCTGGTGTCCGCCGAGCGTCTTGATCGGCGAGCCGAGCTCGACGCGACGCTTGTCGACGTCGGGACCACCGGCGGCCTTGATCGCCGCAGCGACGTCGGCCGGGGTGACCGAGCCGAAGAGACGACCGGCGTCGCCGGAGCGAACAGCCAGACGGACCTTCACGCCCTCGAGCTTGGCCTTGATCTCGTTGGCCTGCTCGATCGTCGCGATCTCGTGGATCTTGCGGGCGCGGCGGATCTGCGCCACGTCCTTCTCGCCGCCCTTGGTCCAGCGAATGGCGAAGCCACGCGGAACCAGGTAGTTACGGGCGTACCCGTCCTTGACGTCGACGACGTCGCCGGCGGTGCCGAGGCCGGAGACCTCGTGGGTGAGGATGATCTTCATGCTCTTGTCACCCTTCCCTTATCGCGCGGTGGACGTGTAGGGCAGCAGCGCCATCTCACGGCTGTTCTTGACAGCCGTGGCGACGTCACGCTGGTGCTGCGTGCAGTTGCCGGTGACGCGGCGGGCACGGATCTTGCCGCGGTCGGAAATGAACTTCCGCAGCATGTTCGTGTCCTTGTAGTCCACGTACTGGGTCTTGTCCTTGCAGAACGCGCAGACCTTCTTCTTAGGCTTGCGCACAGGCGGCTTCGCCATGGTGTTTCTCCTGTGTGATCAAGAAGTGGGGGCACGAGCAGCCCTAGAAGGGAGGCTCGTCCGAGTAGCCGCCGCCAGAGGCACCGCCGGAGCCGCCGGAACCGCCGGAGCTTCCGCCCCAGCCGCCTCCGCCGCCCTGCTGTCCCCCGCCGCTCTGGCCGCCTGCCGGCGCGCCGGTCGCCCACGGGTCGTCGGCGGGTGCACCGCCGCCGCCCTGCTGGCCACCGCCACCGGGACCGCCGCCCCAGTTGCCGCCGCCCTGCTGGCCGCCGCCGTATCCACCCTGGCCGCCCTGACCACCGCGACCGGTGGTCTTGGTGACCTTGGCCGTGGCGTTCTTGAGGCTGGGGCCGACTTCCTCGACGTCCAGCTCGTAGACCGTGCGCTTGACGCCCTCACGGTCCTCGTAGGACCGCTGCTTCAGCCGGCCCTGCACGACGACGCGCATGCCTCGCTGAAGCGACTCCGCGACGTTCTCCGCCGCCTGACGCCAGACCGAGCAGGTGAGGAACAGGCCTTCGCCGTCCTTCCACTCATTGGTCTGCCGGTCGAAGATGCGGGGAGTGGACGCGACACGGAACTTCGCGACCGCCGCACCGGACGGGGTGAAGCGCAGCTCGGGGTCGTCGACGAGATTGCCGACGACCGTGATGACGGTCTCGCCTGCCATGGGTGAACCTCTCGGCGGGGATTGCTTCTGGCTGCTTGCTGCTACTCGGACCCGAAAACCGCTGAGCTAGAAGCTCAGTGGATCTCGGGACGGAGGACCTTGGTCCGGAGGACCGACTCGTTCAGGTTCATCTGGCGGTCGAGCTCCTTGACGACCGCAGGCTCGGCCTGCAGGTCGATGACCGAGTAGATGCCCTCGGGCTTCTTCTTGATCTCGTAGGCGAGCCGACGACGGCCCCAGGTGTCGACCTTCTCCACCTTTCCGTCGCCCTCACGGACGACGGAAAGGAAGTTCTCGATCAGCGGGGAGACTGCTCGCTCCTCGAGATCGGGGTCGAGGATGACCATCACCTCGTAGTGACGCATGTGGAACCCACCTCCTTTGGACTCAGCGGCCACGGTCGTTCCGTGGCAGGAGGGTCGTGATGCGTGTTGCAACGGCGTTCCCGAGGAGAACACCCAGCACTGACAATCCGCTCCCGAACGATCCCGGAGACGGGGTTCGGGGGGAGGCTCGCCGTGCCGGCCTGGGCAGACACCGGTGCAGACCGTACAGACTACCCGTAGACCGGCTTCCGGTTGAAATCAGGAGCTCAGAGGGCACAATCGAGACAGATGCGGTGTGAGAGGCGCGCTACACCCGCCGCGGTGCGCGTGGCGCTGGATCCCACCGCCCATCCGTCCGGCCAGGAGGTACTCCATGGCACAGACCATCCGCCCCGCCGGCTCCCGGTCCCCGACCGGCCGCCGCGCCACCGGTTCACTCTTCGCGACGGACGGCAGACCGCATCCCGTCCAGGACGTCCTGATGGTCGTGACCGGGGTGCTCGGCATCCTCGCGTTCGTGACGGCGATGTTCCACCATCTTCACCTGATCAGCTCCTGGGCGGGGCTCCTCGGGATTCTGACCGGTGCCTACGGCCAATACATCTCGAAGACCACCTGGGAGCGGTTCGGCCTGATCATGGGCCTCGGCGCCTCCGCGGTCGGGTTCTACCTCGGCATGGCCCACGGTGGTCTCTTCGGCGGCGTGATCACCTGACCGGAGCACCGGCCGGAGCACCGGCCGGCGCGGGTGCCCAGGCGCCCGCGCCGGTCAGCCGTACGTTCCGGGCCCCCGGGGCCAGGCCGGGCGCCCCTCGGTCACAGTAGGCTTCGGCGCGAGAGCCGGAGCCCCTGACCGATGGGGACACACCTGCCGAGGAGCGCCCCGCATGAGTCTGACCCTGAGGACCATCAGCCGAGAGCAGCATCTGGCGTACATCCAGAGCCTGCCCTCGGCCAGTCACTGCCAGGTCCCGGCGTGGGCTGATGTGAAGACCGAATGGCGCTCGGAGAACCTGGGCTGGTTCGACAAGAACGGCGAGATCGTCGGCGCCGGCCTCGTCCTGTACCGCCAGCTGCCCAAGATCAAGCGCTACCTGGCGTACCTCCCCGAGGGCCCGGTCATCAACTGGTACGCACCGAACCTGGATGACTGGCTCCAGCCGATGCTCGCGCACCTCAAGCAGCAGGGCGCCTTCTCCGTGAAGATGGGCCCGCCGGTGGTCATCCGCCGCTGGGACTCGGCGGCCATCAAGTCCGGCATCCAGGACCCCGACGTGAAGCGCCTGCGCGACGTCGAGGCCACGCACATCGAGCCGCGCGCCTTCGAGGTCTCCGACCGGCTGCGGAAGATGGGCTGGCAGCAGGGCGAGGACGGCGGCGCCGGATTCGGTGACGTACAGCCCCGCTACGTCTTCCAGGTGCCGCTGGCCAACCGCTCGCTCGAGGACGTACTCAAGGGCTTCAACCAGCTGTGGCGCCGCAACATCAAGAAGGCCGACAAGGCCGGCGTCGAGGTCGTCCAGGGCGGCTACGAGGACCTGGCCGAGTGGCAGCGGCTCTACGAGATCACCGCCGTGCGCGACCACTTCCGGCCGCGCCCGCTCTCGTACTTCCAGCGCATGTGGACCGTCCTCAACTCCGAGGACCCCAACCGGATGCGCCTCTACTTCGCCCGGCACAACGGCGTGAACCTCTCCGCGGCCACGATGCTCGTCGTCGGCGGACACGTCTGGTACTCCTACGGCGCCTCCGACAACATCGGGCGCGAGGTCCGGCCGTCGAACGCGATGCAGTGGCGCATGCTGCGCGACAGCTACGCGATGGGCGCGACCGTCTACGACCTGCGCGGGATCAGCGACTCGCTGGACGAGACCGACCATCTCTTCGGCCTGATCCAGTTCAAGGTCGGCACCGGCGGCGAGGCCGTCGAGTACGTCGGCGAGTGGGACTTCCCGCTCAACAAGCTGCTCCACAAGGCGCTCGACATCTATATGTCGCGCCGCTGATCCGCTTCACTCCACATCTGGGCCGCACACATCTCGGCACACACCGTTCGTTCCTGATTCACCGCAGCCACCAGAAAGGTTCCGGGCCGGCCATGGCGCTCTCCCTCTACGTCGACACCGCGCGCTGGCGGGCGCACCAGAAGTCCGTGATCGACCAGTTCCCCGGTCTCGTACCCGTCTGCAAGGGCAACGGCTACGGCTTTGGTCACGAGCGCCTCGCCGACGAGACGATCCGCTTCGGATCCGACACCCTCGCCGTCGGGACGACCTACGAGGCGGCCCGGATCAAGGACTGGTTCAGCGGCGACCTGCTCGTCCTGACCCCGTTCCGGCGCGGTGAGGAGCCCGTACCCCTGCCGGACCGCGTCATCCGGTCCGTCTCCTCCGTCGACGGGGTGCACGCCCTGGTGGGCGCCCGGGTCGTCATCGAGTGCATGAGCTCGATGAAGCGCCACGGCGTCAAGGAGGAGGAGCTCGGGCAGCTGCACGCGGCGATCGAGGACGTACGGCTCGAAGGCTTCGCCCTGCACCTGCCGCTGGACCGCACCGACGGCTCCGACGCCGTCGAGGAGGTCATCGGCTGGATGGACCGGCTGCGCGCGGCCCGGCTGCCGCTGCACACCATGTTCGTCAGCCATCTGCGCGCCGAGGAGCTGGCCCGGCTCCAGCAGCAGTTCCCCCAGACCCGGTTCCGCGCCCGTATCGGCACCCGGCTCTGGCTCGGCGACCACGAGGCCACCGAGTACCGGGGGGCCGTCCTGGACGTCACCCCCGTCGTCAAGGGCGACCGGTTCGGCTACCGCCAGCAGAAGGCGGCCTCCGACGGCTGGCTGGTCGTCGTGGCCGGCGGTACGTCCCACGGCGTCGGCCTGGAGGCGCCCAAGGCGCTGCACGGCGTGATGCCCCGGGCCAAGGGCGTCGCCCGCGCGGGGCTGGCCACGGTCAACCGCAACCTGTCGCCGTTCGTCTGGGCGGGCAAGCAGCGGTGGTTCGCAGAGCCGCCGCACATGCAGGTATCGATCCTGTTCGTGCCCTCGGACGCCCAGGAGCCGCGGGTCGGTGACGAGCTGGTCGCCCACCTGCGCCACACCACCACGCAGTACGACCGGCTCGTCGACCGCTGAGCCGCCCGGGCGCGGCCCGAACGGCCGCGCCCGGGCCCCGGGTCACCCGTCCCGGGTGGGCGCGGCGCCCCACTCCACCTGTGGCCCCGTGACCGTCGGGGCCTCGTGTCCGGACGGACGGGCCTCGGGCGCCAGCACGAATGCGTCCGGAGCCCCGTCGAGGACACCGCCCGACGGGTCGTCCGACCCGTCCCGGCGCACCGGGTCCTTCTCGGGCTGCAGGATGTCCCGGACGATCAGCGCGCACAGGTACAGCGTGCCCAGCAGATGCAGGGCGATCGCGACCTGGTAGCCCTCCTGCGGCAGCCCCTGGTGTTTGTCCCCGCCGCTGGTGTAGGCGAGGTAGAACCAGATCCCGAGGAAGTACATGACCTCGCAGGCCTGCCAGATGAGGAAGTCGCGCCAGCGCGGCCGGGCCAGGACGGCCAGCGGGATCAACCAGAGCACGTACTGCGGTGAGTAGACCTTGTTCGTCAGGATGAACGCGGCCACCACCAGGAACGCCAGTTGGGCGAAGCGCGGCCGGCGGGCCGCGGAGAGCGCCAGGCCCGCGATGCCCGCGCAGAACACGACCATCAGGACGACCGACGCGGTGTTGACCGTCTCCACGTCGATGGGCTTGCCGGTGCGCTGGGTGATGATCAGCCAGAACGAACCGAAGTCGATGGGCCGCTCCTGGCTGAACGTGTAGAACTTCCGCCATCCCTCGGGGGCGAAGATCATCACGGGCAGGTTCACCACCAGCCAGGCCGCTCCGGCGCCCAGCAGCGACGTCCCGAACTCACGCCACCTGCCCGCCCGCCAGCAGAGCACCAGGAGCGGGCCGAGCAGCAGGACGGGGTAGAGCTTGGCGGCCGTAGCCAGGCCGATGAGGATGCCGAACGCGAGCACCCGGCCCCGGGACCACATGAGCATCGCCGCGGCCGTCAGGGCGACGGCCAGCAGGTCCCAGTTGATGGTCGCGGTGAGGACGAACGCGGGGGCCAGCGCGACCAGGAGGCCGTCCCATGGGCGACGGCGGTGCGTGCGGACGGTGCACACGGCGATGACGACCGCGCAGATCATCAGCATGCCCGCGTTGACCATCCAGTACATCTGCTCGCGCTGCTGGATGGGGTCACTGTCCGGCGTCAACGTCAGCCAGGACGCCACCTGCATGAACACCCCGGTCAGCACGGGGTACTCCAGGTACTGCATATCGCCGCTCAGCCGGTCGAAGTACGGCACGAGGCCGTCGGCGAACCCGCGCCCCATGAAGAGGTGCGGAATGTCCGAATAGCAGGCGTGGGTGTACTGCGAGGTGGCCCCGCGGAACCAGGCCCATTCGTAGCAGGGGATCTTCTGCACCATGCCGAGGGCGAACATCCCGATCATGACCAGCGCGACGACGCGTACGGGCGTGAGCGGGCCGTCGCCGAGCCGCGCCCAGCGCCCCACCCGGCCGCCGAACAGCTCGCTGCCGGCCGCCGCGACCTCGTCCTGATCGGTGGGCCGCACGACGGGCCGCTCCTGGTGCACGCTCGTGTCTTCTGCGCTGGGGCTTGGCATGCCGCACATCCTGCCGTACGGGGCTGTGCCCGGGGCAAGGACCGCCCGGGGGACACGGGCACAGACCGGGATGCCGCACGCCGCCGCCGGGAACACGGCGAGGGCCGCCGTACCCGGGTGGGTACGGCGGCCCTCGCCGCTGTGCCGGGCCGGCCCGTGAGGGCCCGGCCGGGGCGTCCGGCTAGCCGGTGTTGCCCCAGATGGAGCCGGTTCCGCCCGGGTTGCCGCTCGCTCCCTGGGCTCCGCCGCTGTCGGCGCCACCGTCAGCTCCGCCACTGTCGGCGCCACCGTCAGCTCCGCCACTGTCGGCGCCACCGTCAGCTCCGCCGCTGTCGGCGCCACCGTCAGCTCCGGCGTTCGCCCCGCCGTTGGCCTCCTGGCAGTTCGGGTCGAAGATGCCACAGGTCTTGCTCGGCGTCGGACTCGGACTCGGGGTGGTCTGAGTCGGCGTCGGACTCGGCGGCGGCTCCTCCTCGGAGGGCGTCGGCGAAGGCGTGGGGCTGGGCGTCGGGCTGGGGCTGGTCGCGCCACCGCCCCACACGACATCGCCCAGGTCCTTCGGTTCCGGGAAGGAGATGGCCTTCTTGCCCTTCATCGCCCCGGTCATGTAGTCGTGCCAGATGGAGGCCGGGAACGAGTTTCCGTGGATCTTCTCCTCGCCACCGGTGCCGAACATCTTCAAGAACTCGCGCTCTTTGTTCGTCTCGTCGTCGTCGTACCGGAACATGCTGATGGCGGTCGAGATCTGCGGCGTGTACCCGACGAACCAGGCGGACCGGTTGCCGTCCGTCGTGCCGGTCTTGCCCGCGGCTTCACGGCCCTCAAGGCGGGCGGGCTCACCCGTTCCGTTCTCCACGACGTTCTTCAGCACATCGGTCACGTTGTCGGCGATGACCGGGCTGAAAGCACGCTTGGGCTTCTTCTTGTGCTGGAAGACGGTCACGCCCTCCTGCTTCACCTCGGTCACCGAGTACGTGTCGTTCTGCTGACCACTCGTGGCGAAGGTGGCGTAGGAACCCGCCATCCGGATGGCGCTGGGCGACGAGGTGCCGATGGAGAACGAGGGAACGGTGGAGTCCGCCATGAAGGTGTCGTCCTTCAGACCGGAGGCGACGGCGACGTCCTTGACCTTGTCCGTACCGACGTCCATGCCGAGCTGCACGAACGGGGAGTTGGCGGACTTCTCCATGGCCGTCCGCAGGTCGATCTCGCCGTAGTCATAGTTGCCGTCGTTGGTCTGGCGCCATTCCTTGTCGTCCTCGTTCAGCCAGATCTTGCCGGTGTAGTCCCTGATCCGCAGGCCGTCGTCGCCGTTGTAGATGCTCTCCGGCGAGACCTGGGTGCGCTCGGAGTTGCTCTGCTCCGGCCCGCCGGACGGGTCGCGCACGCCGTACTGCATGGCCGCGGCCAGGACGAACGGCTTCCACGTCGAACCGACCTGGGCACCGGTGGCGTCGGCGTTGTTCGTGAAGTGCGTGGTGGCGTTCTGGCCGCCGTACGTGGCGATGATGGCGCCGGTCTTCGCGTCGACGGACGCACCGCCGAACTCGACGTGCGTGTCCGTCTTGGGGCGCTCCTCGGGCCGGATCTTGGCCTTGTAGACCTTGTTCACCGCTGCTTCGAGCTCCTTCACCCTCTTCTTCTGGAAGGTGGTGTGGATCTCGAAGCCGCCCAGTTCGAGCTGCTTGGCGTCGATGTTGCGGTCGTTGTTGGCGAGGAAGTACTTCTTGGAGAGCTCCACCAGGTAGCCGGTCTGGCCGCCCAGCTTGGCGTCCTTCTTCTTCGGCAGCGGCATGGGGAACTTCGTGTACTTGGCGCGCTCCTCCGCCGTCATGCGCCCGTCCTTGACCTGCTCGTCAAGGATCCACTCCCAACGCTCCTTGGCCCGTTTCGTGTTCTTCGCCTTGGTCGCGTTGTTCTTGTCGATGTCGGGGGCGCCGGCGGGGTCGTAGTAGCTCGCGCCCTTGAGCAGGGTGGCCAGGAAGGCGCACTCGCTCGCGTTCAGTTCGTCGGCGTCCTTGTTGTAGTACGTGCGGGCAGCCGCCTGCAGCCCCGAGGCCCCACGCCCGTAGTAGGAGACGTTGAGGTAGCCCGCCATCACCTCTTCCTTGCTGTCCTCACCGGCGACCTTGAGCGTGATGAAGAGTTCCTGGAACTTCCGCTTGAGCGTCTGGTCCTGGGTGAGCATGGAGTTCTTCACGTACTGCTGGGTGATGGTCGAGCCGCCCTGGGTCTCACCGCCCGTGGCCATGTTCAACAGCGCACGGCCGATGCCCACCGGGTCGATGCCCTTGTCCGTCTCGAAGCTCTTGTTCTCGGCCGAGATGACGGCGTTGCGCATCTCTTCCGGGATCTGCTCGTACTTGAGCTCCTGGCGGTTGACCGCGCCACCGGTCGCCACCATCTGCGTGCCGTCGGCCCAGTAGTAGACGTTGTTCTGCGCCTTGGCCGCTTCGTTGATGACCGGCTTGGACACCAGGGCGTACGAGATACCCCCGACGCCCATCAGCACGCCGAGGAAGCCCAGACAGAGCCCCGACACCAGCTTCCACGAGGGCACCCAGCGGCGGAACCCGTACCTGCCGTGGCGCGGGTAGTCGATGATGCGCTTCTTGCCGGGGTCACCGTGGTCGCGCCCCCGGCCCCCCGGCCCGTCGGAACCGCCGCCACCACCGCGGCGTCGGCCACCGCCGCCCGCGCCATGGCCCCCGGCGTCGGCACCCCGGCGCCGACCACCCTTCTGGGCCGCGCGGCGGGCCTCGGCGCGGCTGCCGTACTGGCGCTCCTCGCCGTGCGACTCGTACGGCGATTCGGAAGGTGATTCCGACGTGGCTCTGCGTGACGGGACTGCTCGGCGTCCGGTCGACTGCTGGGCGGCTCGTCTGGCCGCTGCACGCCCGCCACCCTGTGGCTGAGGCGTTTTGCGACGGTGCTCGCTCATGGAACGACTACTCCTCGGGCAGGCGAGAGCGCCTGGAAGCGGCAGTTGAGATCCGGTCCCCCCGAATTACGGACAAGCCACTGCGGAAGGCTCATCCGCAGTACATCCGGCAGTCCGCGATGACTGACGCGCGAAAGCGCCTCGCGGTTCCCGGTGGTCTGCATGCCGCACAGACTACGCACGGTCAAAACCCGCCTAGGGCCGAACTTCACCCCAAACAACGCAAGTCGAACCCTGGGAATTGCTGATGTGACGCCGTTCACGAAGGTCACCCTTGTCGAACAGGTCGGAGCGATCTATCGTGCTGATGTATCGAGTCGATACATCAGCACGGCATAAGTACGCCGGTGGTTCCGGTGGACCCTGCCGACGGAAGCAGCGGGAGAAGGAGGAGGCACCGGTGAGCAGACGCTCCGGCATCCTCGAGTTCGCTGTTCTCGGCCTGCTCCGCGAATCGCCGATGCACGGCTATGAGCTGCGCAAACGCCTCAACACCTCGCTGGGGATCTTCCGTGCGTTCAGCTACGGAACCCTCTACCCCTGCCTCAAGACGCTGGTGGCCAGCGGCTGGTTGATCGAGGAGCCCGCCGGTGATCCGGCGGACACCGCGCCGGTCACCGGGCGCCCGACCGCCGCGTCCTCCTCACTGACGGGACGCCGGGCGAAGATCGTCTACCGGCTGACGGCAGAAGGTAAGGAGCACTTCGAGGAGCTGCTGTCGCACACCGGTCCGGACGCCTGGGAGGACGAGCACTTCGCGGCGCGCTTCGCCTTCTTCGGCCAGACCGAGCGCGAGGTGCGGATGCGGGTACTCGAAGGCCGGCGCAGCCGGCTGGAGGAGCGCCTGGAGAAGATGCGCGCCTCTCTCGCCCGCACCCGTGAACGACTCGACGACTACACACTTGAGCTGCAGCGACACGGCATGGAGTCCGTGGAGCGCGAAGTGCGCTGGCTGAACGAGCTCATCGAGAGCGAGCGGTCGGGACGGGATCAGCGACGATCCTCGCCCGAGGGCTCTGCTCAGCAGGACACACCTGGAGAGACGGGCGGCCTGCCCCGGCACCGGGAAAACACCCGGCCGGATCCGTCCGACGACACCGTTAAGTGAAGTCATCGCACTCCGCGGCGACTTCATCGGAATCACCGATTACACAGGGAGCAACCGGAATGGGTTCGGTTCGCGTAGCCATCGTAGGCGTGGGCAACTGCGCCGCCTCGCTGGTGCAGGGCGTCGAGTACTACAAGGACGCCGATCCGGCCGGCAAGGTGCCCGGTCTGATGCACGTCCAGTTCGGCGAGTACCACGTCAGTGACGTCGAGTTCGTCGCCGCCTTCGACGTCGACGCGAAGAAGGTCGGCCTCGACCTCGCGGACGCCATCGGCGCCAGCGAGAACAACACCATCAAGATCGCGGACGTGCCGAACACGGGCGTGACCGTCCAGCGCGGCCACACCCACGACGGCCTGGGCAAGTACTACCGCGAGACGATCGAGGAGTCTGCGGACGCCCCGGTCGACATCGTCCAGATCCTCAAGGACAAGCAGGTCGACGTTCTCGTCTGCTACCTGCCCGTCGGTTCCGAGGTCGCTGCTAAGTTCTACGCGCAGTGCGCCATCGACGCCAAGGTCGCGTTCGTCAACGCTCTCCCGGTGTTCATCGCCGGCACCAAGGAGTGGGCGGACAAGTTCACCGAGGCCGGTGTCCCGATCGTCGGCGACGACATCAAGTCCCAGGTGGGCGCCACCATCACGCACCGCGTGATGGCGAAGCTCTTCGAGGACCGGGGTGTCATCCTGGACCGCACGATGCAGCTGAACGTCGGCGGCAACATGGACTTCAAGAACATGCTCGAGCGTGAGCGCCTGGAGTCCAAGAAGATCTCCAAGACGCAGGCCGTCACCTCGCAGATCCGTGACCGTGAACTCGGTGCGGACAACGTCCACATCGGCCCCTCGGACTACGTGGCCTGGCTGGACGACCGCAAGTGGGCGTACGTGCGCCTCGAGGGTCGCGCGTTCGGCGACGTTCCGCTGAACCTGGAGTACAAGCTCGAGGTGTGGGACTCCCCGAACTCGGCCGGTGTCATCATCGACGCCGTCCGTGCGGCGAAGATCGCCAAGGACCGCGGCATCGGTGGCCCGATCCTGTCGGCTTCGAGCTACTTCATGAAGAGCCCGCCGGTGCAGTACTTCGACGACGAGGCCCGCGAGAACGTCGAGCGGTTCATCAACGGCGACACCGAGAGCTAAGCATTGCAGCTGTGACCTGGGCTTATGTTTCGTCCAGGCTCTGGCTGAAGGCACGAGAAGGAGCCGCCCGCACTGGATCAGTGCGGGCGGCTCCTTTGGTCTGCATTGGTCTCCGGCGGCTCCCCGTGGCCTGCCGAGCTTGATCATCTCCCAGGATTCTCCCCGGGAGTCAGCTGTCGGGCGACCTGCCGATCCGCCCTGGCACGTACGTCGCGCCCGTCGCGATGGCGCGGGAGAGACGGAGCTCCTCCTCGCGAAGGATGCAGCTCCCGCACATCAGTAGGCGCACGGAGGCCCCGCCGGGTGCCGTCACGGTGGCGATGTGGGCTACGGAGCGGGCGCCGTCGCGGCACCGGAAGCAGGCGCCGTCCTGCCAGTCGTAGGCCGCGAGGATCTCGCCAGGAGGCCAGGCCTCGGATTGGTCCGTCACTGCTGCACTCGTAATCACCCGGGACTCGCGTTGACTCCTGACCGGGAAGTCAGGTCATCACACGGTCAAGAACTGTTCAAGACTAAATCGTAAGCGCTCTCTCGAACGAGTGAGCGAATAAGGGTGACCCTCACCGGACCACCCTCCTTGATCAGCCGTTTCTCGGTCAATCGTGAAGACAAATGATCATGGCCTCACGAGCGTGAGCAGGTGCACCACGAGCCGATGTCCCCTGAGCGCGTCCTCGCCAAAAGGCGAGCTATCGGCCTGCGAGTCCGCGCCGCACGGGAGTACGCGAACCTCACGCTGGAAGCGGTCTGGATCCGGTCCGGCATCCGCATCACGACGATCAGCGACATCGAGCAGGGCCACCGCGCCGCATTGATCGACACCCTGATCAAAATCGCTGATGCGATCGGTGTGCCGCTCGAGGGCTTCGTCCGTGAGGACAGTGAGGACAGTGAGGAGTAGCCCCCGCCACGCGAGGCGGGGGCTACTCGGCCCGCCCGAACCCTGACCACCGCCGGCCGGAGGGTGCGCGCGGGAGATCAGCGGCTGCGCTCCGGATACGACGCCGGGTGCGACGGAGATATCGCGCAGCCACCACGGTGGAGCACAACCGTTCCGCCCGCGCCGGACGCTCCGGGAACCGGTACGCGATCGTCCTGCCCCGGCGCGATGGGCTGGTCGCAGCGGTCGCAAATCATCGGCGGGCCTGCCGCCAGGCGCGGCCGAGCTTGACGTTCGTCGGGCAGGCGAGGCCGGCCTTGCAGGTAGCGCAGGTCGTGGTGTGCCCTATCCACGTCTTGTACGTGGTGTCGTCGGCGACCGCCGTCTTTGTCGTCATGAGACGGCCTCGGCGGTGCGGCCGCTGATCGCGGCGTGCAGCGCGGCCGGGTCGACAAGGAGGCCGCTCCCGTCCGGCGGGCGCACCCAGTGCACGCCGGGCGGCTCGGTGGTGCGGGGGGCGGGGACGGCGAGCCAGCAGGCCAGGCCGAGGAGCTCGGTGCGCGGGCAGTCCCAGGTTTCGCTCGCCGCGACGGGGACGAGGAAGTAGACGACGCGGCCACTGGGGTCGTGGATGACGGGGCCGCTGACGTCGGCGGCCGCGGCCAGGCCGTCGTGCTCGTCGGCCTTGACGGCGGACCAGCGGACGCCGAGCGGTAGTAAGACGAGGCCGGCGGACCGCATCCACTGGGCGGCGTGGGTCCGGTCCGGGTGCACCGTGGCGAGCCAGGCCGCCGCGGCATCGGGCGCTGCGGGCATGAGCGATCCCCTCACACTATGGACGAGTGAGGGGATCATTGCCCACAGTCATGTGGGGTGCGCCCACAGTTTGTGGGGATGATTCTTTCCCGAACCGCTTGACAGCCCGTCAGGCACCAGTCCAGCGGGCGAACCCTGCGAGCGAGTCATCCGAGCGCCGGTCCAGCCGCACGAGCGCGGCCGCGGTGTGCCGAGTCGTCGGGTGGTAGCGGGTATGCACCGGGCTGATGCCCCGCGCCACGGACAGGTCTGCAAATGCCCCCTGCCGGTCGCCCTCGGCCAGCCGCGCGGCCGCGACGTCGATGTGGTGGTGACTTGCCCGCTCCTTCGCGATCCCGCGCGGGAGCTCCCACTCGGTGCGGTCCTGCTCGGCGCCCCACTCCCGCAGCCGGGCGAGCGCCTGCTCCGTGTCTCCCGTGTCGATCATCGCGGCGACCTCGTGGATCCGCACGTTCGTCGGGCCGAACGACATCTCGTAGTGCGTCGTATCCGTACCCAGGAGGCCGGCCGCCGCGCGCGCCTCGGCGAGCCGATGCTCCGCCTGCTCGGGACGTCCGTCCCGCGCTTCGAGGATCGCGAGCTTGAGCAGCACCGCACCCTGGACGGCGAGCTGGGCCCCGCTCAGGGACGCCTCGGGGGCCAGGCGCTCCACCTCCTGCTCCAGGCCCTCAAGGAGGCGGCGAGCCGACCCGTACGCGCCCATCCGGATCATCGCCCCGGACCGGAGGTACGCGGCAGTGACCTGCATCAGCGGGTCCCCGGACCGGTCGGCCGCCCAGTGCGCCCGCTCCACCGCCGTCAGCGACAGGTCGTGGTACCCGAGCTTGTGCGCCAGGCTGTTCGTCGCCCGGAACCCGCGGGCCAGCCACCAGTACGCGCGCTGCTGCTCCTCGCCGCAGGCGGTGAACGCAACGTGCGTGAGCTCGGCGAGGAGACCAGGGAGCAGGGGGCCCATGCTGACGTAGTGCCCGTCCTGCCGGAGCTGGGTGACGTGGTCCATCTCAGCGGCGAGGACCGCGAGCGGGCGCGGGGCGGTCAGCAGGTCGTCAGGGTTGTCGTACGTCAGGAGTATCCGGCGCAGCTCCGGAATGACGGCCTGGACCTGGTCCTCGGCCTCGGCCCCGTTCATGAACGGCTGGCCGGTGAGCTTGTCCGGTCCGACCTTGAGCACCGCCGCGATGCGGGCGACGAGGCCGGAGGACGGGTTGCGGTCACCGGACTCGATCTTCTCCAGCAGGCTGGTGGAGATCCTGACGTCGGTGGCTACCTTGCGGACGGAGAACTGGCGGATCTTGCGCACCTCGCGGATGCGCTGGCCGACGTGGTGTGTGGTCATGTCCTGCCCCCTGTGCGTCTGTCCGGGTTGCCAGCGTACGAGAGCGGGCGGGACGTGTCGGCGTCTCGTACGTAAACTCTCGCCGTCCCAACGCGCGAAGCGCCCCCACCGCCTCAGCGGTGGGGGCGCGGTGGTCACGGGTACTGGCGGCGGGTGGGGTCGAGCGCAAGGGCGAGCGGGCTCGGTGTGCCGGCCGGGTCCTCCGGCTGCGACGGCGTCGTCCGCCGGCAGACGAGGGCGTCCGGGTCTCCGGGTGGAGGCTGCAGGGTGTACCCGTCGGGGCAGGCCGGGCCGGGCGGACCTGCCTGGCCCCGTTCACCGGTCGCGCCGACCTCGCCCTTCTCTCCCTGGTCGCCCTTCTCTCCGCGCTCGCCCGGGGCGCCGTCAGTCCCGTTCGCGCCGTCGCGGCCGGGGGCGCCCGTGACGACGGGGCCGGGCGAGCCGTCCGCCCCGGGCTTCCCGTCCTGGCCATCCTCGCCAGGGGCACCGGTCTCGCCCTTCCGCCCGGCGGGACCGGTCGCGCCGGGGATCGGCACGGGCACCTCGACCCGGTCCGGCAGGTCGTCGACCGCGGCCGCCGGATCCGGCGCGGCGGGGGTGCCGCCCTCGGCCTGGATCTGCGCCCGCAACGTCCTGACGTCTCCGGCGAGGGTACTGACCGCGTCTCCCCGCCGGTCCGCCTCCGTGGCCAGGACCCCGGCCCGGGCATCGGCCCGGTCGATCTCGAGAAAGGCGACGGCCAGGCCGCCGCCGAGGGCCAGCAGCGCAGCCGTGATCCACAGCAGGTACCGGCGGCGGTAGAGAAGATGCTGAGTGCGCGTCACGGCGTACCCCCCAGCTGCGTCACCAGCAGCCGCAGCCGCGCCACTTCCAGTTCCAGGGCGGCCGCGCGCTGCTCGGCGGTGGCCTGGTCTTCCTCGGCCTTGTCCCGCTCGGCGACGAGCTTCGAGGTGAGGCTGTCGTAGGTGGTCATCAAGGTGCCCTCCCGGGACGCACGGTTCGCGCCCCGGGACCCGTAGATGGCTGCTGCGGCTGCCACCGGCGAGGCCAGCAGTGCACCCAGCGCGGTGAGCATCGCAGCATCCACACGGTCCTCCAGCGCACTATGCGGTCAGGTCAGAGACCCCGGCCCGGGGTGGCCTGGTCGGGCTGACGGTTGGGCACGGCGTAGACGACCCCCCATGCCCCGAGGACGGCGAGCACGATCGTGACGCCCTCCCCGGTCGTGAGGACCTGGTCCTGCACGGCGGTGACGGCGGCGGTCGCCCCGGCCGCGAGACCCGCGACGAGGGACTTAGCAGCGCTGCTGATCTTCATGGTCAGGACTCCTTCGTGAGAGCGGCGACGGCCGTGGTGAGCGCGTCGAGGGTGGCCTGGATCTGCTCGATCCGGCCGTGCATGTCGGGGACCTTGCCCCCGGTCTTCTTCGCCTCGGCGACCAGGGACGCGTTCTTGTACGTCCACGGGGCGACCGAGGCGTCCTTCGCGACCTGGTCGAGGCGCTTCTCGATCCGGGCCAGCCGGGCATCCTGCGCCGGGGTGAGAGCCACGGGGTCCTCCTGCTTCGGGGGGTTGGTGGGTTCGGTCGGGGTCTTGCCGGTGGCGCGGGCGACGATCGCCGGGAACACCGCCTCGCGGAACTGCTTGATGCGGGCCTTGCCGGGACAGGCGGTGCCTGAGGTCGACCAGGCCGCGAACATCGAGTGGTAGCCGAACCCGGGATCGCCGGACGTCCGGCAGATCCGCAGCGGGATGCCGTGGCGCTGGTGCGCCCACACTCCGAGCTTGATCAGCTCCTCGACTTGCGCGGCGTTCCACGGGTCCGACGCCTTCGAGTTCGAAGCGGTCTCCACCGAGATCGCCCCGGTCCCGTCGCTGCGTCTGTTCGCGCCGGCGTTGGCGTCCGCGCGGGTCTCGGTGCCGATGTACTGGGCAATGTCCCGCGCCCCGTACCCGATCCCGAAGTGCGATTCGAGATTGGTGGAGTCGCGCCAGAACTCGTACGTCCTGCGCGCGGTCCAGTTCGCGACGATGCTGTGCAGGATCAGCTGCGTCGGCCGGATCGCCGCCTGGGCGTCCGACTCCGGCTGCAACTCCATCTTCTTGGCACCGGGGTACCAGGCCATCAGGTCTCCAGACATGACGAAGCCCCGGGCCAGGCGGCGCGGGGCGGGGTGGGGGCGGGGTCAGACGACTTCGTAGACGGTGACGACCATCGCCGTGTACTGATTCAGGGTCATGCCCGTGGGCACGGTTACGTTCAGCACCAGGGTGTGTGAGCCTGCCGTCCCGAGGTCGACCCGATAGTCCTGCCCCGCTACGACACGGTCGGCGCTGGCTCCGGGTCCCTGCTGGAAGAGTGCGAACCGGGTGGTGGCCACCCCGTCCACCACGAGGCGGCCGGACCCCAGCGTTGTGGTTGCCGCCGAGAAGTCGAAGTCGAAGCTGGTGTTCACCACGGCGACCGCGTTGTCCGTCGTGGTGGTGAACGTCACTGTCGCCCCTGGGACATCGACGCCGGTCTGGGGCCCTACGAGGGACCCGCTTGCGGAGGCCTCGTAGGGGACGGGCTGCATGCGGTTGAGCTGCCCGGCGGTAACGGTCTGGCCCGCAGAGATGGGCATGCGGTTCCTCCTACAGGGCGGCACGCATCGGGTGGGTGAGGGACAGTGGCGTCGTCGCGGCGTGGGCCTTGCTGATGCGGTTGACGCTGCGGGTGACGGTCAAGAGCTGGTCCCCGGCCACGGCGAAGTCCCTGAACGCGACGGCGAAGGGCAGGGTGTTGGTGTTGGGCGGGTCGAGGATGGCCCGCAGGCCGACCCGCCCGGAGGTGAGGGCGGTGTCGGTAACCTCGACCGCCCAGGTCGTCGGCTCGGGGCTGCCGTCCGCCCACGCCCGCAGCTGGAGCAGCTGCCCGGTCGCCCGGAAGCGGCACCGGATGATAGCCCCGGCGGTGTAGGTCAGGCCGGGCACATCGATCGCGGTCGACAGCGCGGTGTCGGCCCCGTTCTGGCGGCGCATGATGCGCGCCCGGACGGTCCTGCTCGCCTGGTAGTTGAACTCGACCTCGCCGTAGTAGTAAGTGTTGCCGACGTCGGCCGGGTCCACCCGCAGCATGATCGACGCCTCTACATTCCCGCCGGCGGCCAGGGCCTGGATGGAGATGGCCACGCGGGCGTCGACGTCCGACGGCCGGTAGGAGTCCGGCAGGTAGACGCGGCGCGTGGTGTTGAGCCCGTCCACGGCGATCGTGCCGACCCCTCCGGACACGGTGAAATGCGCGGCGCTCGCCGCCGGGGCGACCTGCCAGTCGTGCCCGGAGGAGGAGACGCCCCACCCCCCGGTCGACGTCCGGGCGAACGTGTCGGCCGGAACGGGGCCGATCGAGGTCACGGTGACCTGCTCTCCGCCGACTGTGACGTCGAACGGGAACTGGTCGGTCATGTCGGTGCCCACGTAGGTGTCGGTGCGGGCCAGGCGCACGTCATCAGCGATCCACCACTCGCCGACCGTCCACCCGCTGCCCCCGACGATGCTCGGGTAGACGGAGACGGCTCCGGCGGGCAGTGTCCCGGCGACCGCGAGGCGCACCCACTGCCCGGGGGCCACGCTGGTGAGGGTCGGGAGGATGAACGTGTCGACGCCGCCCGCGTCGCGCCAGACGATGCCCATCCGCATGTCCCTGGCCAGCGTGCTGCCGTTGTAGACCCAGGCGTGCGCGGCCCACGTCTGCCCCGACGCGGCCGGGTACGTCACCCCGGCCTGCTGCATGTTGAGGGTGCCCGTGTCCGTCAGGTGGACGCGGGTGATCCGCGCCGCACCGGTCCCGGACCGGACGATGTCCCGCTCCCACGCGACGGCCCCGATCGACGCGCCGCGCGAGCACGCCCACGCACCGGCGCCCGACTCGAATCCCGGGTCGCCGATGACGTTGGGTGCTGCGGTGACCCATCGGGGGCCGGCCGTCACCGTGACGGGCAGGCCGGTGTCCGTCGCCGTGACCCCGGCCGCGAGCTCGGTGCCGTCCGTGTCCGCCCGGCCCAGCACCGGGTCCTCCACCACGCCCACCTGCCACGGGCCGGCCGGAGCGCAGTTCATCGTGATCGGCCATTCGTACAGGCCGAGGCGCTCGGTGTAGCCGAGCATGTGCTGGTCGATCACGCCGGGCGGAAGCCACGGTGGCGGGTTGCCGATCTGGAGGCGGTCCCCGATGTCCATGCCGAGGACCTCGTCGACGAGGTGCGGGGCGGCGTGTACCCACACCGTGATCGTGGGGTAGCGGTCCTCGTCCCACGTGCCGAGGTGGCACCGCCACTGTGCGATCCGGGCGGGCTGGTCGTCGGTGGCCAGGCTCAGCGTCACCGCCTCGTCGTAGAGGCCGGCTCCGTCCGGGGGCGGTTCGATGGACAGTGGCCCCGTCTCGGCCACGGCCCGCCCCGAGGACCCGCCGCGCCGCGTGACGGTGACGTCGTTGCGTAGCCGCTGGTCGTCCGGTGTCGGCTCCAGTGGCGGCGGGACCTCCCCGGGCTCGGTGTAGTCGAGCGCCAGGCGCACGGGCTGGTTGTAGAGGGTGGCCCGGTCCCGGTAGACGAGCCCGAGCCGGTCGGCCGGCTCGTACAGGATCCCGCCGTCGGTGTCCGCGGCCTCCTGGACGAGGTGCATGAGGGTGTCCGGCCGTTGTGCGCCGAGGCGTTCGGTGTCGGCCGTGGTGTCGCCGTCGATCCACGTCAGGTTGATCTGTGCGGACTCCTCGTTGGCGAGCCGCCGCATCCGGGCGATCGCCGACTCCCCGGAGAACCCGTGATCGGCGGACGTGTAGGCGGCGGTCACGGCGACGGGCATGACCGCGATGTGCCCGACCTTCAGACCGGTGATGGACGTGCTGAACTGCGTCTCGATCTGCGTGACGCGGCCGCTCGTACCGCTGTACGTGGAGCCGAAACCGCCGGCCGGGCCACCGATGTTGTACCAGTCGAGCCGCCAGGTGACCGTGCCGCCGGACTGGGAGACGCGGAAGTAGAAGCGCTGCCATCCGGTGAACACGTCGTCGCCGATGGCGACGGCCTGGTCGACGAGGAGGTCTCCGGCCGCGTCGTAGCCCTGGATGCTCGCGACGCCCTGGCGCTGGACGATGCGCCACCGGCGCACGGTGCCGGTGCTCCGCCACGACAGGAACACCCCGTCGGTGGCCGGCGGGGAGTCGACGGCGTACACCATGTGCACCGACCACTGGGTGGCCGTGCCGGACGGGGGAGGAACGACGCCGACCATGCGGCCGCCGCCCTCGACCGCGGGGAGCGCCGAGGATCCGGCCAGGGTGCTGTCCTGCCCGAACCGGAAGCCGGTCACGGTGAGCGGGCCGACTCCGTCGATGGGTGAGTAGGCCTGGGTGGCGCCGTCCTCGTCCTCGCACGGCCAGTACGCCAGCGGCGCGAACGCCGGGATCCTGCGGCGCAGCGTGCTGGCAAGGGCCTTCTGTCCCTGCCCGAGGCGGCGGCGGATCCCCGCAGCCTCGATCGGGACCCAGACGTCGGCCCCGGACACGTCCCACCGGGACGGCCAGGCGCTGATCTCCCCGTGGAACCGGAACTGTCGGTCAGAGACCTGCGCGTCGGGGCCGACAGTCCACGTGCGGCCCGCGCTGTCCGTCCAGCCCGTGGTCCCCTCCGGCTGTGCGCGGGCGTCGAAGTCCGCGACCAGGGTTCCGTTGATGCCCGACCGGACCTCGGCGCGGTGGACGCGGCCACCCACCGGGGTCCAGCCGGTGGCCGCGACCGGTGCGACCTCCAGTGGGGCGGTGCCCGCGTGGATGCTCATGGTGGGCGTACTGCTCAGCGGGTCGCCGATCTGGACCCACGGCCCGCCCATGCTGTCTGCCCAGTAGAAGCGTGCCGTGTAGCCGCCTGCCCCGTTGTCGACGTCGAGGGTCGCCCGCAGTGCGGCGCGCTTCGGCAGGGCGGGCAGCAGCTGCGACGCGAAGTACCAGACCGTGCCGTCCGTGCCCCAGCTCAGGTTCACGCTGCCGTTTTCGATCCGCAGCATGTAGGAGCGCTGGTTGCCGACGCTGACCCACTTGCCGAGCAGGGTCTGCACCGGGACGGCCCACCAGTCGGCCGTTGCCTCCACCCGCACGTCGATGTCGCCGGTGATGTCCAGGGCGCCGGTGTCCGGTGTCCTGGCGTAGGAGGAAGTGTTGCCCTCCAGTTGGAGGTAAGACTCCGGGCCCTTCACGGACACCCGGATCGGGGTGTTGCGGCCGATCAGCCCGTAGTACGGCGACAGCGGATTCCGCGGGGAGAACTTCCCGTGCCGGTTGTTGAGCTTCAGGGTGCACTTGGACGGTCCGCCCTTCCCGGCCTCGTTCTTCGTGCCCCGCTCGATCGTGATGGGCTCGCTCTCCCGGACGTCGCTGGTGACGTTGGTCCAGGTGCCGCCGATCTGGAACTCTGTGCGCCGGTCCAGGGGGAACACGGGCGTCTCCTCACTGCCCGAAGGCTTCTTGTACGTCGCCGCCCGCCTCGACGCGGACGAGCTCCTGGAGCGCGGTACGCAACGCGCTGGTGCCGCCGGACGCGTCGTAGGTGACGCGGATCTGGGCGGCGGCCCCAACCGTCTTGTGGACGGACGGGGCGCGGACGTCCTGGCGGGTGTTGAGCATCTGCTCGAGGCGGGACAGGGGCAGGACGACCTCGTCCTCCGGCCCCTCGCCGATCATCGCGAGGGTCGGCCCGGTGGTGATCCCGCCGTCGGCGAGCATCGGGATGTTGGGGGTAGACAGGGTCAGCGACGGGACGGAGACGCCCATGATGGAGCCGCCGCCGATGGTGAACGACAGCCGGTTCCAGCCGCCGATCAGCTGGTTGACCATGCCGCGGAAGCTGGAGCTGATCCCGTCCCACATGCCCGAGGCGGCCGACCGAATCTTCCCCGGGAGACTGCCGACCCAGGAGACGACCTGGCCGAACCATCCGGCGACTTTCCCGGGGATCGCGGACAGCCAGTTCACGATGGACATGACGTCGGAGACGGCCTTGCTGATGTCGGCGACGATCCAGTCCCACGCCGCGGTGGTCTTCTGAACCACCCAGTTCCACGCTGCAGCGGCGGTGTCCTTGATCCACTGCCAGGCGGCGGCGAGCTTGCCGACGATCCAGTCCCAGACGCGGCCGGTGGCGGCGGCGACCTCGTCCCACTTGAGGATGATCAGGACGATGACGGCGATCAGGGCGATGATCCCGAGGACGATCCACGTCACCGGCGAGGCGAGCATGGCCATGTTCGCGATCCAGACGGCGGCCGCGAACACCCCGAGCGCGAGGGCCAGAGCCAGGACGACGGGGACCAGGAGCTGCATCAGCCCCTTGTTCTCGGACATGAACTGCGAGGCCTGCAGGATGACCGGGAGCAGCGCCTCGCCGAGTCCCTGGGTCAGGGTCCGCATCGCGGCGTCCATCTGCTGGGCGGGGTCGTCCTCCATCGCGTCGGTGAGACCTTTGGACGCTCCGGCTGCCTTGTCCATCCCGGTGGCGGCGGCCGCGGTCGCGGGGTCCATCGCCCACAGGGCGTCCGCGCCCTCGCCGGCCATGTCGCCGAACAGGGCGACGCCGAGCTCGGCCTGCTTCGCCGGGTCCTTGATCCCGCGCAGCGCCTCGATGGTCTTCTGCAGCGCGGCCTTGGCGGGCTCGCCTCCGGCGTTGATGTCGGCCAGCATCTGCTTGGCCGGCAGGCCCATCGCCTTCAGGCCTTCGCTCGCCCGCTCGGTCTCCTCGGAGGTGATACGTGCGAACTCGTGGAGGACGTCCCCGGCCTGGTCGATGTCCTTGCCGCCCGCCTTGACGTACTGCGACAGCATGCCCATGGCGTCCTTGCCGTCCAGGCCGATCCGCGCCCAGTGCTTGCCGTACTCGTTGACGGCCTCGGTCATGTCCGCGCGCATCGACTTGGGGACGGTTTCCGCGGCCTTCGCCAGGACGTCCATGGCCTCGGTGCCGTCCTTCGCGAGCCCGTTGCTGATCATGTTTCCGGCGGCCGTGGCGGCGTCCGCCACGTCGATCCCGAAGCGTTTCGCCAGGGCGAGGGCCGCCTTGGACATGTCGGCAACTTCGGTGTCGGTCAGGTCGCCAAGGTCGCTAATGGAGGAGCCGACGGCGGCGACCGATTCGGTGACGTCGGCGAGGGACTCCCCGAAACCGGCGGCGTAGACGTCCCCGGCGATATCGCCCGCCCGCTCGGCCTCCCCTGCGGTCAGGCCGAGCTGATCGCGGAGACTGCTGCGGGCCTCGCTGATGTCCATGGCGGCGCTCAGGCCGAGGGCCAGGGCGCCGCCGGCCGCCGCACCGGCCAGGGCGGCGGGGCCGGCCATCGCGTCCAGCTTGCTGTTGACCTGCTCGGTGCCCTCGTCCACGGCGGAGGAGTCCATGCCGATGCGTACGAGGAGCTCGTCCAGGATCGTCACCGTGCCGCCTTCCTGTCGGTCTGCTGCTCGAATCCGGCCTGCAGGCCTTTGACCATCTCGAGGAGCTCGCGCCCCGTCTTGCGGGGGCGGGACCACTGGATGAGGTGGTCCTTGAGCTTGGGCAGGCGGCCCTTCTTCATGTGCGGGGCGGCGACGTCCATGCCGAGCCGGGCCGTGAGGACGTCCAACCTGCGGGGCCCGACGGGTCCGTAGAGGTTCTGGTAGGCCAGCACCCGGATCATCTCCTCGGTGGTGAACCGGGTGAGGACCTCGGCCGGGGTGATGCGCCAGGCCACGGCCAGGTCGTACTGGAGCCTCAGCTCTGGCCGTCGCCGAAATCCTCCTCGGCAGCCTTCACCTTCTGGGTGAAGTCGCGGTCCTCGTCGGACAGATGGCGCACCAGAACGAACAGACCGCCGACGATTCCGGCCGACCTCTTGGACAGGATCGCGATGCCTTCGCGCAGGTCGGGGAAGACGAGTTCCTCGGTCTCCTGGTCGTACAGGGCCTTGGCGACGATCTCCGCCTTGCGGGACTTGATCGTCATCTCGACCCCGGACGTCTCGTCCCGGCGGGTCATCTTGGAGAGCTTGTTGTGGTAGTCCTCCCAGTCGCCGGACGGGAGCCCGGTGACGCGGAAGTGGACGCCGGGCGCCCACTCGGGGATCTCCACGTCGTCCTGGTGGCGGACGTCGGAGGCCTGCCGGATGAGGTCCTTCAGTGATGCCATGTGCTGTTGCTCCTGCCTGGTCAGCCGGTCGCGGTAAGGGTCGGCTTGCCGCTGATCTTGAAAGTGACGGTGCGCTCGATCTTGTCGTCGGTGGGGTAGGCGTCACCGATGGCGGTGATCAGCGCGGTGAAGTCCCAGGTGTGCTCGTCCGCCTCGCCCGGCAGGATGACCAGCTGGTAGTCCCGGAGGTCCTTCTCCTCGAAGTCGGCGTCCAGGGCCTGGTGGCTGGTGTTGCCGGGGTCGTAGTAGATCGTGGCCTCGACCTCGCCGCCGTCCTTGAGCCCCTTGATGAACTCCCGGTAGCCGTCCGGGGAGTCGTGGGTGGTGACCTCGATGGCCTCCCGTGCGCGTGCCGGTCCGCTGAGGTCGGACACGTTCGCGACGACGGCGAAGGTCCCAGCCCCGTTGGTGTCGCGCAGCAGCTGCGTACCGAATGCGTCTTTTCCTGGCATGTCAGGCTCCCAGCTCGAGGACGCGCACGCTCAGGGAGGTGACGGCGTCGTAGGTGATCGCTGCCCGCCCGGCGGTTCCCCGGAAGATCGCGGTCAGCGGGATGAGGCCGGTCTTCCCGGCGGCCACGACGAGCGTGGCGTCCGCCACGGGGTGGCCGTGCACGGTCCCCGGGGTGGCGATGGTGATGGTGCGTGAGGACGCGCCGGAGTTGATGGCGAGGAGGAACAGCCGCTCGCCGACCGGGGCGGTGTCCCCGCTCACGGTGGCGGCGGTGGCTCCTGTGGTGATGTCCGGGATGCCGCCGAGGGTGACGGCCCGGGTGGCTGCCAGAGCGGCCATGGTGTGTCCTTCCGGTCAGGGGGCGGGCGGCTGCTCGGTGACCACCCGGAAGCGCTGCACGAGGTGGCGGATGTCGCCGGGCGGCGTCGGGTCGGTCAGCGTCTGGGAGAACTCGAACCGGGTGGCGACGTGGTCCAGGCCCTCCAGGGTGAGCGGCCGGTGGTCCAGCAGCGCGACGATCCGGGCCCCGATGCTTTGGACCCGGGCGTAGCCGCGGTACTGGTCCCACCCGTGGAGGGTGACGACGGTCTGCCGCCCGTACCGGTCGTGGGAGTTGTCCGGGATCTCGGTGGCCTCGCCGATGACGACGAACGGGTAGCCGACGTCCTCGGGCAGGTAGTCGTAGACCCCGGCGTTCAGGTCACTGAGGGCGCTGTCGCCGGTCAGCACCGCGTACAGGGCCCGTTGGACAGGCCCCATCGTTTCTGGGGCTGTGGTCACCGCAGGGCCCTGCGCACTTCTTCGGTCAGCCGCCCCTGGTAGCGGCCGCGCTCCGCCTCCAGGGCGGGGCCGAGCGCGGGCTGCGCGGGTGCGCGGCGGGTGCCTGCCTCGAGGAAGTGGGCGTAGAAGTCCTCGGGGTCGTGCCAGCCGACGCGTGCGGTCAGGCCGTCGTCGTCGTACTTGATGTCGACCTTCTCCTGGAGGTTGCCGGAGTCCTTCGCGACGTCGCGCTGGGTGTCCGCCTTCACCGCCTCGGCGGCCTCCTTGACCGCCTTCTTCAGCGCCTGGACGATCGCGTCGTCCAGTTCCTCCAGGCGGCCGCGCAGCCGCGCGGCCCCCTGGATTTCCACGGTGATGCCGGAGCGGGCCACGTCTGTCACCTCTTCCGGAGCAGCTTGCGGATCTCGTGGAGTTCGCCGGCCACAGCGAGGACCGCCCACCTGAGACGGTCCGCAGCGTTGGAGTCGGGGCTGTCGGTGTCCTCGGCGCGCAGCCGGCACGTCTCCGGGTCGGCGGGGCGCGGCGGGCGCGGTTCGGGGGCGGTGTCCATCAGGTGCCTTTCTGCCGCTGAATCAGTTCGCAGTCGGCCCGGAGGTAGCGGGGGCCCGACGGCTGCAGGGCGGCGTGGACGGTGAGGGTCTGGCCGTCGCCGCGCAGCTGGTCGCCGCGCAGCACGTCGGACCCGTCGGCGAGGTAGACGGTGTGGGTGTGCTTGCTGCCCGCCTGCTGGGCGAGCATCCGGTCCGCGGCCGACGGCTGGTCGACCTTGGCGCGCACCTCACCGGTCTGCACCCACACCGACGTCTGTCCGCCGGCCCCGTCCGGCGAGGTGGTCTCGCGCCAGACCTCCATGGTCCGGTTGAGCCACCGGCCGATACTCACGTCCGGGCCCGGTACAGGCCGAGCGCCTTGCGGTCGGCGGGGGTCAGCTCGATGCCGAGGGCGTCGGCCGCCCAGGCCTTGGAGTGGTCGCCCAGCGATTCGCTGGTGAGGCGCTCGAAGTTGGACCAGCCGCCGGCCGCCAGGCGCAGCGTGAGGCGCTTGATCCCGGCGGGGATCGTGGCGTATCCGGCGGTGTAGGTGACCTCGATGGCCCGGTCGTGGGTCGGCCAGTCGGCGCCGCGCCGGTGCAGGATCCCCGACCGGGACCAGGTGTAGTCCTGCTCCTTGCCGAAGGTGAGGTCCTCGCCGTCGTCGGTGTCGGAGGTGAGGGTGACCGAGGCGACGGCGGTAACGGGCCAGCGGGGCAGGAGCAGCTTCCGGGATCCGGTGGTGCCCTGGTAGCGGCTGTCCTCGATGACCGGCCCGTCCAGGGTGACGGTGTCCTCGGCCGCCTCTAGGTGCTGCCCGGTCTCCTCGTCGATGACGCCCTCGGCCAGCTCGATCAGGAGCTCGGCCGTCGCGGTGTCGTCGTCGCTGAAGGAGGGCTGCCGCAGCAGGAGACGCAGGTTCTCCGCGGTGGCGTACGGCATCAGTCGCCGTCCGCGTCGCGGCGCCGCTCGAGCTCGGCCAGGACCACGGCGCGGATGTCGTCCTTCTTCGTGGCGTCACCGAGGTCGATGTCCTGCTCGGCGGCGTACGCCTTGAGCTGCTCCACGGTCATCTTCTCGACCGGGACCTCGTCGCCCTGCCCGCCGGTGACCGGCTCCTGCTCGGTGGGGCCGGCCGTACGGCGGGGCGGCTCGGCGGCCTGGCCAGTGACGGGCTTGCAGTCTCCGGCGGCGATCCGTCGGCGGGCCTCCGCGGCGGACATGTCGATGATCTGCCCCGGATGGACGGTTCCGAGGCGGGGGCTCGCCATGAGGCGTTGCATCTCTACGAGCATGGTGCTCCTCCTGCTCTGGTCGGGAAACGCCGCGGGCGCCCAGCTGGTGGGCGCCCGTGCGGCGTTGCTGGGTGGGGCAGGGTCAGGGCTTGACGCGGCCCTTGCCGCGGATGACGGTCACGCCGAAGGAGGCGTCTCCGGTGCCGGCGTCGGTGGCCACGGCGCGGATGTACCGCTTGATGCCGTGGTAGCCGATGACGGTGACCGTGGTCGCGGTGAGGGTGGCGGGCTCGGTGCCGTCCAGGTCGGCGGCCGCGACGGCGGTGAACCCGCTGCCGGAGGCGTCGGACTCCTGGATCTCGATGCTGAAAGCGGCGTTGGCGACGGCCCCGGTGGTGATGACCACCGCGGCGGCGTCGTAGTTCGCCAGGTCGACGGCGGTGCCGGTCGCCGTGGCGGTCTGGGCGGCCGGGGCCAGGGTGGCGATGACGTCCAGGCTGTTCTTGATGTCGGTGCGCATGAGTGTGCTCCGTTCTCGGTGTGGGCCTGCGCGGGGCGCGGGTCAGGCGACGACGTCGTTGGACTGCAGGCGGATGAACGCCTCGGCGAGGACCGGCATGCCGTCGGCCTCCTGGCGGCCGATGAACCCGACCTGGTTCGACTCGGCGTACAGCTCGTTCAGGCGCTGCACCTCGAAGGAGAGGGCCTCGGCGATCCAGTAGTAGGAGAAGTCGCCGAGCATCCCGACGTAGTCGCCGTCGCCGAAGGTGCTGGGCGCGAACTCGGAGGTGATGAACGGGATGTCGAGGATGCGGTCGCCCTGGTCGCTGGCGAGGCCGGCCTTCCAGATGTAGTTCCCGTCGCCGTCCTTCAGCTTGCGGACGGAGGCGATCATCATCCGGTGGAACAGCCACCGGGCCTTCGCGTGGTAGGCGCTCTTGAGCGTGTACTTGGCGGTGATGAGGTCGTCCGCGGAGTTCCCGCCGGCGGCGTTGACGAACCCGGACCCGGTCGTGGACACGTCGACGTCCCGTGTGGTGGGGATGCCGTCGGCGTTCGGGGTGAACAGGCCCAGCGGCTTCTGGTTCCCGTCGCCGGTCATGTAGGCCTTCTCGGCCGTCACGCCGAACTTGTACTCCATGCGCTCACGGACCAGCGTCTCCGGGTTCATGACCGCCGCCCGCAGCAGCTTCCGGCTGATCTTGACCCGCTTGGCGAGCGGGTGGGGCCGCAGCTCGCGCTTCCCGAACCGCAGTCCGTCGTCCTGGCTGCCGGTGCCGAGCTCGCTCGTCCACTCGGCGTCGGAGAGGTCGTTGTCCAGCGTCGGCACGCCGAGGGACTCGGCCTGGGTCAGCTGGTGCACAGTCGCAAGTCCCCGCAGCGCGACCATGTCGTCCACGCCCTTGAGGAGGTCCTTCACGAACTGCTGCGGGGCGACGAGGAACCCGCCCTCGGGGTCGTGCCCGGCGTTCAGCGCCCGGGCCTGCGCATCGGTGAGGACGGCCCGGCCGCCCAGCAGGTAGGCACGCAGCGCGCCCATGGCGACCTCTCCCCCACGGCCGGTCGGCTTGTCGTCCTCGGTCTCGTCCTCGCGGTCATCGGCCTCGAGGCGCTCGGCTCGCTCGATGGTGGCGTCGACTCCGTCGCGCTCGTCCATGAGCTTGTCGAACCGGGTCTCCTCCTCCGGCGTCATGGAGCGGCCCTCGTCCTCGGCCTGCTTCATGATGGTGCGGGCGTCGGCGCCCAGCTTGGTGCGCTTGGTGCGCAGCTCCCGGATCTTCACGGGTGTCTCCGTTCGGTGTGGTGAGGTGCCCCGCGCGGCTGCGCGGCGCGGGGGTCAGATACCGGCGAGCCGGAGCAGCCGGGAGTTGTCGACGGCGGGCGCCTGGCGCTCGTCGTCCTCGTCCTCGTTCTCGTCGTCGGTTCCGCCGGCGGCGTCGAGGAGCTCCTGCAGGGCGGTGGCCGCGTTCTGTACGAGGGTCTTGTTCTTCTTGGACAGAACGGCCCCGGCCCGGGCGCCGACGGTGTCCAGCTCGGCGAGCTTGGACATGACGGCCTGGGCGACCTCGTTCGGTGTGCCGCGCACGTCCAGGCCCCGGACCAGGTCCAGGGCGCTGCGCCCGGATTCGACGATGGCGTTGGGGTCCATCGGCAGCGGGACGGCGGAGACCTCGAACAGTTCCCAGCCCTCGGGGGTCCCGGAGTCGTCGATGTTCCAGACGTCGAACCCGATGGAGAACGCGTTCATCATCCGGGCCCGGTACTTGCGTTCCACCGTGACGGCGAACTCGTCGTCCTGGTCGAAGACGACGTCCATGCGCAGCTTGTCGTCGTCGATCCACGTCTTGTCGGACCGTCCGATCGGCAGGCCGTCGCGCCCCCAGTAGGAATGCCCGTACCCGACGACGGGGTTGGACTGGAACCGGCCGAGCTCGGCGCCCTTCATCGTGAGGTTGAGGCCGTCACCCTTGCGCCCCTCGGTCGCCGCGATGATCGACAGCGGCTTGCCCGCCGCGTCGTCGTCGCCGTCCGCGCGGGCGACGTAGCCGCGCAGGTAGTGCCGCTGTCCCTTCACCGGTTCCTCCTCGGTTCCTTGATCTGCCGGTCGCGCGGCGGGGTGCTCTGCCGGCGCTGCCCGTCGGGCGGGCCGTCCCGGAGATCGGCGCCCGCCGCCTCGTCGTCGCGCCCCTGGCCGTAGCCGTCGCGCCAGCCGCGCAGGTACTCCTCGGACGGCTCGCTCACAGCGGGATCACCTCGCACAGGCAGCCGGCATGGACCGGCGGGTGGAACGTGTCGCGCTTGGCGGTCAACTTCTGGCCCTCCTCGTCGCCGTCGATGTCTTCGCCCTTGGCCACGAACGGGTCCTCGATCTTCCGGACCGAGCCGTCGAGCTTCTTGCAGTACGGGCAGTTCTCCGACCCGCGGGCCACCCACTGGATCCGCTTCACCCCGGCCTCGCGCCACGTCTCACGCGCGGCCGCGTTCGGGAGCTGGGCGGTTTCCCACCGGGTGACCTGATCGGGCTTCTCCTCCTGCCACTTCGCCAGGCGGGCCAGGACGTCGGCGACGATCGCCTCCGGGGTGTCCGCCGACTGCGCGGCGTTGCGCAGCTGCCCGTAGGAGGTGGCCACCTGGTAGGCGACGTGGGCCAGGGCGTAGGCGCGGGCCCACACCGACAGGTCGACGTCCTCCTCGGCCCCGACCTCGTCGGCCGCGTCCACTGCGACGTCGGCGGCGAACACGGTGAACAGCGGGACCCACAGCTCGGTGAGCATCTCGGCCACCGGGCCGTCGGACGCGTACAGCGCACTGAGGCCGGTGAGGAACGTGGACAGCGACCGCGTCCGCAGCCGGCCGCGCTCCGGCTCGAGATGCTGGGCCACCAGCTCGGTGACCATCTCCGCCTCGAACGCCACCAGCTCGTTCACGCTCTCGCGGATCTTCGGCCCGTAGGCGTCGGCGAGCTTGTCCCGAACCGTGCTGCCGCGCCCGCGCATGAGGCGGGCCCGGCGCACAGTGTTCGGCTCGATCGCCCGGGCGTCGCCGCCGGCGGGAACCATGTTCAGCGGGACGAGGTAGGCGTCGCCGCCCTCCACCGGGTTGAGGTTCTCCTTCTCCCGGACGTCGTTCGCCGACAGCCAGCCCCATTGGCGGCCCACCGCGTAGGCGGCGTACCGGGCCGCGGTGTCGCCGCGCAGCAGGGAGTCGACGAGGAACTCGGCGTAGAACCGCTGCCGCTCCTCGGGCAGGAGCAGCTGCGTGAGGACCGCCTGCTCCCACCGGACGAACCAGATGTTCAGCGCGCCCTGGACGTAGTCGAGCTGCTGCTGCTCGATGTTGGAGAACGTCGCCCGGTCCAGGTCGCCGATCTTGTGCGGGGGAAGGCGCAGCCACCGCGACATCTCGGTCACCTGAAGCTTGCGGGTCTCGAGGAACTGGGCGGCGTCGTTGGGGACGCCGACCTGTTGCCAGGTCACGCCCTCCTCGAGGATCGCCACGCGGTGCGCCCGGTCGATGCCCTTGTGGATGTTCTCCCAGTCGTCGGCCATCCTGCGGCGGGCTTCCGGGGAGAGGTTCGACGGGTGGGAGAGGGCGCCGCCGGGGGCGGCCCCGTTGGAGAACACCTTGGCCCCGTGGTGTTCGGTGGCCAGGCCGAGGCCGATGGCGTTCGCGGCGAGGTTGACGACGGAGTAGCCTTCCACCCCGTCGAACCCGAGGCCCCCGATGTGGAGGACCTCGTGGGGCAGGAGCACGGTGTGGATGCCGTTGACGTCGTCGTCGTACCGGTAGCGGCGCTCGAAGCGGCCCGGCCCGGTGCGCTTCACGCCGATCTTGATGCGGTCCGGGCGCAGCGGCCACAGCTCCTCGATGACGCCGGTGCGCTTGTTGCTGACGACGTACGCGATGCCGTTGCCCCACGTGATCGCGTGGCCCATCAGCGTCTCTTTGAACTGCACCGCCGACATCATCGGGTTGGGCTGGTCGTGCAGCAGCCTGTACAGCGGGTGCCCGGTCGCACGCTGCTTGCCCCGCGGCTGCAGCCGCTCGTACAGGAACATCGGCAGCGCGCCAACGTCCTCGGACAGGACCCGCACCCCGGCGAAGAACGGGGAGTAGGTGAGGGCGGTGTCCTGGTCGACGCGGATCCCGGCGGAGTTGACCGACCCCCCGCGCATCCAGTCCTCCACCCACTTCTCCGGGGTCGCGATCCCGGACAGCGCGCTGCGCATGAACCCCACGTCAGGCTCCCTTCTGCTGGTCGCCGGCCGCCGTGCGGTTCGCGCTGTGCGCCCCGGCGACGCCGACGGCCAGGAGCACGAGGCCGGCGACAGTGACGCCGAGCCATGGGGCGAGGAGGAACAGGCCGAGGCCGATGAGGCCTACGCCGACCAGGACCAGGGCGTCCCAGCGGTCCACGGGTTCCACGAATCTCCCTTCGGGGTTACAGGGCCATGCCCTGGGACTCGTAGATGGACGGGGCGGGCATGCCGCGCATCCCGCCGTCGATGGCGAACAGCAGGGAGGGCATGCCGTCGATGCGCTTGCCGGTCTTCCCGCGGTCCGGCTTCACCGGCCGGATGCGGTCCGGGTCGTCCCGGGGGCTCTTGCACTCGAGGTTGTCGGCCATCCACCGCGCGACCGGGTTGCCGTAGTGGGCGTACTCCCGGGCCTTCAGCCCGCGCATGAACTCCGCCATCGGCGGCGTCATCCGGCTGTAGGTGGTGTCCGACTCGACCATCTTCAACCGAGTCCGTTTGACGATCTCCTGGCGGACCGGCTCACCGCACCACTTGTCGTACGTGATGTCGACGATGGAGTACAGCTGGTGGTCGGTCTCGACGTCGTCGTAGATCGTGTCGTAGTCGATCGTGTCGCCGTCGGTGAGCGTGATCCACCCATCGGCGGCCCACTCGGAGAACTTCCCGCCGGTGTAGCCGTCCAGGTGGTCGGCGATGGACTCCGGAGCCCAGAACCGCCACGTCATCGACCCGTCGGGGAACAACAGGCTCCAGGCGGTCAGGTCCAGCTTGCTGGACAGGTCCAGGCCCGCCCAGCAGCGCTCGCCCTCGAGACGGCCGGTGACCCAGCCCGGGTTCGGGGCGATCTCCCGGGCGTTCTGGTCCCACAGGTCCATCGGGATCCACCGGGTGATCTGGGAGACCCGCTGGTTCAGCCGGAACTGGCGGAACCCGTTCTCCGCGCTGTGGTTCTGCCGGGCCTCCTCGGCCTCCTCGCGCAGTGACTGGATCGAGAGGAACGTGCCCAGCGCCGGGTTGGCCCAGTGCCAGTTCGCCTCGTCCCACGGATCGGTGGAGACCGGGAGCTCCGGCCGGGCGGGGAACAGCCGCCACAGCCGCTCGAGCTCGTCGACCGTACGCGGCATCTTGCGCACGTACGCGAAATGGTGCGGCGCCCGGGCCGGGTCCTCCATGACCCGGTCGGCCTCGTCGATGAACTCCGCACCGAACGACACCTGATCCGACGTCTCGGTCGTGATCGCGATCATCAGCGGCTGCGTGCGCGCGCCGGCCGCCGTACGCATCGCCTTCCACAGCGAGTCGTCCGGCTGCGAGAGGACCTCGTCCAGGATGAAACAGTGCGGCGAGTGCCCGAGCTCGTTGTCCGCGTCGGCCGGGATGACCTCGTAGTGCGAGCCGGTCTGCTCGTCGACCAGGCGCCGCTGGTTCTTGATGTGGTCCAGGCGCGCAGCGAGGATCGGCGACTTCCGCACCATCTTGGTGCAGGGCTCGAACACCTTCCCGGCCTGCCGGGTGTTGGCGGCCGCGCCGTAGATCTCCGCGGACTCCTCGCCGTCCCCGACGAGCATGTACAGCGCGATCCCGGACAGCAGCGCGCTCTTGCCGTTCTTCCGGGCCATGACGATCGTGGCCCGGGTGTAGCGGCGGACGTAGCGCCCCCACTGGTCCGACCAGTGGACCTCCCCGAACAGCGGCCGGATGATCTCGTGTTCCTGCCACGGCGACAGGTCGAACCGCTGGTTGGCGAGCGCCCCGGCGGGGTGGACGAGCAGCTCGGCGAAGAACTGGACGACGCGGTCGGCGCGCGGCTCGCAGTAGTGCGCCCCGGCCCGCTCGCACGTCTTGCCGTCCAGGGTGTAGCCGCAGCGGCCGCCCTTGCGGGAGCGCGGCCGCCACCTCTTCGTGTGGTCGATCCGCAGCGCCCGCGCCCGGCGGCGGCCGGGCGGCCGCGTCGCAGCCTTGGACCTCGAGGGCCTGGCCGTGGTCCGCGCAGCCATGACCACCCCCGACGGTCAGGACAGCAGCCGCTCCGCCCCGGCCGGATTCGTCGGCGGTGCGATCTTCAGCTGACTGCGGTCGGACGGGGTGAGACCGAACCGGGCCCCGTACCGCTGGACCTGGGCATCGGCCGCATCGAGCGCCAGGAGCCACGGGTTCTTGCCCTGGCGGTGGCCGCTGATGTCCCCGTTCTTGTTGAACACCGGGAGCTCCACCACCGCGCCCTCCTGGGCGACGTGCTCGGCGGCGTCGCGCCGGCGGACCACCGCGTCGCACCAGTTGGCGTACGCCTCGGTGTCCCACGCGGTCAGGACGCCCTTGCCGATCAGGTCGTCGGCAAGCTGCTCCCACACCTGGACCGCGTCCTCGCTCAGCCAGTCCGGCGGTTCAATCTCCAGCTCGGAGGGCTGCGGCTCGTCGGTGTTGATCCGGTCCTTGCGGTCACCGTGCAGGACCCGCAGGGCGGTCGGCTTCCCGGCCGGTCCACGCTGACCCATGATCACCTCCGGTCACAATCGGTTACGGCGGGGGTCCCGGTACGGCGGATCCGAAAACCTGTCAGCGCGAGACAGGGCTCCCCCCCGCGTTCCGCGGGTCCCCGGGGCAGGGATTTGAGGCCCCCTACCCGGTGACGCTCAGTATTCCGGGCCCTTGCGGTTCCATCCGCCGGGCTGATGCTTCGCTGTCTCCGATGAGTGGCACGAGGCGCACAGGCCGCGTCCGCGCCGGGGGTCGTGGTCGTCCAGCCCGCGCGCGAGGAGCTCGCGCTTGGACAGCGGCCAGTGGTCGGCGTGCACGGCCGGCGCGTCCTTGCACACCACACACGTGGTGTCGCGGGCCAGCACCCCAGTGCGGAACCGCTGCTCGTGCTCGCGTCCGTAGCCCTGGGCGGCAGCCGAGGGGCGGGGGCGGGGGCGCGCGCACCGCGGGCACTTCGCCGACCCGGGGGTGGGCGTGCCGGAGCAGCCTCCTGTGGTGCACCTCTTCGGCGCGCGGCTCGGCACGCGGCCTACTTGAGGGGTGTCAGGTAGGGCATCTGGCCAGTCTCAAGCAGGTACTCGCCGGCCTTCTTCAGCAGGCCGCCGAGCTCTGTGCGCACGCTGGCCTCGTCCACGGTGTCGTTCACCACGGGGACGGTGAACGTGCCGATGTCGGCGCAGATCTGCTCATCACCGACCTCGACATCGAGGTGCACGACGCTCGTGATCTCTGCAGCCATGGGTCCTCCTGGGTTGGTCCGCCGTCCGGTCGCTGCGCGCACCCGTAGACGCCCAGTCGGGCCCCCACGGGGAGGATCTCCTCGGTCCCATCGCCGGACGGCGGGGCTAGGGGTGTTGCTCGGGGATGCCGACGAGGCGTAGGGCGCGGGCGCGGGTCTTGAGTTCGGCGCGGGCTACGTCGGCGAGGTCGTAGAGGGGGTGGCCGTCCTCGGTGAGGCCGCGGCGGGTGAGGTGTCCGCGGGTGGCCCAGTAGCGGATGGAGGCTGGGCGTATGACGGCGGCGCCGGCGGAGTAGAACTGACGGGCGCGGGTGGCGTGGGCGGCGGCCTGGGCTGTGGTGAGGAGCTCGGTGTCCATGGGCCTCCCTCGGGACGCAGCAGAGCCCCTGGCCGACGGGCAGGGGCTCTGTAGACACACGTGTGGTGGTGGCATCAGTGTGGCGCTAAGCGTGGATCTTGTCCAGCGGCGTTCTGCCGGGTTGTGGCGAAGCCCCCGCCGGGGTCGGTCCGGCGGGGGCTTCTGGCCGGGCGCTACCCGGCGTGCAGGGCCAGTGTGTCAGTCCTTCCCGGCGGCCTTCTCCTGCTCGCGCTGCTTCTTGCTCTCGGCGTTCTTCTTGGCGAGGTCGCCGGTGCTGATGCTCTTGGGCAGTGCCATGGTCAGGCCCTTTCGTGGTGGACGTGGTGGCGGACGGGGTGGGTGGGGTCGTCGGTGATCCGGAAGGGGTACGGGGAGGCCTTGCCCGTGTTGTTGTTGTTGCTCTGACCTGGGGCAACAACGCCAACAACAGGGTCACCAAGAGGGGTTGGGGGGAGGGGTGGGAAGTCCTCCTTGTGGACCCCCTCCCTGCCGCCCACCGGGGGCACTCGTACGCCGGGCCGTACGCGGATGCTGTGGCGGGTGAGGAGGGCGCGCACGTGGCGGGTGGCCCAGGGGGTGGCGGGGAGGCCCATGAGGGGGGTGCGGGTGAGGCGCTCGGCGAGGGTCGCGAGGTGGACCCCGGAGCCCTCCGTGTACGTCTCGTCGAGGATGACCGCGACGTACCCGAGCGGGA